>CACXEU010000029.1 GCA_902766735.1 uncultured Lachnospiraceae bacterium
ACCCCGAATAAGGTGCTGAACGAGCTCATAAACGAGTTTTATGTAATTAGGCGAAAATTCAGTTGGGTTTTAGTTTTTCATTCAAGGAGTTTAGGAGGAGGGAAATAACCCATCCAGAAACTTTAAGAAAATGTAAAAATGAGTGAGGAGGATACGATTATGATGAAGAAGATTTATTTTACAATAACAGGAATGCACTTTTTTGAGGGAGACGAATTTATTGAGCCGGGGATGGAAGTGATGCTTGAAAAGGAACCGGATAACAAGTATGACAATGAGGCAATCCTTGTGAAACTTCCGGGGGTGGCAGCGATTGGTCATGTAGCAAATAGCTGCAATACCGTGATTGGCGAGTGCTACAGCGCGGGCAGAATTTACGACAAGATTGGCGATAATGCATATGGGAAAGTACTGTATAAGATGGGCAGAGGAGTGGTGTGTGAGCTGATTATGGAAGAAAGAGTATATGCGACAGATAACAAGAAAAAATAGACGACTTAATTGTTCGCCCGAAACAGAAAATATCCTACGGAAAGACCGTAGGGTATTTGTTTTATTATGTAGAATGAAAAAGCAGGTTATGGTAAAATGTTTCTATGAGATTTTGAACGGAAAAAGCATGAGAAAAGGGTCGACTGAACTAAGTGAAACGGCAGGTGATGGAAGTGTTTTTTAGTAAGAAAAAACGAGAAGAAGTCCCGAAATACGATGTGGAAAACAAGGAACCAATCATAAAAACCAGTATATGCAATGGAGAACAAGTGGCAGGATTTCGCGACATTCATACCGGCGAATTTAAAGAGGTAATGTTTATACGGGATGGGCATGATTTGGAAGCGTTTAAGTTGAGGTATGGAATTTCCAGGGAGATAAGGAAAATATATTAGATCAAAGGAATCCTTCTTAACAGGTGAGTTACATGTTAAGGAGGATTTTATATTAGAAGTAGGAGTTGTGTGAATTAATGTACGAAGGATATAAGCAGATTCAGAACCCACCGAAAGAACTGAATTGGAGTTATGCTGAGCGTTGGAGACCGGAAAATTAGCCCCCCGAATATGGTATAAATGACGTAATTGCGTTATAATTATTCATAAGATTACAGGTTCGGATGAAATGCAGAAGGTGGCATATGCGGAGTTTGAAAGCCGGAAGGACATTCAGGTTCAAGAAGGAAGCGCAGATGAATTTGCCATTGCGGTCTTTGATATCAATGGTCTTAAGAAAATCAATGATAACTTCGGCCATAAAAAGGGAGACGAATATATTAAATCTGCTTGCGGAATCATCAGCGAGGTGTTTGAGAACAGTCCTGTTTTCCGAATCGGCGGCGATGAATTTGTTGCGGTCCTTAAAGACAATGATTTCGAGAATCGAAAGGAATTAGAGAATACTTTTAATGAGCGAATGAACCGACAAAAATCGGAAGGACAGGTTGTGGTAGCAATGGGAATGACAGAATATCGGAAAGAGGAAGATTACACCTTCGAAGATGTTTTCTCCAGGGCGGATCAAAATATGTACCTTCGTAAACATGAGTTAAAGGGGTAATGCTCCATAGATTAACTGAAAAGAACAGAACGGAACCATTGTGGCACTTTATTGTCCTGACTATATGGATGGCCTGAACACACCGGGCTGGCATTTCCATTTTATTTCTGACGATAAGACAAAAGGAGGACACATTCTAGAGCTTGCATTTGATCAAGCACAGGCAGAGTTTGATGTCACTCCGGGATTCGGTATGTGCCTGTCCAATAATGGTGAATTTCAGGAAATGGAATTGGAGAAGGATGTCAGCGGGAAAATTAAGAAGGTAGAGACGAACGAGGAATGATTAGTGCTAGGATACAAAAAAGACTTCGGATTTTTTCCGAAGTCTTTTTTAATCAAGGGTTTAGCTACGATGTCGTTTCTTCCCAGTACGTTCATAATATTTCTGCTTTTCCTGATATAACATTTCGTCGGCACTCTGATATAAGGTATCCAGAGTACTGCCCTCCTGCTTCATGGCATAGCCTATGGAACAGGAGTAATCCGTTTTTTCTAATTCTTCCTGAGTCTGTCGGATTAATTCTTGAACCTTTTCTTCCGGTGTGTCAACACATAAAATCGCGTATTCATCACCACCGATTCGATAAACGCGGTGTTTGTGGTGAGCAACCGTCCAGAAACAATCGGCCAGCGTCTTTAGTGCCAGGTCGCCCGCTAAATGACCGTCCCGGTCATTGATTTCCTTGAGACCGTTCATATCCATTGCAATGTAAGCTGTAATGGAGTTCATATATTTTTCCGCATCTCGATAATAACTTTGACGATTTAGGAGATTCGTTAGGGGATCTCTCTTTGTGTATTGTTGTAAAATATATATGTAATAAAAAAGAATATTGATTGCAATCGTTACATTAAACCAATGGGATGCCATATGTTCAAAAATCAATGGCATGGCCAAACACATAATTGAAGATAACGTCATGAAAATAGGTAAGGTATAATCTTCTGCCTTCGTTTTGGCGTTGTGAAAGATGATTACAATTAAATATACTAAATAAAATAGACAAATCCAGTAAGTCAGATAGCCCAATGGCCCACGTCCAAAATGGTTATCTGCAGAAAAGTAAAAGACGATTTTCGTCTTAACCGAGATAAAACAAAGAAGGCAATTAAGCGTTGCTGGAATCCAGAAAAAAACATTATGCTGTGGATATACAATTAGGATAATATTCACAAGAATATATACAATCAGACTATAATTGACCGCAGATAAAATAGGTCGGAGAATAGTATAATTCGCTTGATTACCAAGATATGTTTCTACATAACAGCTGCTGGAATACACAAAAAGAAGAATGACAATTCCAGCCATACGACGAAGCATTCCCCGCTCTAAGTGTGCATCTGAAAAAATAATTGTCAAGAGACCTATCAAAACAATTATTAATCCCCAATGTTCTGTTAAATATCCAGTGATAGACATTTGGCATCCTCCAGTTCTTTACAATCTTTGTTATAGGGTTCATTATACTATCATTTGTCATATAAACCAACACAAAAGTATGCTATGATGAAAATACGAAAAAAATGAAAAGAAAATGGAGACAAGTTCATGATACATATTAATTCATCCAACATTGAACTATTTGGAACACCTATGGTAATTTACAATTTAATGTTCGTATGTACTGTGATGTCAGCTATTATTTTTAGTTATTTCTTTGCAAAGCGTGAAAAATTAAATACAACCAATATTTTTCGCATCACTGCGGTGGTGTTTTTCTTGTGTGCAGCTACATTACCGAACCGATGATTTTTTCAGTTTTATTCTTGCACCTATGAGATATTAGAACGTAATTCTATTATCTGTTGTTATAGTTTGGCATATGGGAGGGGGCGTGTCATTGGATTTTTAGGATGACTTGTTATAGCTTGCCCAGCTCCTTTGAATCTAGTAAAATGATTGTATCAAAATAAAAGGAACGTACATCTATGACAAATTTAGCAGAACAAATTTTATCGTCTAGTAAGACAAGTTTTATTGATGCGACTTACGAATCGGAAGAAGCTTTACGTCCAAAGCTGTTATATAACAATACACGTAAAGGAAACACTGTTTTAGCGTACATCGAGCAGGAACTGAAAAACTGTGACACCTTCTGGTTTTCGGTGGCCTTTATCACGAAAAGTGGTTTAATTGTTCTCAAAGACATTTTGAAAGAACTGGAACGGAAACAGCCGCAAGTAAGAGGAAGAATCTTAACAACTAATTATTTGTCTTTTAATGAACCGGATGCATTAAAGGAATTACTTAAGTTTTCTAACCTGGAGGTACGAATTGTAACCGAAGAAAATTTTCATACGAAAGGATACATGTTTACGGAAGGCGAAAAGAAGACATTTATCGTTGGAAGTTCTAACCTGACGCAAAATGCCTTGAAATCCAACAAAGAGTGGAATCTAAAAGTGACGTCGCTGGAACAGGGCGAGTTGATTTTAGAAACCAATCTAGAGTTTGAAAGTATGTGGGAACGAGCAAATATTCTCACAGAACAGTGGATTACGGAAGAATACGTACCGCAGTATCGTGAACAGAGAAAAGCAAGAGCGGTTAACAAAGTGGAACGAATCCGTTCTTATACATTGAAACCCAATTTGATGCAGCGAGAAGCAACAAAAGCACTGAATAATTTAAGGACGATGGGGGAGAAGAAGGCATTGCTGGTATCAGCAACAGGTACCGGTAAAACATATCTCTCTGCTTTCGACGTGCGTAATTTCGCACCAAAGAAGATGTTGTTCCTCGTGCACCGCGAGCAGATTTTAAAGCAGGCGGAAGACAGCTTCAAAGATGTTCTTGGCAATGGAATTAACACAGGACTGCTAACCGGAAATCATCAGGACAGGGAGGCTGACTATCTGTTCTCAACAGTGCAGACTATGTCAAAGGATGAAACATTAAAGTCTTTTGCCAGGGATTACTTTGACTATATTATCATCGACGAGACCCACAAGGCAGGAGCCCAGAGTTATCAGAAGATTATCGATTATTTCAATCCTAAGTTTATGCTTGGAATGACGGCCAGTCCGGAGAGAACTGATGGTTATGATATTTATAAACTGTTTGACAATAACATTGCCTACGAGATTCGTCTTCAAAAGGCAATGGAGGAAGATTTGCTCTGTCCATTCCATTACTTTGGAATTTCAGATATTGAGGTAGATGGAATTGGGATCGATGAGACTTCTGATTTCAATTATCTGGTATGCAGTGAGCGCGTAAATCACATCATTGAGAAGGCTGAGTTTTATGGATACAGTGGAGACAGAGTGAAAGGTTTGGTGTTCTGCAGTAGTAAAAAGGAAGCCAATCAGTTGTCAGAGGAATTTAATAAGCGAGGTTACGATACGATTGCACTCTCCGGCGATGACTCGCAGGAGAAACGTGAAGAAGCTATTAGAAGATTAGAGCAGGACAACCTGAAGAATAAGCTTGATTATATATTTACGGTGGATATCTTCAATGAAGGTGTGGATATCCCACAGGTCAATCAGGTCATAATGGCTAGAAGAACAGAGAGTCCGATTGTCTTTGTACAGCAGTTAGGACGTGGGCTTAGAAAGGCTAATGACAAGGAATATGTTGTTGTGCTTGATTTCATTGGCAATTATCAGAATAACTTTATGATTCCAATTGCCCTGTCAGGAGATAGAAGTTACAACAAGGATACCATTCGTAAGTATGTCCGCGAGGGGTCCAGGGTGATTCCGGGTTGCTCCACCATTCATTTCGACGAGGTGGCAAAGCAGAAGATTTTTGCATCCATTGATAAGATGTCCACGACGAAAAAGATGCTGACTGATAAATATATGCAGCTGAAATTCAAGCTTGGGAGAATTCCGACAATCCTGGATTTCTATGAGCATGGCGAGATAGATCCGATGCTGTTTATTGATTATGCTAAGACATACGACCAGTTCGTAAGAAAGGTGGACAAGGATTATACGGTTAGATTTAGCAATGAAGAAGAGGCCGTGATTGAATTTATTTCATCCACTGTTATTAACGGCAAACGTCCCCATGAACTTCTTATGTTAAAGATGTTGGCAGAGAATAAAGCGATTACTTGCGACAGCTTTAAGGCAGAGTTAAATGAAGTGGGCGAAGCCTACCGCGAGGAAGACTATAACTCTGCGGTGAGAGT
>CACXEU010000030.1 GCA_902766735.1 uncultured Lachnospiraceae bacterium
AACTTGCTCTCTTATGTGCACCCCACAGGACAAAACACGCTTCTAGGGTGCAGTTTCATCGCAAACTTGCTCTCTTATGTGCACCCCTCAGAACAAAACACGCTTCTAGGGTGCAGTTTCGTCGCAAACTCGCTCTCTTATGTGCACCCCTCAGAACAAAACACGCTTCTAGGGTGCAGTTCCTCCACTAGTCGACTCTCTCATGTGCACCCTACAGAGCAAAACATACTTCCAGAGTACAATTTCTTCACGAAAGTAGTTTACCAAAACCCCAGGTGCAATACAATGACTTGTTTTACTTCGCCTCCATTCTCACATTTGCTTTGTTTCACATATCTCCCCCCCTTGCGGCCTTCTCCCTTTTTGTGCTATCATCTCTCTTGAAAAGAATACGCCGTTTCGTCACGGCAGATTGGAGAATTATTATGGAAAAAATTACAAGTTTTACAATAGACCATTTGAAGCTTTTACCTGGGCTTTATGTATCCAGAAAAGATCAGGTGGGAGAGAATGTGATTACAACCTTTGACATTCGTATGACCCGCCCAAACTTCGAACCGGTAATGAACACTGCAGAAATTCATACCATCGAACATCTGGCAGCTACCTTTTTGAGAAATCACAAAGACTATGCTGATAAGACAATTTACTTTGGTCCAATGGGTTGCCGCACCGGTTTTTATATGGTACTTGCCGGCGACTATTCTTCTAAGGATGTTCTTCCACTGGTTCAGGAAATGTATGCTTTCATGAAAGATTTTGAAGGCGAGGTTCCGGGAGCATGCGCCAAGGACTGTGGTAATTATCTCGATATGAATCTCAACATGGCAAAATATATCAGCAAGAAATTTTATGAAGAAGTTCTTCAAGATATCACGGAAGAACGATTGGTATATCCGGAATAAGAAATCCAATCCATACCGGAATAGAAATCTGCTGTAAAAATGAAAGAAGCAGGACGATCAGTAATCTGACCTCCTGCTTCTCTTTTTATTATGAAACTTATGTTTTCTCTTCTACTAATTTACCTGAACAAATTTCCACTGCTGATTAGCCTGTGCGCCGTAATCCCACTGATGTACATTGCCACCTGCTGCAGTTGACCAAGCTTCTACATCTAACGCTTTATTACTGTTCTTGTTAATCAAGAATGTATAGCCGTTATCAACAGAAGTAATAAACCATCTCTGGTTATCAGTATTATTGTTGTCCCACTGGATTGCATTGCCTCCATTATCTTTTGACCATGCATCCATATCCATTGCCTTACCGCTACCTACGTTTACTAAAACGTACGTTGAATCTCCTGCATTGAAACGTACTTCCCATTTCTGAGCTACGGTTCCGTTATCTGTCCACTGCTGGATGTTTGCACCATTGTCTTTACTTCCACCGCTAACATCAAGACAAAGTCCACTATTTCTGTTGACAATCTTATACTGTGCTCTCTGAACCTTGATGGATGAAACCTTGTCGTTCCAATCATTTCCTACATAAGCGGTATCTCCATTTACCACCTTTGTGGATCCACTGAAGTTATCATCTGCGTACATAATTACCTTGTATCCCCAAGGAACCTTGATGGATGAAAGGTCGTCATTCTTGAAGCCTTTTGCCTGAAGAGACGCAAGATTGTAGTTTCCTACTCCTAAAGATGCGGAACGTCCGCCGTAGTTTGCGTCCTGGTAAATATACACATCGCCGGAACCTGTGTTTGTGTTAGAACCGGTGTTGCTTCCATTGTTGTTTCCGCTATTACTGTTTCCTGAACCGGTATGTGTATAGGTATAGCTCTGAGTGTCCTGAACATATCCGGATGTGTTACAGTATGTGAACCAGTATTTCACAGTTGCTCCGCTGCTTAATCCGTTGATGGTATAAACTGCCTTATTTCCATCCTGATTCATACGTACATTCTGCTGTGCTCCACCATTAACTGTATAGTGAATGTCTGTCCACTTAGAGTCATTCACATAGGCTGTTGCGGAAGAAGCATTCACATAATTGATTCCCATTCCTGAGGATGGTGTGGATGTATTTCCGGAGTTATTGTTTCCGGAGTTGTTGTTGCCGGAATTGTTATTTCCTGAATTGTTGTTTCCGGAGTTATTATTTCCGGTCTTCATTACCTGCTTAATTACATTCAATAAAGAATATGTTCCGAAAGAGTCCTGAGCCACTTCCCAAATCATAGTTCCGCCATAAGACTTGCTGTACTCTGCTTTCTTTCGGATGGTGCTCATTCCGTTGTAATAAACACCTGCTGCGTAATCCATGTCTGCATAAGCCGGATTCATTGCAACCATTTCCGCAAAAGTTTTTGCTGCGCCGCCTGCACCGTATCCATAGAAAGGAACACCGATGACAAGCTTGTCGTTGCTTACACCTCTGCTTCCGTAATAGGAAACCATGTCATAAATCTGTGACCAAGGTGCTACTTCTCCGGTACCACTCTGATTGTAGTCATAAGACATCAGGTTTAAGAAGTCAAAATACCGGTAAGTTGAATTACTGATAGAACCGGTAAACCATGTAGAAACCGCCATAGTAAGAAGTTTTCCCTGAGATTTTAATCTACCGGAAAGTTCTGAAACCAATGCATTGTAGTTGTTCCAGATGTTGGCATCGGTCAATTCAATGTCAATGTCGACACCGTCTAAGTTATAGGTGTTTACATAGTTCATTACCTGATTTACAAAGTTGGTTCTCTTCTGCGCTGTTCCGAAAGGATTATCGCTGGAGTCAAATCCGTTCCATCCACCGATGGCAATCATTGCCTTGGTTCCGCTGGCGTGACACTTGTTTACAATGGTCTGTACATCTCCGCCGGAAAATCCGGAAGTCAATGTACCATTGGAGTATGTCATGAATGCTAACATACAATGAGTCATTGCTGAAAAATCAACCGAGTTGATTGCGTAAGTTCTGTAAGATGGAAAATATCCTACTACTCGTGTGCCTGCGGAAGCTGCTTTCACTTCCTGAGTCTTGCTTGTTGCCGGTGCCATCGTAGCAATCATTGCTACCGATAGTAACACGGCCATCAGTTTTTTTCTGATCATTTTACTACTCTCCATTCTGTCTAAATTTTTTGCCTGTAGTTACGCTTTGCTCCCCTTATCATCAAGAAAGCACAGAGGAATGGTTCCCCCATGCTTTCCAAACTTCCTTAATTTTTTAGTTTACTCTGATAAACTGCCACTGCTGATTTGCCTGTGCCTTGTAATCCCACTGCTGTACATTTCCACCAGCTGATGTAGACCATCCACCAACTTCAAGTCCCTTATTGCTGTATTTGTTAATTAAGAATGAATATCCGTTATCAACCGGAGTAATGAACCATCTCTGGTTATCTGTATTGTTGTTATCCCACTGAAGAGCGTTTCCGCCGTTGTCTTTAGACCATCCGCCCATATCAACTGCTTTTCCACTTCCAACATTTACTAAAACGTACGTGGAATCAGATGCATTAAAACGTACTTCAAATTTCTGAGCATTAGATCCGTTGTCAGACCACTGCTGAATATTTGCTCCATTGTCTTTGCTTCCACCGCTAACATCAAGGCAAAGTCCGCTGTGACGGTTTTTAATCTTGTACTGTGCTCTCTGTACCTTGATAGAAGATACTTTGTCATTCCAGTCATTTCCTACATAAGAAGAATCTGCATACAATGTCTTTGTAGATCCGCTGTAGTTATCATCAGCGTACATGATTACTTTATATCCCCAAGGAACCTTGATGGATGAAAGATCATCATTTCTGAATCCCTTTGCCTGAAGAGATGCAAGGTTGTAATTTCCTACGCCTAAAGAAGCGGAACGTCCACCGTAGTTTGCATCCTGATAAATGTAAACATCGCCTGATGCTGTGTTTGTTGAGCCGGAACTGCTTGATCCGGAATTGTTTGATCCGGAGTTGCTTGAGCTTCCTGATTTATGTGTATATGTGTAGCTCTGAGTATCACGAACAAATCCTGAATTGTCACTGTATGTGAACCAATACTTAACCGTTGCTCCACTGCTTAATCCGTTGATGGTATAAGTAGCCTTGCTTCCGCTCTGTGTCATACGTACATTCTGCTGTGCTCCACCATTTACTGTGTAGTGAATATCAGCCCACTTAGAATTATTTACAAATGCTGTTGCAGAAGAACCGCTTGCATAGTTCATTCCCATTCCTGAAGATGGTGTAGATGTATTTGATCCTGAGTTGTTATTATTGTTGTTGTTATTGTTGTTGTTGTTATTATTGTTATTCTGTGAGTTACCACCATCCTGATATACACGGATGTAGTCAACCTTCATTTCCTGTGGAAGTGCACCCTCATCAATGTTGAATCCCGGCCAGTTACCACCAACTGCTACGTTCAATAACAGGAAGAATGGCTTGTGGAATTCATCAGTATCTCCGGTGCCATTTGTAATCTGCATTACATAAACTTCTCCACCGTCTACATACATTCTGATATAATCCTTGTCCCATGACAATGCGTATGTATGGAACTGTGTAATATCGAAGTTTCCTGTAGAACGTCCGTATTCTGCATGTCCGTTTGCATTCCAATGACATGTAGCATAGGTCTTGTATTCTGCATTGATTGCTTCCATGATGTCGATTTCTCCACATGCCGGCCAACCTACGCTGCCAATGTTTTCACCGAGCATCCAGAATGCAGGCCAGATACCTGAACTTGCCGGAAGTGCTAATCTTGCTTCCACATATCCATATTTAAATGAGAACTTTCCGGCTGTTTTAATTCTTCCGGATGTATAGTTCATTCCACCGTAATTTTCTCTTTTTGCCTTAATATGTAAAGATCCGCCAGATACGTACACATTGTCCGTTCTGTTTGTGTAGTACTGTCTTTCATTATTTCCCCATCCACCGGAACCGGTGCCTGTTTCATAATTCCACTTTGATGTGTCTAATGAACTTCCATTAAATTCATCGCTCCAAATCAATTTGGAAGATGCATTTGCTGCACTTACATTTTTTACGCTAAACTGTGGAATTGCTGCTCCTAAAGCAACGACCATAGCGCAACTGGTTACGACTGATACAATTTTCTTCGTAATCTTTCTCATTTTTTTCTCCTTCTTCTCTCCTCTAGATATTTTTCTCCGCTCGTTTTTAACGTGCAAAGCAAGTATAAGAAGAATCTGACCCCTCAAAAAGTGTTAAATTTTTTATAATGGTTCACTATTTTTTGAAAACAGTTTTTGTTAACGCCTACATTCTAAATTTTGAAAGAATAAATAAAAAATGACCCCCTGCCACCTTGAAAAAATCGACACGTTTTTTAAAGTTTCATAAAAAAGGAGGCGTCTTACCTGTTTGGTAAAACACCTCTTCCTTTTCTTATTTATAAAAACACTTTTATTAAATTTGTCCTGTTACACTTCAAAGTCTAAACATACTCTGTTTTTTGTGTATGGACGAACCTTTCCGTCTGCCACTGCCACATGTTCCGGATGAACCGCATAGCCTTTTAATGCTGCTTCATCTTCAAAGGTGGAATCCAACATCACATCTGCATTGGATGATTCCAATCCTTTTTTATTGACCTTAATATCAATCAATCCAGGAATCTTTCCCTGAAGACTTTCCAGCCCTTCCTTGATTCCATCCTTTACATTTTCTTTTTCTTCTTCTGACAATTCATCTTTTAACTGCCATAAAATTACATGTTTAACCATCTTATTCTCCTTTTCTCTTTCTCATTTTAAAACAAAGCGGATACACCGCAATCATACAAAATATTATCACACCATAACGCATCACGCGAATCAACTGTGCCTGCCAGGTTATGGATTCCATAAACTCCTTAGAAAACGGAAGTTTTAAAACCTGATTCACTACCAGATACACCCCGATTCCGCCGGCAATTCGAAGAGCACCCCAAGGAATGCTTTTGGTTACTTCAAAATTTACGAATCGTTCCTCAAAAGGAATCGCCAGGAAGAATCCCAACATCACCCCTAAAGCAGTGAAATACTCGTTGGTCCTGCAATAAAAGCATCCTGTTAAGACAATCAGGAAAAGACAGGACCGAAAAAGTTTTTCCCGTTTCACCCGGCTCTGAATCCATGTTCCAAGGAAGGCAATGACATATCCTAAAATCCATCCAACAATAACATCCGTCGGATAATGAACTCCTAATGCCACTCGGGAAACTCCAACTGCCAAAGGAATTCCAACACCGATTAGGAAGAAAATCCATTTTTCCTTTCTTATGGACAAGGTTCCAAAGGCCGTCGCTGCATTGGTTGCATGTCCACTGGGGAAGGAATATCCCTGTGCCGAAATATCATAAACCGACGCGGAAGAATCCACCGGCTTTAGACACTGGATTCCCTCATGATTAAAATATGGTCTGGTCCGAAAGACCAGGTTCTTTAGCATAGGATTGGCAATCATTGCCACGACCAAATTGACTCCTAATATTTTCGCAAGTCTTTTGTCACGACACCAATACAGATATCCCAAAATCACAACCAGAATCGTCTTCTCTCCAAAGGTCGTTACCGCTGAGGCAATCCACACACCGATTGTCCCCATAAACTGCTGCATCCATCGGATCAATTCCGGTTCCCAGTTGAAATAAAAAACAGTTGCCATCATAATACTACTCCGCCAAACTCAAACTCAACTCATACTGGAAGGAATCCAGCTCATTGTTTGCAATCTGAAGTGCCTCATTCAAATCATAGCTAACCAATAAGTCGTTCTTAATTGCAACAACCTGATTCTTCTTTCCCTGATTCAACAATTCTACTGCATAAGCTCCCATCAGAGACCCATACATGCGATCCTTCGCTGTAGGGCTTCCACCGCGCTGGATATATCCAAGCACAGACACCCTGGATTCAATTCCGGTTTTCTTTCGAATCAACTCTGCCAGTTCCGGTGCATCTGTCACGCCTTCCGCAACTACCACCAGATAGCTATCGTGCCCAGCAGCATGACGCTGTTTCAAGGTCTCGATAATATGATCAAAGTTTCCATCCCACTTTTCCGGAAGGACAATGGCATCTGCCGACGCCGCCATTCCTGCCCACAATGCGATATAACCTCTTTTTCTTCCCATGACTTCCACCACACTGCAGCGCTCATGAGACACCGAGGAATCACGAATCCTGTCAATGGCATCCGTAGCTGTGTTTGCCGCCGTATCAAATCCCAAGGTATACTCACTACAGGACACATCCCGGTCAATGGTTCCCGGAATGCATATGGTATTGATTCCTTCCTGCTGAAAGTCGATGGCTCCACGCATAGTTCCGTCACCACCGATTGCCACCAATGCGTCAATCTGATTTTTTCTCAGATTCTCTGCCGCTTTTTCTCTCCACTCTTTCTTCAGAAATCGTTCACTTCGACTGGAATATAGAATTGTTCCTCCCCGATTATTGATATTTCTCACATCATCAATAGTCACTGCTCTGGTTTCCCAGTCAATCAGTCCCTCGTAACCACGAAGAATTCCAATCACCTCTATCTCTGCTTTATTTGCACCATAAACCACCGCTCTGATGGCTGAATTCATTCCCGGTGCATCTCCTCCGCTGGTTAACACAGCAATTCTTTTCATTGTACCCATATTTTTCTTTTCCCGTCCATTTTTCTATTTTCCTAACGCTGCTTTATATTCACGTCTTTTTGCTCGAACATAGTTCATCACTTCACCGGAATATCCCACTGCTGCATTCGGACAATAGTGTGCAATTGTCAGCAGGATATTATCCTTTGTTGCTTTTCTTCTGGCATAGACACTAATATTCACCGCTCTGCCATTGATGAGTTCCATTTTCACCGTATGACTGGTCACAATTCCATTCGTTCTATGAATGCTCTCGTAAATCGCCAGTACATCCTCTAAATCGGCCACTGCAGAAAAATCCTTTTTCGGTGCAATGGCTCTGCCGGAAATGACAACAAAGTCATCCTGATATACTGGATTGTTCACAAGGTCATCTGCCAATTCAAATATTTTTGGGTTTTTCTTAGCATATCGGGAACCTTTTCCTTTTAGATAATCAATTCCGAAATATGACAGAATTCCTCCACAGGCAAACATCCCAACAGCGCAAATTATAATTGTCGAATCTTTTTTTTCCGTATAAACAGTACATAAAAATGCCCCACAGAGAATCAATAAAATTCCACAAAACAATAATGCAATTCCTTTTTTCTTTAATTTCTTTAATACCTTTTTGCTACCCATAATCACTTTCCCTTTCGTTTATTTCATATCGTTATATGCTGTAAGATTTTCATAAGAATAACCCACAAGGAGTTCCGGCTTTTTCTTCAACAATTCCTCCATAGCCTCCCGCAGAATATCCTCCATCCACATTTTGCATTTCATGGTCTCGATTCGTTTTCCCCCTTTTAGGTGAATCGTTAATCGTGCCATTTTAATATGATTGTTACTATGACTAATATATGCCCATAAGATTTCTTCCAATTTCACTACCCGAAGGCCCAAATACACAGACACCAGATAATGTGGCGTAATATATATTTTTGCCTTTTGGAACTTTGACAATTCCGTCATTTCCAACTCTGAATTTAAAGTATCCGAAGAAATCTTTCCTAAGGTCATCCGGGTCCGGACAACAGAAAATACCAGCATTCCTCCGGCAATCACAGTCAGCAGTCCCAAAATAAAGATGACTACAGAAATAACAGAAATCACCGTACTGTATTTTTGTTTATTGGTATTCAAATATGTCGTTCCAAAGTAATTGTCAAAGGTAACCGTGTTGACCTGGTCCTTCCCAGTTTCACGGTACATATCAATGATAATATCTTTTAATTCTTGAGGAGTATTGTATATTTGTCCCGTTAATGTGTATGTTGATTTTTCTTTTCTTTGCTTCTCCACCTCTTTGTAAGTCTGATCACTCAGTAAAGCAACATACATCATATCATGCTGGTCAACCAGGATATAATATTTATCTTCAACCCCCTGATCTTCATATGTTGCCACCAGATATGGCAGTTCCGAAAGAGTCACCGAAACCAGTTCTCCCTCTTGCTCCGTCCCGTTCACAATCAGTTCATTGTAATCTTTTAAATTCCTTGCCTGTTTTCCTTTTGAAATTAATAACTGATTCGCTCCAACCAGTAAAGCAGTTACCACGAAACAAATGAAAAAGGTCAGACTCATTTTTCGCGTTTCTAAAATTTTCCCTAACATTTCTACTCCCATCTTTTGTGCATGTTTTTTGTTTTTCAGCCACGCTCACTATTGTATCAGAAAACCATTCAAATGTAAAAAAGACGGTTGTCTGCCGGCCCCTCTTCCAATTCCTATAATGAGCTTAATTCAGCCCGGAAATCACATAACCTTCTTCAAACACCTCTCCCGGTTCCAGTTCATTGGTCCAATCCCGCTCTTTGATTTCACCTTCAAAATCTACAGAATCACATCTTCCGTACCATGGTTCAATACAGACATAAGATGCACTGCTGTCTGCCACGGACCACACTCCCACCAACGGTGCATCAAACTCTACCCTGATGTATGGCTGTTTCTTCTGATCACAAAGTTCCACCGCGTGACACTGATGATTTTCCAGCACCAATGCATCATGAGCAAACAAATCTTCTGAGATTGGCAGGATTCCCTGTTCCAAAGACATGCTGTGCTTCTGCCCGGTAACCAATCCTTTTTCCATGTCAATCTCTGTAACTACGATTTCATCCTTTTCCTCAAATTTTACAAAACAATCCGTTCGTTTTCCTTCTTCTCCCGGTGGACAGGCAAAAGCCGGATGGCCTCCCACGGAAAAGTACATAGTATTTTCTCCTTCATTTTTTATATGCCAAAGGACTTTCAGCCTCTTGTTTTCCAGGCGATGCTCTAGTTCAAAATCAAAGAGAAACGGGTAAGACTCCAAGGTCTTTTCCGTCGCCTTTAATCCAAGAATCAAATAATCTTCTCCCTGCTCTCTCAATTCGAATTCCATATCTCTGGCAAAACCGTGTCGGGTCATTGCATAATTTTTTCCCTTATATTGAAAAGAATTATTTTTCAACACACCGATAAAGGGAAATAATACCGGTGACGTTTTTCCCCAATACTTAGGGCTGGCACTCCACAAATATTCCGTTCCGTTTTCATTGTCCTTTAATGATTTCAGTTGTGCGCCAAAAGAATCAATAATTGCTGACAGTTCCTTGTTTTTAATCACATATTCCATCTTTATTCTCCTTTACCTGTTTTCGTTTTTTCACGCAAAAAACAACTACCGCAAAAGATAGTTGTTTTTTATCGTTATTCTGCAATCAGAACCATAATACATCTGGCTCCAACCGTAAATAATTTATCCACTTCTTTTTCAATAATGTTTTTCGGATTTTCCGTCGCAAAAGCAATCTTCCAGGTCTTCTTATCTCTCGCGGCAGGAATTCCGATTTTAACCGGTTTCCAGAACATATTGTACGCAACAATGATATCCTGCTCCTGGCCTTCCACTTCCGCATATTTTCCACAATACATAGCAGAAAAATGACGGTTAAAATTACTAAAATCCGCATACCATGCCTTGGTTCCATGGAAGGATAAATCCGGAAGTCCATAGGATTTATAATCCATCTGCTTCGGTTCCCGACTCAGGTGTAATACCTTATGATCTTTTCGAAACTGAATCAGTTTCTTCGTGAATTCCAAAGTTTCCTTGGCAATAGCTGATGTATTCCAATTCGTCCAGGAGATTTCGTTGTCCAGACAATAAGGATTATTATTTCCCTTTTGGGAATTACACATTTCATCTCCTGCATAAATCATTGGAACGCCCTGGCTTAAAAGAACCATGCTCAATGCATTCTTAATCTGCTTCTTACGCAGTTCCATAATGGTTCGCTTTCTGGTGTCACCTTCCACACCGCAGTTCCAACTGTAGTTATAAACTGCACCATCGTTATTATTTTCACCGTTTGCCTCATTATATTTCCGGTCATAAGAAACCATGTCATATAAGGTAAAGGTATTATGATTTGCAACATAGTTTACCACAGTAGCTCCCGGAGGGTTTGCCTTGATTTTATAGGAAATACTGTTAAGCATATCCTCATCCCCTTTAATGAATTTTCTGGCAGCAACCATGAAATCATCATTAAAGTTTGCAAGATTACGATTTCCTTCGTAACCACTGTAAAAATCTGTTCCATTGGCGAAACTATATGTAAAAATCTTTGTGGTACAAAGAAGATTATCCGTCTGTATCATCTTCATTACTGCTTCTTCACAATTTACATGAATACCGTCAATATGATATTCCATTACCCAGTAATGAAGAGCATCTAATATATATGTAGGATTTGTCCCTGCCGGAAAGAAAAATTCCATAGAGACTTCTATTCCATTCTTGTGCAATTCACGAACCATATATTTAAATTCATTTACCTGTCCGCCCTGCTCCGTAGAAAATGCAAAGGACCCTTTCGGAGAAAAAGCATATCCATCTGTATATCCCCAGTAATTTAACACAGGACGTTCAATGCTAAACTGTCCCCTCATGGATGTAGCCGGTTCCTGATATGGTTTAACTTCATTGAATTCATAGGCTGGCATTAATTCCACCATGGTAATTCCTAAGGATTTCAAATATGGAATCTTATCAACAATTCCTAAGTAGGTTCCCTTATGTTTTGATTTTGAGCTGGAGTGTTTTGTAAAACCTCTTACATGAAGACGGTACATAATGGTTTCATCAAAAGGATAACCTAATGGTCCGTCACCTTGCCAATCAAAATCATGGTCAATAATGACCCCTCGGATATCTTCCGGTGTTTCTCCCCAGTTTTCTTTGCCTGTCACAGCTTTCGCGTAACAATCCGTTACAATTTTTCCATTAATGGAAAAATTATAATCATACTGCTGATAATCTAGTCCCGTAACACTCATTGCGAATACATTTCCGATTACCTGCGCTGTTTCAAATGGGATGCGGAAAGCCTCTTCCTTTTTTCCCTTTTTATAGAGAACAACCTCACAAATGCTTCCAACTTTTGCTGTAATGGCAAAATTTACACTCTGTCCGATTACAGATGCCCCAAGCACCAAAGGATTTCCTCTTTCCACCTTGATATTATCTATTCCCATGTTGTCTTCTCCTTCCAGCCAATAAATCATCTTTTTTCGTGAATTATCCGCACTTTCTCATCATCGCATAGATATTGGAATTATAGCACATAGGCATAATTAAAGGAATACCCTTTCGAGTATTCCTTTAACTTTGTCTAACGACTACTATGAATTATTATGCTGCAAGCTGATTTAATTCATTCTGCATTAATGCATATGAAACAATTGATAAACCAACGATTGCAAGAACTAAATAAATAATTCCTGAGTTACTTGATGCAATTCCCCTTGATGTCTTAACCTGGTCAATCTTATTACCCTGTTTGTAAAGCCAATATAACAGATAAATGCTACATGTTACAATAGATAATACTAATACAACCACGCCAGATGTATCTTCCGGTGTTCCTGCAACAGTATTTGTGTCATCATTTAAGCATACAAGCCAATATAAGCCATAAATTCCGCAAGTAACAATTGAAAGAATGATACAAACGGCTACGCTTCTCTGTTTAATCATCCAGTTTCCCCTCCTTTTCCTTAGTATGAACTTATTACACAATATACAATATTATGCGTCAATTTAATCTTAGTGTTTCATTATCATTCAGGTTTCTTCCATTGTAATACTATTTGCCTAAATCCCCTAAAACTGTTATACTAAAAAATACGGTTGTCGGGCGGGAATCAGTCGTCTTTCCCGGCACAAAAAAATAAAGTGAGGTAATAAAATGATAAGTACAAGCAATGTATCTCTACGTTTTGGAAAAAAAGCATTATTTGAAGAAGTAAACATAAAATTTGTACCGGGCCACTGTTACGGTCTGATTGGTGCCAACGGTGCCGGTAAATCAACATTTTTAAAGATTCTTACTGGAGAAATCGAACCGACCAGTGGTGAAGTTATCATTACTCCGGGCGAGCGTCTTTCATTCTTAAAACAGGATCACTTCCAGTATGATGAATTCACAGTTCTTGATACCGTTATTATGGGAAATCAAAGACTGTATGAAATCATGAAGGAAAAAGATGCCATTTACATGAAGGAAGATTTTAGCGATGAAGACGGAATTCGTGCTTCTGAATTAGAAGGCGAATTTGCTGAAATGAATGGTTGGGAAGCAGAATCCGATGCTGCAACTCTTTTAAATGGTCTTGGTGTGGATACTGAATTCCACTATAACTTAATGAAGGATTTAAGCGGAAGCTTAAAGGTCAAGGTTCTTTTAGCTCAGGCATTGTTCGGAAACCCTGACATTCTGTTATTGGACGAACCGACTAACCACTTAGACTTAGATGCCATTGCATGGTTAGAAGAATTCTTAATCAATTTTGAAAACACTGTTATCGTGGTATCCCACGACAGATATTTCTTAAATAAAGTATGTACTCAGATTGCTGATATTGACTATGCGAAGATTCAGCTTTACGCCGGAAACTACGATTTCTGGTATGAATCCAGCCAGTTAATTGTAAAACAGATGAAGGAAGCTAACCGTAAGAAGGAAGAAAAAATCAAGGAATTGCAGGACTTTATTCAGCGATTCAGTGCTAACGCTTCTAAATCAAAACAGGCTACTTCCAGAAAACGTGCCTTGGAGAAAATTGAATTGGATGAAATCAAACCATCCAGCAGAAAATATCCATACATAGACTTCAGACCGGAACGTGAAATCGGTAATGAAGTTCTGACGGTAGAGCATTTATCAAAGACCATTGATGGAGTTAAGGTATTAGACGACATTTCCTTTATTGTTGGGCGCGAAGATAAGATTGCTTTCGTTGGTTCCAACGGATTAGCTAAGACTACATTGTTTAAAATCCTCATGGGAGAAATGGAACCGGATGAAGGTTCTTATAAATGGGGTATCACTACTTCCCAGAGTTATTTCCCTAAGGATAACACCAAAGACTTTGATAGCGATGATGTCATTGTAGACTGGTTGACCCAGTACTCAGAAATCAAGGATGCCACTTACGTTCGTGGATTCCTTGGAAGAATGTTATTCGCCGGTGATGACGGTATGAAGAAAGTTCGCGTTCTTTCCGGTGGGGAAAAAGTTCGTGTTATGCTTTCGAAATTAATGATTTCCGGTGCCAATGTTTTAGTTATTGACGAACCTACAGACCACTTGGATATGGAAAGTATCACAGCTTTGAATAATGGACTGATCAAGTTCCCTGGTGTTCTGCTTTTCTCTTCTCGAGATCATCAGGTTGTTCAGACTACTGCCAACAGAATTATGGAAATTGTCAATGGTAAGTTAATCGATAAGGTTACTACTTATGATGAATATCTGGAAAATGATGAAATGGCACGTAAGAGAACTGTTTATACAACAGAAGGAATGGATGACGATAACTAAAGTTTATGATAAAGGCGATGAGGAGCTATTCTTTTCATCGCTTTTTTATGCTAGAATATGGATAGTATTTTATTGAAGGAGTGCTTATGAGACCGAACACGATTACATTTCCACCGGATGGTGTAAAACCTCTTGGAATCATTCAGTTTGTTCATGGGATGGCAGAATATCGAAACCGCTATTTTGATACCATGAAAAAATTCAATCAATATGGATTCATCTGTGCCATTACAGACCTTCGTGGGCACGGAGAAAATGTTCTGACGAAAGATGATTTGGGCTATTTCGGAGATAAATCCACCTACAAGGATTTAATCGAAGATGTTCATGATTATACCATGTTTTTAAAAAGAGAATATCCGAATCTTCCACTGATTCTGTTAGGACACAGTATGGGTTCCCTAATTGTCCGGGCATACACCAAAAAATACGCCAAAGAAATTGACGCCTTAATCGTCAGCGGTTCCCCTTCCTACAATCCTTTGGCCGGTATTGCAAAACTGATGATTGACACCATGGTTATTTTCAAAGGTTGGCGTTATCACAGCGAAACCATGGCAAAGTTAGTGACCGGTCCTTTTGAAAAGGCTTTTGATAAAGAAGGTATCCGGAACAGCTGGCTTAGCAGGGATCGAAATGTGGTTGATGCTTATAACGCCGATCCATTGTGTGGATTCACCTTTTCCCTGAACGGCTACTACATCCTGATGACCTTACTGCAGCAAGTTTATACGAAAAAAGGATGGGTCAGTAAAAACGCAGCGTTACCGGTAATGTTCATGTCCGGTTCTAACGATCCTTGTAAAGGAAACGAGAAAACATTCAAGAAATCGGTTATGTTCTTTAAACACTGTGGATTTTCCAATACGTACTCAAAGCTTTACCCGGATATGCGTCATGAACTGTTTAATGAATTAGAAAACGAAATTGTCTATAAAGACATTATTAAATTTTTGGAAATCAAAGCCGGCATCGAATTTCCGGTATAAAAAATGTGGTCCTTTGATACGGACCACATTTTTTATTAATAGTTTCCTAAAATCTTCATGTTAATTGCTTCTGCATTAATTCCGGACAAGGCATTTACCACACCCGGCTGATTAGACTTTCCTTCGAATTCCACATAAAAACGATATTCCCATTTTCGTTCCGGAATCGGTCTGGACTGGATGCTTGTCATATTTAAATCATTGTAAATAATGTGAGAAAGCATCTGATATAAAGAACCACTCTTATGAGGCATTTCGAAACTAATACAAATCAGGTTTGCATCTCTCCGAGCCATTCGTTCCTTACTGATAATAATAAACTTTGTCGTATTCGTGGAATTAAAATTAATCCCTTTATGAAGGATTTCCAATCCATAAATCTTTGCAGCATTCTCGCTGGCAATACACCCTCTGCTCTTATCGGTCTGTTCAGAAATATAACGGGCACTAATAGCAGTGTTCGCCAGATTGACCTTTCCCCATCCGTGTTTCTCAATATATTCATTACTCTGCATAAATGCTTGCGGATGTGAATACACATCACGAATATCTTCAATCTTGCTTCCCGGAAGACCACAAAGGCAATGTTCGATTTTTACATCAAACGTGTCCACGATGTAGTTATGGAATTCCACGGATAAATCATATACGTCTGTTACAATTCCCGCAGAAGAATTTTCAAACGGAAGCACTGCATAATCAGCCTTTCCATCACGGACATACTTCATTGCTTCACGGAAAGTGGTAACATTACAGAAATTTGCATCCTCACCAAAATATTCGTGAGCAGCCTGCTGGCTGTACGCCCCTGGAATCCCCTGATATACCACGGTTACATCCTTTTTTGGCAACACTTCCACAATATCGAATCCAATGTCATTATTAACGCCTTCTTCATTCAGAAGTTTATACTGCATTTTTCTGCTCATTGCCATGATCTGCTCATATAGTTCTTCTACCCCATGAGCATAGAACTTATCTGCTGCCTTCGTCTTCAATGTGGCAATTTTATCCAATTCCCTCTGACGGTCTAACACCGGCTTTCCATTTTGAAGCTTATATGTGGCAACATCCTTGCACACATCCATTCTTCGCTGAAACAGTTTCACAATCTGCTCATCAATTTCATCGATTTCTTTTCTACTTTCAACTAAATCTCTCATATTTTTCTCTTTCCTATAACATATTTTTCATGGTCTGTATTATTTAGCCGGGCATCCCTGGCAGCCTTCACAACCACCCTTGATTCCCTCTTTGTCTTTTAATTCTTCTAATAATTGACACACCGGCTTTTTATAAAGGGGATGAACCGCATACGGAGCAATCTGATTCAATGGTTCCAAAACAAAAAGTCTTTTGTTCATTTCGATATGAGGAATACGCAAATCAGTCTGCTCTATCACCTCTTCATTAAAGAGGATGATATCCATATCCAAGGTTCTCGGTCCCCAATGGATTTCTCTAGTGCGCCCTGCTTCTGCCTCGATTTCATGCAATTTTTCCAACAGTTCTTGTGGCGAATATAACGTCTCAATCCCAATGCATCCATTTAAGAAATTGTCCTGTTCCACCGGGCCATAGGGTTTCGTTTCAATAAAATTGGAAACCTCTGTCACACGACACTGTAAATCATCATACAATGCCTCAATTCCGGCATTCAGGTATGCTTCTTTCTCACCCATATTGGAACCAATACTTAAATAAACCTTATTCCACTGTCTATATACAGAAACCGCCACATTTCCGAAAGGTAACTTAATCGGTGCATTCGGTTTGTTAATGGTAAGTTCCACTGCTTTCAACTTTGGAAACTCCAACAACAATGCGCGACTGGTCTGCTCTGCAACCGCCTCAATTAAATCAAAACGATTCTCTGTCATAAATCGGTTAATGAATTTACAGGCCTTGGCATAATTAATGGTCTGTTCCAAATCATCACTCATCCCCGGTGTTTTCACATCCGTATATAGTTTTGCATCCACATAGAATATCTGTCCATTGATTTTTTCTTCTTCGTTGCATCCGTGATAAGCAAAAACCTCTAATTGTTCTATCTGAATATAATCCATTTTTTCCTCTTTCATCTATGCTTTTAATATTTCCATGGTCATTCTCATGGCCTGATAATTTTCTTTCACATCATGTACCCGGAATATTTTACATCCCCGTTCCACTCCCATAACGGTGGTGGCAACCGTACCTGCCATACGTTCATCCTTTGCTACATCCAGTGCCAGTCCAATGACAGACTTTCTCGATGTACCAAGAAGAATGGGATATCCCAGCCGCTTTAATTCATCCACACACTGAATGATTTTCAGATTCTGCTGTAAATCCTTTCCAAATCCAACCCCCGGATCCGTAATAATTTTTGAATCCTTGATTCCTGCAACACGTGCGATTTCAATACATTGTTTTAAATCGGCAATCACATCCGGTAAATAATCCTGATATTCCGTACAGTCACGATTATGCATCAAACAAATCGGAACATCTTTTTCACGAACCAGTTTTGCCATTTTCCCATTAGCATATTCCGGGAATCCTTCTTCCGGTGCATTTTCTTTTGCAAACTCCGGATGTTCTTTCATCAGCCTCGGGGAAAGTTTCAATCCCCAAATATCATTAATCAGGTCTGCACCTGCACAAATCCCTGCTTCAGCAACCACTGCTTTATAGGTATCCAAGGATACCGGAACTTCAAACCGTTTCTTAATCGCCTCAATGATAGGTGCAGTCCGTTCAATTTCTTCCTGACTGCTTACCAGTGTGTAACCCGGTCTGGTGGATTCCCCACCAATATCAATGATTGCTGCACCGTCCTGAATCATCTGTTCCGTATGTTTTAATGCGAGATCCATCTGGTTAAAGTTTCCACCATCAGAAAAGGAATCCGGCGTAACATTCAAAATTCCCATGATTACCGGTTCATTCTCTAACACTAAATTTCCAATCTGAATGGCTGGACTTTCATTCTTTTGTATCTGTTCAAACATGTCAATCTCTCCTTTCGGCTTTAACTGTTTGATTCTTCCCTTACAAGTTTTTTTAGTTTCCCTAAATAAGACAAGGAACCAAATGCAAGAATCATATCTGTTTTTTTATTCAGTACATCCTGTTTCGCGTATGCAATCGCCTCTTCCAGGGAATTGGTACTCACTACATTTTCATGGTATTTCCCAATGGTTTGTGCCAGTTTTTCCGCTGAAAGTGCTCTGGGATTTTCCGGTGTAATTGTATAAATCGAAACAGCTTTGTCGGCAATCATTTCAACCTCTTTTTCAAAGTCCTTATCGGCCAACACTCCCATTATAAAGGTTATCCTCTGATTTGTAAAATACAATTCAATACTATCTTTCAGTTCCTTCACAGCCCCTGGATTATGTGCTCCATCCATATAGATCACCGGGTGTTCACAAATCTGTTCCATTCGTCCCGGCCACTTGGCATTCTCGATTCCCTTTTCAACGGTGTTTTCAAGAGAAAAGCCCTGATGTTCCAAAACCTCTGCTACTTCAATTGCAGTCGCCACATTGAAAAGCTGATAGCTTCCAAGCATTGACATTTTAAAGGAATACTGTTTCCCCGTAGTGGAAACATATGCTACCTGCTCCCCTTTTTGACTGGCTTTTCCGGCACGTCGATATGGAGCCTTCTTTTCCTTTGCCCTCTGTTCCAGTACTTGACTGACCTCGTCTCCTTGCATGGAGGAAACCACTGGGCAGTTTTCCTTTATAATTCCGGCTTTTACTGAGGCAATTTCTTCCACGGTATCCCCTAAAAACTTCATATGGTCCAAGCTGATGGATGCCAGAATGCTGCACAAAACTTCTGAAAAAACATTTGTGGCATCTGTCTCTCCACCCATTCCACACTCAATTAAAACCACATCACAGGGGTTTTCGGCAAAAAACAAAAGAGCCACCGCTGTTTCAATTTCAAATTCCGTAGGATGGTTCCATCCCTCTGCTACCATTTCATCACACGCATCTTTCACCCGAAACAATAACTCACTAAATTTTTCCTCAGAAATATACTCTTTCCCAATTTGGAACATTTCCCGAAATTCGAAAACAGCCGGTGAACTATAACGTCCCACTCGATACCCTGCTTCCATTAAGATATTTTGCAGGAACGTTAATATGGATCCTTTCCCATTCGTTCCCGCGATATGAACAACTTTCAACTGCTGCTGTGGATTTCCCAAACGATTCAGCAGTTCCTTGATGGACTCCAGTCCCAGAACACTCCCCAAGCTACTGATCTTCTTTAAATATTCCAATGCTTCTTTCACTGTTTCTCCTTCATAGAAAAGCCAAGTATGCAATCGCACACTTGACTTTTCTTCTAATTCTTATTTCAGATATTCTTTACTTACATATCCTGTTTTTCCATCATATATAATCTGGCACCATTCTTCATCGCTTTCATCAACGACTTCAACTTCCGTTCCCTTCGGCAATGTTTCAATAATGTACTTATCAGCGATTTTCTTCTTTTTTCTGAAATTTACACTATCTGTAGTTTTCTTCATCACCTTTGCTACTGTAGTCACCTCCGGTACTACAGTAGTTTCCGCTGTATACGGTGGTTTCGTTGTTGTGCTTATGGTCTTTTTATCACTGTCTCCGGAAGAGCAGGATTTTATAATACCAACGACAAAGATAAGAACAACAATTATTCCACATACCGCTAACAGATAATTATTTCTTCGTTTAATCTGTTCTGTCCTTCTGCGTTCTGCTTCCCGTCTCCGGTTTTCCAAACGTCTTTTTGTTTCTTCATCGTATGTGCCTGCCATATTATCACCCCTTATCCTCTGCACTGTATCACTATTTCGTCGTATTATTCTTCTACTTCCATCTCTTCATCTTCCATGATCTGTTCGAACACTTCAGAAACCATATTAAACTCTTCTTCTGTTTCAATATTATCCAATCCCGGATTTCCTTCTTCATCTTCAAAATAACGATAGATAAATACTTCTCCTTCACCGGATTCATCATCTTCATCTTCTACACTTAACAGTACGATATAGTCCTGTTCTTCTACTTCAAAGATAGTCAATACCTGACATTCTATTTCTGAATCATCTTCTAATGTAATTGTTACAAATAAGTCTTCATCTTCATCAAAATATTCTTTTTCCATTTTCTAAATACCACCTTTTCCTTTAATTACTTTTACTTTACCAAAAATACATATAAAATGCAACGATTTCAAACATATGTGGCAAACAGTTGTTCTCTCTAATTTAATATTTCATCCAAAAACATGGATAATTCCATAGGCGTCCCCAGTTGCTCCATCACACCGGAAAGATGTAATTCTTCCTTTGCCCTGGTCATTGCCACATAAAGAACTCGTCGCTCTTCTTCAAAATCCTTTTCCCGGATTACTTTTTTCGCTGGCATAATCCCCTGATTCATATCCGGAAGAAACACTGCATAAAACTCCAGCCCTTTTGCCCCATGCATAGTTAACAAACGAATTCCCTGCTCAGCTTTCCTATCTGTCTTTTGTTGTTCCTCAAGAAACTGTAGCCATTCCCGATGGTTCTTCATTCCATAAGACTGATTCTGGATTTCTTCCAGTTGTTTCATCAGCTCCTTCACCGAAAAATGATTTTCTTCAGCATACTGTTTCAAATATATTTCATAACCGGCACCTTTTCGAATGTAATTGATTGCTGCAAATGGCGGAAGTTTCCGAATCATCTTCAGATGAAATTCCAGGGATTCAATATGACAAATTGCTTCCGGATGATGTTCATATTCTTTTCGTAACTGCTCCCAGGTCATCCTCTTTTTCAGAAGTGCTTCTCTGGAAATCAATCGTTCCGGCTTATTAAGGATGGCAATGACTGCCTCATTTTCATTCAGTTCCTTTTCCCCTTCAAGCAATGCTGCTTTTATATAATTTTGCAAGTCCAAAGCTACCATTCCACGGTAAAGAAGCCCTGCTTGCTCCTTTCCTTTACCCATGATTCCGGCATTCTGAAGTACCTTTTGAATCATGGGAATTTGACTGTTGTTTCGAACCAGAATGGCAATCTCCGCCTCTGGGACTCCTTCTGTTTGTAGTCGTTCGATTTCCCTTACAATCCACTGCATTTCATCCAGCTGGTTTGGAAACTTCCGAAACGTGACCGCCTTTCCATCCTTTCTCGCCGCGCATAATTTTTTAGGAAACCGTACTGCATTTTTTTCAATCAGTTTTTTCGAATAGTCTACCACAGACCCATGACAGCGATAATTGATTTCTAAAAGCACTTTTTTTCGCTCCGGATAATCCTTCTCAAACTGAAACATCATTTCCGGCTTTGCTCCGCGAAATCCATAGATGGACTGGTCATCATCCCCTACCACAAATAAATTATTTTCCGGTTCTGCCAGCATTTTCATGATTTCATATTGGATTCTGTTAATATCTTGAAACTCATCAATTAATATCTGGGAATAAAGACTTCTCCATTCTTCCAAAACATCCGGATGTTGTAGGAACAATTCCTTCGTCTGCAAAAGAATGTCATCGAAGTCCATTCGACTCTCTGTCCGGAGCAAGGATGCATATGCCCTGTAAATCTTTCTAAAGTCCTCGCTATCGCAATAAAGAGATTCGTATGAGTCTATTGCAACCTGATTTCCTTTCATTCTTCCGATTTCATTGGCAACATTCATTACATAATCAGACTCTTCATGACAATCAATTCCCAATCGAACGACACATTGCCTAATGTACTTCAGTTTTTCCTGTTCACTGATAATCTTCATTTTCCGCGAACCGTAGGTCTTTCTTAAAACCCCATAGAAAACACTGTGAAAAGTTCCAAAAGTTACAGGAAGTACCCGTCCTTCTTTTTTCAGGAACCGTTGTTTCATATGCTGTGCTGCTGCTTTCGTAAATGTTACCACCAGGATTTTTTCCGCTGGTACTTTTCCCTTCTCAATCAGGTGATGAATTCGTTCCACAATCACTGTGGTTTTTCCGGATCCCGGTCCGGCTAAAATAAGAGCAGGACCATTGATATGTTCAATAGCCCTGCGTTGTTCTTTATGATACATACACAACCTTTCCGATTGTGATTCTCTCCATAAACAGTTTATCTATTTTCTTTCATTCTTTCAAGAAGAAATTTCATCTCCCTGTGGAAACGAATACGACAATATCTTCCTTTTGGATTAACTGCTCATCCACCGGCAAAAGCACATCTGCAGCTCTGACAATAACCACCACATTGATTCCATATTTCTTTTCTACTTCTTTCACCGTGGAATTTAAAAATGGACTGTCTTCATCCACACTGACACTTTGTCTGACCATTTTCCCTAATTCCTGTGTTTCAGCATTCGCCATCTTCGTGTAGTGTTCCACAAATCCAGCAGAAATAATACCCGTCGGAATTGCCACAGCACCGACTCCAAGGAAAGTAATGATAATTGCAATCACACGTCCCAACATGGTAACCGGATAAATATCACCATAGCCAACAGTGAATATGGTAGACATACTCCACCAGATTCCGGACAATGCATTGCTGAAGTTTTCCGGTTGCGCCTGATGTTCCACACTGTACATACACAAGGAAGAAGAAAGCATCAGGACAATAATAATAAATACCGATGAAAAAATCTGATTTTTCTTTTCAACCAATACAGAAGTAATGACATGAAACGAATCGTAACTATTATTAATGCGGAATAAATGAAAAATTCGTACCACACGTAACATTCTAAGCACTCCAAATCCTGACAAATAGAAAAATGGAAGAATCGTCAATAACATAATCATTCCATCAAAGGAGAAAATAAATTTCACCACTGCCACATGATTTGGCGAATCCGGGTACAGGAAATCCGCGGTATAAATGCGCAAAGCAAACTCCACAATAAAGATTCCCACAGTAACCCATCCCACAACCTGAAGAATGTCTTTATACGGTTTCATCTCATCAAAGGTTTCCAGGAACAATACTGCGATATTTGCTAAAATCATCAGAACAATGAAATAATCAAATGTCCTGCTTAGGATATCGTTCCCCTGACCAATCTGAATGACTTCAAAAATTCTTTTACGAGTATTTTTTTTCATTTACTGTACCTGTTCCAGTTTTTCAATTCCTTTTTTAATTCTCTTTAAGGATTCTTCTTTTCCAAGAACTTCCATGATTTCAAACGCACCAGCCGGTGTCATCTGTTTTCCGGATACTGCAGTACGAAGTGGCCAAAGTGCCTGTCCGTTCTTGCATTCCTTCTTTGCAATGTAATCAAATACCAATGTGTGTAATCCATCCACAGAATAATCCTCAGTTTCTTCCAATGCAGGAAGTAATTCCTTCAAGACCTCTAAGGAGTTCTCGGAATTAGTCTTCATTTTCTTATGAGTATACATTTCTTCACTGTATTCCGGCAATTCCTGGAAGAAATCCACCATTTCACCAATTTCAGGGAATACTTCAATTCTGGTCTTAACCATGTCAAGAATCTTCTTCAGGTCTAAATCCTTTTTAATCACTTCCTTGATATATGGCATTGCCTTTTCATAGAAGGCTTCATTGTCCATTGCCTTGATATATTCTCCATTCATCCAACGAAGCTTCTGAATATCAAATACCGATGGACTCTTATTAATCTTATGATAATCAAATTTTTCAATTAATTCATCAAGGGAGAAAATTTCCTGATTATCTTCCGGGCTCCATCCCAATAATGCAATGTAATTGATGACTGCCTCCGGTAAGAATCCCTGTTCAATCAAATCTTCATAAGAAGCATGACCGGAACGTTTGGATAACTTCTTGTGATTTTCATCTGTAATTAATCCCAAATGAACATACTTTGGTGTTTCCCATCCAAATGCTTCATACAATCGCTGGTATTTCGGGGAAGAAGAAATATATTCATTTCCACGAACAACGTGAGTAATCTGCTGCAAATGATCGTCAATGACATTAGCAAAATTATAGGTTGGATATCCGTCTGACTTAATCAGAATCATATCATCCAATTCCTTGTTTTCTACGGTAATTTCTCCATATAACTCATCCACAAAAGTAGTAGTTCCTTCCGTTGGCATATTCACACGGATAACATATGGTTTTCCTGCATCTAAGTTAGCCTGAATCTCTTCCTTAGAAAGACTTAAACAATGCTTGTCATAAATGGAAATTTCCTTTCCGTCTTCTCCTACTGCAGTCTTTAAAGTTTCCAAACGTTCCTTATCGCAGAAGCAATAATATGCATTTCCTTTTTCAATTAACTGCTTCGCATATTCCAGATACATTCCGGATGCCTGACGCTCACTTTGAACATAAGGACCAAAGCCTTTATCCTTATCAGGGCCTTCATCATGTACCAGACCGGTTTCCTTCAGTGTCTTATAAATGATGTCCACCGCTCCTTCCACATAACGTTCGCGGTCAGTGTCTTCTATTCTTAATATAAAATCTCCACCTGCATGTTTTGCAATTAAAAATTCGTATAATGCAGTTCTTAAATTTCCTACATGCATACGTCCGGTTGGACTTGGCGCAAATCTTGTTCTAATCTTCATTTCTAATCTCCTTTTTCTATTGTTACAATCCTATATATTATACTTTTTGCAGGCAAAAAATGCAAATCTTCCAGACTTATCTCATTGCCTAGACAAAAAGAACTGCCCTGCGGCAGTTCCAAATTTTTTATTTTAAGTTTTTGAAATATTCTACAGCGTCCTTAATAGATTTCTTAAAGGAATCATCTGTGGAATTATCAAAGATGAATAAGTTCTTAATTCCATCAGGAACTGTGAAGTTCTGACTCTTAATATATTCATCCCAGTGTTCCAGCTTCCAAGTGTCACGATCTGAATTTCTTGCAATCATTCTCTGACGGCAAACTTCCACGTCACACTGAACCCAAACAACAACCAGTTCTGCACCCTTTGATTTCAAAAGATCCTGTCTCATCTTTTCCATATGTCCCGGAGTTCTTACTTCTCTGGTATATGGTGCATTAATAAATACAGTATCATTATATTCTAAAGCTTCCATTGCAAGTTCCATAACACAGTCATATTCAGGATTACGAATTTCAGCCTCAAAGAAATCTGAACTTCTGTTATATTCCTGATTTGCAACCTTGAAAATCTGCTTTGACAACACGATTAAAGTATCTTTATCCAAATATACACAATTTGGCATCGCCTTTGCTAACTTTCTTGTTACAAATGTTTTTCCACATGCTGGTGGAGATGTAACTAAAATTAATTTCTTCATTTTAAACCTCCTGAAAAACTGTTCCTCACAGTTCACTTTTCTCTAATTTATGTCCCTTATTTATTTTCTCATCATGGGCTATTGTATCGTTTTCATACCTAATCCCCGGCTGTACTCAATTCACTCTATAATACCACCTTTTGCCGTTATACGTCAACTAGGGAAATACAAAAAATCTCAGTCCTTCCTCTATTCCTAAAACCGTGGCTTCGCCACTTCTGCATCTGCATTGCAGATGCGTTTTAGTCATAGAGGGGCGCTCCGCTCTTCTTCGTTCAGTCCTTCCTCTATTCCTAAAACCGTGGCTTCGCCACTTCTGCATCTGCACTGCAGATGCGTTTTAGTCATAGAGGGGCGCTCCGCGCATAAATATACAGAAAAAGACGGAATATGCTACAAGTAGCATATTCCGTCTTTTTCTGTATATTTATGACTGAACTGGTTTACTAAACAGGAATGGCACCTCATGGGAGTGAGATGCCAAAAAAATTGAAAGGGTTTAGATTATTATGTTACCTAAAAATCTAATACACTGATAGTTTAAAAATAAAAAACATTTTTTGCAACGGGGCCGAAATCAAAACTTATTTTTTGTGAATCTTGCACATTTTCTTTTTATTTTTTTTGTTTTTTTTAAACATTTGTGTGCATTTTGTACAATTCCATCTTTTTTTTCCAAGGGATTACATAAAAAAAAGGACTTTTTCTGCATAAAAATATTTTTATGCAAGAATAAATCCTTTTTTTTAACGATTTTAGCTGTACAATCCACCCTGATTTTGGTCATTATCGTTGCTAACACGGATGTTGCTATCGTCCATTTTCACCTTTGGAATGGTAATTGGTGGCAATCCGGCGTTCACAAGGATTGTCATTGCCAATGCTCTAACATGTGGATACAACTCATTGTAAGCATTTTTATGGATTTCTTTCTTGTCCATAGTGCCTTCCACATCCATAAAGCCACTCACTTCAATCTTAAAATTAAAGTCCATCGGCTTTTCCTTATGCATCATATCAATGGTTAGTGTTGCAATACAATGTTTATTATCCTGAGTATACTTTACATTGAATGAAGAACGCTGCTCAATGTTTAGTTTCTGTTCTCCCTGCAACTTGTTGGAAAGATCAATTTCTTCCACTTTCAGTCCCTTAAAAATCAATTCGCTCATTTCATCCTCCTAAGATAATTTTATTTTTTTCTTACTACTCCACTTACTGTAGCAATATTTTTTTCCAATCTTTTTATAACCTCTGACCTGAACAAAATAGCATGCTGCCGGCTGTAGTTTTTTTAATGTATATCGATTCACATTTTTCTTAACTTTCTTTACCGTAACATGTTTCATATTACTCTTCAGTCCGTAACGAATCACATAGCCCTGAACACTTTTCATCTTCTTCCATTTTAGTGTAATTTTTTTCTTTGATTTCACTGCTTTGACCCGTTTTACCTGACTGGCCTTAATCTTCTTTTCCAGCGGATTCACAGTTACAGGTTCAGGATTCGCTTTCACCTTTTTTACCACGGTTCCCGTATAATTAATTTCTTTTGCACGAATCGTAATAATCAAGTAGCCACTCTTATCTTTTTTCACAGTGGTGATAAAATCCTTCCCTTCCCGGACTCCTTGCCCTGCTTCCGGATTCACTCCGGTAACAATGACAGAATTATCTTTGTTTACCGTAATGTCCAGGTCAATATCCTTCAGGTTCTTTTTTGCAATCTGATATTTTTTCTCAATTACACCATTGAAATTATCTGATGAAATCATCATGGTAGCCATTCCCACATTGGTGTTATTCTCATAATTTACAATGTAATCATCTCCCGGGTTTAACTTCGTCGTTCCAACATAAAGAGATACCGGACGAACCCTTTCTTTTCCATTGTACTCTAAAACTCTTGTTCCCAGATTATCTTTAACTGTCACCTCAGAAACATCTACCGGAACGATTTCAAAAGTTCCTTCAATAGTTCCATTATATTTTTCAATTCCTTCAATTGTATAAGTAGCTGTTCCAGCGTCTTTATTATCTTCTGCAGTAATTAGATAATCTTCACCCTGCTTTAACAAAATTTTTTGGCTTTCCTCTTCATCCGGAATATAAACCTCAACTTCCGGAATTTGTTCTAATCCATTATAGATACAATTTTCCTCCACCAGTCTTATTTCTGCCACCTGAGCAATATCAATGGATTTTTCTTCAGCAGAAACCATAAATAATGGTGCAGTGAGTAACAATGCCATACAAACCAGGAAGTTCAAAATATGTATCACTCTCGTTCTCATATCTTCTCCTTCTATCTTATCCGTAATGCAACATGAATATTCTACCACATTTTACAGTTAGAAACCACAAAAAAAGACACCGCTTCGGAATCCACTTTTGTTCCGCCCCCAAAAAGTCAGACCAAAAATCTAACGATTGGAGGGGCAGTACAATCCACTTTCTCCGGACGGTGTCTTTTTCTTCTATTTAATAAACTTCCAACTTCCCTTTACAATCACTTTATCAAAGACGATATAGAATGCCGGTAATACACAGATAACACAAACGATACTTACAATGGCTCCTCGTGCCATCAGCAGACAAAGTGCGCTAATCATATCAATGCTGGAATAAAAACCTACTCCAAAGGTCGCTCCGAAAAAGGTCAATGCACTGACAATTACAGATTTCATTGCCACCGCCAACGCATCTCTTGCTGCTTCCTTTTTCTCCTTTCCCTGACAACGCTCATACTTATAACGATTGGTCATTAAAATTGCATAATCTACCGTTGCCCCAAGCTGTATGGTTCCGATTACAATAGACGCAATAAATGGCAAGGTTGTTCCGGTATAATACGGAATTCCCATATTCACAAAAATACCAAACTCAATCAACGATACCAGAATGACTGGTACAGAAATGGAACGGAATACTAAAGCAATAATGATTAAAATCATAAAAATCGAAACAAAACTTACCGTTTTGAAATCCGAATCTGTAATATTAATCAAATCTCTGGTACAGGCAGCCTCTCCCACCAGCATTCCTTTCTTATCATATTTTTTAATTATTTTTTCTACTTCGTTACATTGTTCGTTTGCTTCATCGGATCCGGTTTTAAATTTTGACATGAAAATCATCATTTCATATCGGTCACTTTTCAGTTTCGAGGAAACCTCTGACGGAATAAAATCTTCCGGAATAGAACTATCCACTAAAGTCTCAAGCCCCAGTGCACTTTGTACCCCTTCGACCTGCTCCACTTCTTTCATCATTGCGGTAATTTCCTTCGCCGGAATCTCTGAACTTATCAGTATGATATTCGCTGAACCTAAATCATAGTCTTCTGAAATAATATTTTGTGCTTTCACACTTTCCAGATTTTCCGGAAGGCTCAGAGACAAATCATAATAAACATTGGTATGATTATTTCCATAAACCGCTGGTACTAAAAGAATTAGGAACAATGCCACGAAAATCAGATAGTGCTTCGTAATGAACGCTGGAATTTTTTTGAAATCCGGTAGCAATGTTTTATGCTTGGTCTTTTCAATCACCTTATGAAATACCAGAATCATCGCCGGTAAAATAGTTACACAGCTAATTACACCAAACACCACTCCCTTTGCCATAACGATTCCCAAGTCCAGTCCCAAAGTGAAACTCATAAAGCAGAGTGCAATAAAACCGGCAATGGTCGTAACCGAACTTCCGATAACCGATGTGATTGTTTCAGCAATAGCATTGGCCATGGCCTCCTGATGCTTTCCACCGCATTGCTCCAGACTTTCCTCATAACTATGCCAAAGGAAAATGGAATAATCCATGGTAACCGCTAACTGAAGCACTGCTGCCAGCGCTTTCGTAACATAGGAAATCTGTCCCATAAACACATTGGATCCTAAATTATAAACAATCGCCATACCGATACTTGATAAGAAGAAAACCGGTATCATCCATGAATCCATAAGTAAGGACAAGATAATAACTGAAATCACCACTGCGATTCCCACATAAATCGGAGTTTCATGTTCTGACAATTCCTTCGTATCCTCTACAATGGCAGAAATCCCACTAATCTGACATTCACGCTTGGTTACCTTCCTAATTTCCTTAATAGCTCCCATAGTTCCGTCACCGGAACTGGTATCATCAAAGATTACCATCATAATGGTAGAATCCCCTTTATTGAAGGTCTCATAAATTCGCTTCGGAAGCATACTCTTTGGAATGCTTAAATCTGCGAAGCTGTCATACCACAGGACTTCTTTTACATGATTGATATTTTCCACTTTCTTCTTCAGCTCTGCCACATGATGATCATCCATATCTTCCACCAAAATGATTCCAAAGGCTCCTGAGCCAAAATCATCCATCAAAATTTCCTGTCCGTCCATGGTGTCGATTCCATCCGGCAGATAATATAACAAATCATAATTCACTCTTGTATTGAAATACCCGATTGCTGCAGGGATTAACAGAAGAATTCCTAGGAGCAATATCAGATATCTGGCTTTTACCACCAATTTTCCAAATTGTTTCATATGGATGCCTTCCTTTCCTACTCGATTTCTTCGGTCTTAAATATAAATTTCACACTTCCACTCATATGCTCCGTAATTCCACTGAAGGAACGGTAATTCTTTCCTTTATTTAAAATATCATCAATTAATTCCACAGCTTCCGGTGCTGTTTCCTCAAAGATTTTTGTAATCTTTTTGATTCCTTTGTTATTCAGTTTTACAGTTCCATTCTTTAATTTCTTCGTTCCATCCATTAAAGTCACGACACCGCGATCTAATGTCTGTGCCCCATCGGCTAATTTTTCACTACCATCTTTTAACTGTACTGTTCCGTCATATAAATCTTCCGTTCCATGGAACAGTTTGACGCTTCCTTGATTCAATGCATTGGCACCACCGTACAGTTTCTTGGTCCCCTGGAATAATTTTCCTGCGCCATCTTTCAACTGCACAGTTCCATCATATAAGTCCCCGGCTCCTTTGTTTAGTTTTCCGGCACCTGTAGCCAGATCCGAACTTCCATTTTTCACCTTATCGGCTCCTTCCGCCAGATTCTTGACGCCGAGATTTAACTTTCCTGCGCCATCATCCAGGTCCTTAATTCCTCCCTTGATTTTCGTACTGTTCTCATTTAATCCATCATCTAACGATGTAGCACCTTCCTTTAATTGTTTCAATCCTTGCTTCATATTCGTTGTTCCCTGATACAATGCCGGAAGTCCTTTTTCCTCATCGGATAAAGCTAACGCTCCGCTGTATAACTGTGAAATGCCATCCTTTAAAGAACTTACACCGGTGCTTAAGTCTTTGGAACCACTTTCCAGGTTATCCAATCCATCTACCAGCGCCTCAATCTCATCTTTGCTCTCGCTCAATTCCTGGTTCATACTTTTTTGAACACTCTCCAATGTCTGCACACTGTAATACGCCTGTACCAGCCCATAATAAGATTCCACGCTCAGTCCATTGGCTTCTAAGACATTTTCTAACGGAGTCCCTGCAGCTACCGACTGATTGATTCCTTCCACTGTGGCATTTAATCTTGCCTTGCTGGAAATTGCACCACCAGTGGAATTAGAGACCTGAGTAATAATGGCATCGATTTGTCCTCCAATCCCCGTTGGCATGTCATTCATTTTTTTCACCAGTTTCTTCACTCCGGCATTCGCTTTAGTAAGTCCGGTGGCAACTGACTTTGCACCATTCTCCAAACCTGCACTCTCATCTGTTTGCTCGAATGCTACTTTCGCATTTTTTAATCCGGCAGCTAATTTTTCAGCCCCTTCACTAGCATTCTTTGCACCACTTTCCAAATCCACGGATCCCTGATACAATTTTTTGGACCCCTGATTCACCTGAGACGCACCATTGGTTACAGACTGATGGAATAAATTATAGTTCTTTAGCAATTCTGACGTTCCATCATGAAGAGTTATGGTTCCCGCTTTAATCTGTTTCGCTCCATCTGCTAAATCAAGCGTACCTTTTTTCAATGCTACTGCTCCCTTGGATAAATCAGTAGAACCACTTTTCAATTGTTTAGCTCCGGAATTTACTTTTACGGTTCCATCGTTCAAGGTCTTTGCTCCAGTCTTTAAGGAACCTACACCTTTTTTCAGAACTCCTGCTCCCTCCTTCAAGGTTTCTGTTCCTTTCTTCAAGGTCACAGCACCTACCACCAGCTTCTTTAAACCATTTTTCATAGACACAGATCCGGAAGCCAGTTTTTCGCTTCCATCCTTCAGTTTTTCAGTACCATCATTGACTTGTGTAGCGCCATCAACTAGTTGATCTGCACCATTCTGCAAGGTTTCCATCTGCTCCGTCACATCAGAAAAATTCAAGGTTTTTCCAAGATTTAAATCCGCAAGTTCCGATGTGGCCACTGACAATGTCATTCCCATAGAGAAATCCTTCACATCCGCAGTAATGTTAATCTGTTCCGGTAACTCAATATTTTCCAGATACTTCTTTCCATTCTCAACATGATCCACCAGATATTTTTTTAGTCCCGGAACACCATATCCCACAACAATCTGTTTTCCTTCCTGGGCGATCACCTTTCCGTGGTCCACGGAAACATTTGAGAAATTACTATCTAAAATCATTGCTGTCAATGTCAAAAACGGAACGAAATCCTCTGAATTATTTTCATAGGTATATACTAGTCTCACCTTTCCGCTTTTTCCTGCCATTTCCTCCGGCGTCATTTCTTTCCCATCTAAATAGTATTGAACTTTTATGGATATCGGAAGGGACTTGGTTGTAGTTCCCTGATAAGAAATATCCTTCCCCTTGTTTTCCCAAACTATTTTTCCATCATCCTTCTTCACAAACTGTTCCTTACCACTCAGATTTTCAATGTCCTCCAGTTCGGAATAATCCTCAATATTTCCTTCTCCTTCTGTTTTAATCAGGTCGCTGACAATGGTTTTATTCACTGTTCCATCTGCTCCCATCTCCACGTATACTGTTTCCTGCTTCTTCCCCTTGGAAGCCGGAGCAATTTCCCCTGTCAGTAATTGTTCCAGGGCTTTTGCATCTTTTTCCTGATTCTCTATTTTTTCAGCTTTCACTTTTTGAATCTGCTCAATTTCTTCTGTACATCCCATAAGTCCCCAGGCAGTAACACTTACAACCAAGAGTAAACTTACTGTTCTTGTGACACTAATCTTCATAATGAATTCCTCCTACTATTTATATTTTCAAAATTCTACCCTCAGTATACGCCTATCATTTTTTAATACACTATACACTTTTATACAAGTTTTTCTTTTTTATACACTTGTTTGTTTTTGTATTTAGTGTTTCAAACAAACAAAAAAACTGCCTCGATGATTACACCGAAGCAGCTCCTTCCACACTAATTCTTTTCTACTGTTCATCCTTTTTGTGATGAAGAAGATATAACTCATGTCCCATACGTTCCGATGTACTGACAATAGCCTCCATACGTTCGGAAAGTTCCTTCGCGTCTTCTTTCATCCCTTCCTTTGCCCAATCAACAATAACTCCTGTAATTCCATAAGAAAAGAATCTGGCATAGACTCCTCTGGTATGTTCATTGACACTTCCATAAACGTCAAGTTCAGCAATTGCCTTTTCAAACACATCTACCAGCACTTTTTCCAAGTAATCCGCAAAATAGTTATTAGATGATTTAATAGTATTTGTGATAAATTTTCTCTCAGACTTCATATATTCCAATAATTCCAATGTCTTTTCCGGCCATCTTTCATAGCTAAGATCTTCAGCCAATGGATTAAGCATTTCCTGTCTGTAAATCCATGCGAGCAATTCGTACTTATCATTAAAATGATAATAAAAGGTCTGACGATTCACACCACAATCATCGGTAATATCAGCAACAGTAATTTTGTCAAATAACTTTTTTGCGCCAAGATTTTTCAAACTCTGAGCCAATGCTCTCTTTGTAATATTTGAATTTGCCATAATATCCTCTCCTTTCATTAGTATATACGATTAATAACTTATCATACTTTTATGATAACATATATGTCGTACATATGTAAACTTTTTTTCCAACGTAGAAATAGTTTGTAATCCTAAGACTACAAACTATTTTTTTATTATTTATACAATTTCCACTCTTTTGTCAAAATTTTACAATTTCATTCCCCCAATCGTAGTCAATTTCTTTGTAATTTGGATTCACTTTCAATAAAATATCCCGATACAAATACTCATGACCGGCATTATTACTCATAAGATTATTTTCATAAAGGTACGCAGCAACTTTATAAATAGAATAGGTCTTCACTGAGCTATATCGCACAGAGCCATCCTCTAAAATAGCATATGCTCTGACACCGTATTCTGCGGTGTATGCTTTAACACTGGTTCCGTTTTTAATCATTGTCATAGAATGATATGTGGTATCCTCTGCCATTCCTGGCATTGGTGAAAGAATTCCATCACTGGTATACTCAAAGTTTGCCACATACGGATGTGATGCTCCAAGAACCAGATCCTCTGCGGTAGCTCCATAAGAGAATAATCCGTAAATATTTCCTGCCTTTACCACTCTCTTTCCATCAATTTCTTCATCCACAGATGAAATAACACGAAGTCCCTTCAAGGTGTAGCTAATCTGATATCCCTCAATCTTTAACTGATTGCTGACGATTCCGTTCTGTCCCATTGTCTCCTCTTCCTCAGAATTCTGAAGACAAATGGCAATGTAATCTACATTAACTCCACCGGCACCACCTGTAAAATGTAAGGTATTTCCATTTCCCGGTGCCAAATTAATTTCCGTGGAAATCGTTCCTGTATACGCTTCCCATCCACCAGTGGAAGGAAAGTTTAAAGCGAACTGCGCACCATTGTTTACCGACAATCCTAAACGTGAATTGTCTTCATTGGATGCATAATGTACCAGAAGAGTTGCAATGCCTCCCTTTAACCCACCATTAACAGAAGAAATGGTAAAAGATGCACCTTCTAAATGAAGATTTCCTACATTCTTTCCATGGTATGCCGCTGCAGTGTCAAAGAGTTCCGCCACTGTAACCGTAGCATTTTCCACACCATAAATGGTTTCCTTGTACTGCTGTGATGCTGTGGTGGTCTCTGCTTCTGTAGTCGTTTCTTTTTCTGTGGTTATTTCTTCCGTAGTCTGTTCTTCTGTGGTTGGTTCCGGCTCAATGATTTCGCCACCACCCACATCATAGGTCTCACTATTTAACACATAAAATTCATAGATTGCCCAGAATTTTCCGGCACTGCTGTTCTGTTCGATTCGAACATATCTGGCCTGCTGTGGTCCCACTTCATAAATATTCTGGTTTTGTCCTGCTGCCACCTGTCTCCAATTGCTTCCATCATTAGAAAGCAATACTTTATAGTCTCCCGGTGAATCGGCAGTATTTCCTAATGTAGTCACAATGGTGTCAAACTGCTGGATACTTCCCATATCTACCTGATACCACTGTCCCGGAGCCTGCCAGCTGGAATTCCACTGGGAGTTTAAATCCCCATCCAAGGACTGGGCAGCCATATAGTTATTCACGTTAGAAGAGGCAACCCATCCGCTTCGATTAATCTTTGCCATTGCCGGACTATTTCCGTCCACTGCTACTGCGGTGGAGAAGTTTGCCTTATTTTCAGCAAAAGCATTTGCTTCATTACGGGTGTAGTCTGCTACCGTGTTAATTACCGATACCCGACTACTTCCGGAAGAGAATGCTGCATTATTAGTATTAAAGCTTGATGTGATTAAATTCACCTTACTACCCTCTCCAACCGTTAATGCACCATTATAACCACGCTGCTGGAAATTAGCAGTATAAAGATTTAATGTACCGCTTCCGGCATTCATTACAACTGCTTTTTCCGGATACCCCCATAAGTCGGTATTGTAAAAGTTTGCAGTAAAGTTAGAGTTTCCTTCAGTTTCAAAATATCTGGTAATCGGTTGATCATTGTTTAAGGACACAATCTGATTGTCTACAAAATCCATTTCGCCGGTAAGTCCCGAACCGAAATACAGTGACTTTCTGGAACCGTCAATCCCCAGTCCCATAGAAGAAAGATTTTGCGGTCCACCGTTTCCTTCACTAATTAATTTTGTTCCAATGTATGCTCCGTATGGAAAACAATTATATAAATGCTGATTTGTTGTATCTCCTACAATCAGGAATTCCAATTCCCGTAACTGTTGATCATAAACCGGCCCGTTACTTACCCCTGCCGGAGTGTTCGGGCTGTTTGGGAATCCACCGAACTTTGGATATTCCTGACCGCAGCCATAGATGATTGTATTAAACATTAAATTATTAATCGTACCGTTGGAAGAACCATTTCCTACTTTGACACAAACCTTGTTTACATGTCCTGCCAAAAATTCCACATAATGGTTGTCGCAACGATAAGTATCTAAGTCCAGTCCATACGTTGCCGCACGAATTCCTGTGTTGATAACGTAAATGTTACTTCCCATACCTTGCATGGTCGCCGGATAGTCCACCGGATGAAATTCTCCATTTCCATCTAACTGATAGGTCTGTTCCGGATAGTTTACAATGATTCCACGAACTCCGGCATTTTCCGAAATTCGGATTAGCGGTGTTCCTTTGGCATTGCCCTTAAACCCATAAGCTTCCAGAATTGCTCCGGATCCATGAGGTACTGTACTTAAGTCTGTCGCACCACGTAACTCTACATTGCTTGGAATCAATAAGGAACCATTTATTCTATAATGTCCTGCCGGCAGAAATACGATTCCCCCACCATTTGCCGATGCATCATTCAATGCACTCTGAATAGCATTGGTGCAATCATTTCCACCACCGTGATTTCTGTTATTGTCTGCATTATATGGGCTATTTGTAACCACATATAAATCTAGTTTTTTTGGCATGTGACTTTGATACTGAGACTTTTCATCATCAAAATCCGGAACTGATTTCACATTCACAGAACCATTTTCCAAATCTGACTGATAAATGGAATTGTTTCGGATTTCTCTTTCGTTCTTAAAGGTATTCCCTGCCAAGGAGACTCGTCCCAAACTTCCAATGACAATCTGCGGAGCCTTATTGTTATAAGCGGTGGCAGTCGACATCAATGTTCCACCATCCATATTTACCACACCTTTTTCTACTGTGGAATCGTACAAGAGTACCTTTGTAGTAGAAGCCTTGTCCACATTGATTGCATACTTGCTACAAGTAAATTTACTCTTTGCAAATTGAATGGTATCCGTGGTGCCACCATTCACCTGAAATCCCGTTTCACAATTGTAAGCGGTAACATCATTGAACAAAATACCCACGTAATTGGACGTTTCAAATAAAATTCCGATGTTACAGTTCTTCAGTTTGAACTTATAATGATGTCCATTCGGTGTTGCGCCATTTCCTTCTGTGGATACTTTCGTATTATATCCCACATGATAACCTTCTATATTAATGTAGCAGGCATAAGACCAGTCATTTCGTCGCATGACAATTCCGATTCCATTGTCATAGATCCAACGTTCAAAGGGACTTCCTTTTTCCGGTGCATTGGCAAGTCCGGAACCGGACCAGTAATCCGGGGAGAATGATACATTATCGATTCTTCCTACATCTGCGATACAGTCAATCTCAATTCCCTTTTTTAATGGTGTACCATACACTCCATTGATGACCGGTGAGGCACCACCATTGCTTTGGTTCCACCAGATTCCAATATAGGAATTCACCAATGTCACGTTTTTGATATTGGCATATTCATTTCCAAAGTATCCATTACATCCTAAACGAATCGTCGGAGAGTATTCCACGATATTGTTCGGATTCTGTTCCGGATACCAAATCGTCATATCCATCACGCCGACTTCTACTTCCGTTTCCATAAACGGAGTGCTGCTTTCGCCTTTTCCTCTTCCTACATAAGCCATCAAAATGGTTCCACCGGTAAGACTCTGACCTGCTTTTGGCTTTGTCCAATCTCCACGCAAAGTAACCCCCTTCTTAATTCTCAGGGAACCGGTAATCTTGTATCTTCCCGATGGTACATAAATGATTCCACCACCCAGATCTGCAGTGTGATCAATCAGCTTCTGGAAGATTTGCGTATTGTCATTGTTTCCTGTGTTATCCGCACCGTAATCCAATACGTTATAGGCATAAACAAAGGCATCTGTCTTCGATGCATTTTTCTGAACCCTGTAGTTCGGTGCTCCAATGTTGTTAATGTCTGCCGCCGAAGTTTTTGTGGTAAACTGTGCCGGCATGCATAAACAAAGGGTCAGCATACAAGCGACCACTTTCTTCATAAACCTGTGTTGTCTTTTCATATTCTGTCTACTCCTTTATATGTTTTCTCTCCTCTAACATTATAAATTTTCGACTTTTAATTTTCCATACGATAAAAGTGTTTTTATCTGTTTTTGCGATTTTTGGCGAATTATAGTAAAACGTTTAACTATTTTTGTGAGAAGTGTTCACTTTGAATCGTTTTTCGATCTTTTTCCGCGTTTCGTAAAGGTTTCCAATAAATAAAAGTCGTTTTATATTTTCTCAAACACCTTAACTTTTCATATTTCTTTATCATAAGGTACACTTGTTAGAAAAATTTTTGATTGCCATACCCTATCTTTCTCATTTATTTAACTTGTAAGGTACGGTTGTATGGTCTTTTTTTTGGGGCTGTACCTTACTTCCTTCATTTTTCTCCGTTGCAAGGTACAGCTAACCCTTTCAACTTTTTTGAAGTGTACCCTAATCCTAATCATACTTCCGTTTATAGGGTACCATCACTTTTTTGCCCCCACTAGATGTACCCTAGCCACTCTCTTTCTTCTATATGTAAGGTACATTGACTTTTTTTCCTCTTTCCAGGTGTACCTTAACAAGAGTGTTTTTGAAATATATATGGTCGCTTCATACAGTATGTTGCACAAACCATGTCAGCTCATCGACGGAATCCTCTCAAAAAAACAAAAACACCCGGAGCAGCATGATTGCTTCCCCAAGTGTCTTTTACATTCATATACTATTTCCCATCCGGATATCTCTGATAGAAATCGTCCAATGCGGATTTAATTGCTTCCTCCGCTAAAACAGAACAATGAATCTTATGAGTCGGTAACCCATCCAGTGCTTCTGTTACTGCCTTATTAGTTAAAGCCAACGCTTCATCCACGGATTTTCCTTTAATTAGTTCCGTTGCCATAGAACTGCTGGCAATGGCAGAACCGCAACCGAAGGTTTTAAACTTCACATCTGTAATGATATTCTGATCAATCTTAAGATAAATCTTCATGATATCACCGCACTTGGCATTTCCTACTTCTCCGATGCCATCCGCATCTTCAATTTCCCCCACATTTCTCGGATTCATGAAATGATCCATTACCTTTTCACTATATAACATATTCTAATTCTCCTCTCTGTAATTCATCCCATACCGGCGAAATGCTTCGCAGATATTCCACTACGTCCTTGGTGGACTGAATCAGGTATTCCACTTCTTCTTCTGTGATTTCTTCATTAAAAGTCAATCGTAAAGATCCATGAGCCACTTCATGTGGTCGCCCAATGGCTAATAACACATGACTTGGATCCAGAGAACCGGAAGTACATGCTGAACCGGAGGATGCTGCAATTCCTTTACTATCTAATAATAATAGAAGAGATTCCCCTTCAATTCCTTCGAAACAGAAGTTCACATTGCCAGGTAGTCTTTGTTCTGCGTCTCCGTTTAATGCAGAATGCTCAATCTGTGATAAGCCTTCAATCAACTGTCTTCTTCGCTGTGCTGTCTTTTCAGCGTTTTCTTCCACATTGGCTACTGCTTCCTTTAACGCAGCTGCCATACCGACGATAGCTGCCAGGTTTTCTGTTCCTGCACGTTTTCCACGTTCCTGAGCTCCCCCTTCAATGACATTGGTTAGTGGAACCTTTTTGTTCGCGTACAATACGCCCACTCCTTTCGGTCCCTTAAATTTATGAGATGAAAGGGAAAGCATGTCCACACCCAATTCTTTTACATTTACAGGAACATGGCCCACAGCCTGAACCGCATCTGTATGGAATGGAATTCCTTTTTCGTTACAAATCGCCGCGATTTCCTTAATTGGCTGAATGGTCCCAATTTCATTATTTGCGAACATCACAGTAACCAATGCAGTTTTATCCGTGATTGCCTCTTCCACTTTCTTTACATCTACAATTCCATCGCTTCCTACATCCACTAAGGTTACATCGAATCCTTCCTTTTTTAATTTATCCAAAGTATGAAGAATTGCATGATGTTCAATCGGTGTGGAAATAATATGATTCTTTCCTTTTAATCTTCCGAAATATGCTGCGGATATCAATGCCTGATTATCTGCCTCGCTTCCTCCAGATGTAAAATAAATTTCCTTAAAGTCTGCTCCAATGGCTTCTGCCACATCAATTCTTGCCTGTAAAAGGTATTCTGCCGCTTTCTGACCAACACTGTGAAGACTGGATGGATTTCCATAAACTTCCCGCATGATGTTCGTCATTGCTTGAATGGCTGTATCACTCATTGGTGTAGTTGCAGCATAGTCTGCGTATATGTTCATTTCGTTTTCCTCCTTTTTTCCTATCTTGCTACTAGGAATTATAATCTGTGTTTTTCTTTTTGTAAATACTTTTTTATTTTTTATCAATTATTTCTAAAACCAGGCGTTTTTTACCTCTAAAAGAAAATGTGACAAAGATATTTCCTATTTTTTTTAATCGTTGCATTATAATATGAAGAAACTACTATTTTTTTCATAAAAACCTTTTGTTTGTTACAAAAAAGGTTGACAAATTACATAATTTTTGGCATTATGTATCTAGCGTGCAAACATTGTAACAATTATGTAATAAATTGGAGGTTGTTTTGAAACGTCATATTTTAACATTATTTTTATTAGTTTTTGTTCTTAGTGCTTCAAGTATGGTAGCCGTAAGTGCTGCTGAAGAAGAAACACAGGAAGTAACTACTGCTACAATCGAAGAAGAAACTACTACAGTTCAGGAAACTGTAAAGGTTGCTAAAAAAGAAACTATAAAAGTAACAAAAAAAGTAAAAGTTAATAAGACATTAAAACTTAAAAAAGTTTTATCATTATCTAAGAAGAAAATGAAAAAGTACGATTTTGTTTCTAGTAAGACTGCTGTTGCTACAGTAAATGAAAACGGAATTGTAAGAGCTACAAAAAAAGGTAAAACAGTAATTACTGTCACTTCTAAGAAAACCGGTAATGTGTACGCAAAGATTACTGTTAAGGTTAAGAACAGATATAATGCTACTCAGCTCAGACTGATGTCTTCGATTATCTTCTGTGAAGCTGGTGCAGAATCTTATGCAGGAAAGAAAGCTGTAGGGATTGTAATTATGAACCGAATTAAGTCCGGTTCCTTCCCAAACACTTTAGCCGGTGTTATTTATCAGCGTGGTCAGTTCACTCCTGCCGCTACAGGATTTTTAAGCAGAGCATTAAATAAGTACGATAATGGACATATTCCTCAGGCTTGTATTAATGCAGCAAAAGAAACATTAAACGGCGAAAACTCCGTAGTACTTGGAAGTTCAGAAACAAGTATGGCGAACTTCTTATTCTTCTCAAGATACGTAGCAGGATGTCGACTTAAAATCGGTGGACATATGTTTAAATAAAAAGAATGGTGAGAAAAATCTCACCATTCTTTTTTTTAGCTTAACACTTTTATAACTTTCCTTCTACCAGGTCTTTTAATGTATGTTGTTCCAAATACTCATCAATCATCTTATCCAGATTTTTCCACAACGGCAAAGTAACACATTCTTCTGCTCTGTCACAGGTCTCTGCCCCACTTTCCAAACAGTACACCGGTGCCAGACTTCCTTCAGTTAATTTTAAAATAGAACCCAATGTGTATTCTTCCGGTTCTTTGGAAAGCTTATACCCACCTGATTTTCCACGAAGACTACTCACCATTCCACCTTTATGTAAAATCGAAACAATCATTTCCAAATACTTCATGGAAATCTGCTGGCGGTTTGCAATATCCTTTAGGGAAATATATTTTCCTTCTCCATTCTGTGCCAGGTCAATCATAATTCTTAATGCATAACGACCTTTTGTTGAAATCATCATAACACATCTCTCCAATTCATTTCTTTTTTCAATTCCTAGTATACTGTAGGTATTATATTTTTGCAAACAAAAAAACCGCCATATCAACACTTTTCGTATCAACATAGCAGTTTTATATGCTTTATTTCATTTTTACTGTATCAACAATAATTTGAGCGCAGTAGTCAATTCCAAGATAACCACTGTCCAGATTCAGATGATAATTATGGTAATCTCCCCATTTTCGGTCTGTGTAATATCGATAGTATGCTTTTCGGCCTTTATCCCGTCGTTCCAAATATTTTTCTACTTGTTCCGGAACGTCATCATTTCTGGAAAGTACCCGTTCCTTTCTGCTTTGAATATCTGCGTGAATAAATACATTTAAGGTTTCAATCTCAGCTTTTTCCAGAATATAATCGGCGCATCGTCCCACGATTACACACGGTCCCTTTCCGGCACATTCTAAAACCACTCTGGATTGCAATTCAAAAATCTGATCCTGTGGATTAGAAATATAGCTAGAAGAGAAAAAACTGCCCGTAAACCACTGATTGACTCCTGTGGTATACTCTGCCTTATCTTTAATATATTCCGGCGTATATCCGCTTTCATCTGCCACTGCCTGAATAATTGTTCCGTCGTAAAAAGGGATATCCAGCATTTCTGCCACCTTCTGTCCAACGTCTCGTCCGCCACTTCCGTACTCTCTGCTAATTACAATTACCGGATACATAAAATCACCTCCGCACTATTTTGTTTTTTCCGATATTAATCTGCTTCTATTATATCATAAATTCGGTTGCGGAAGAACTCTTTTCTACTCTTTTATATCAATTACCCCATACTCGGAAAATGTTCCGGTTTTAAACTTAATTGCCCAATCAGATATTCCCGAATTTACAATAAATGTCGTTTTATTTCTTACCTCTAAACCATATGTCTTATCATTTGCTCCGGATAATTCTCCGGTAATTCCAATTGGGATCATCTGACCACCATGAGAATGTCCCGACAATACTAAATCCACTTCTGTTTTTTCTTCTGCAGCATAATCATTCGGCTGGTGATCCAGCATAATCATATACTTTGAAGGATCCAGATCCTTCACCATTTCTTCTGCCGTTTTGCGCTCTTGGAAAGAACGATCCAGTCGACCAATCAGGTAAAATCTGTCGTCAATCAGCACAGTTTCATCTTCCAATACTGTTATCTGGTTTTTCTCTAATTCCGTCTTGATTTCTTCCAGGGAGTACCCTCTGGAATTATAATACCCTTTATCGTGATTTCCCCAAATCACATAAGTTCCATAGGTAGACTTCAACTTTCCCAATTCCTGACAGCTGAGAATCATATCTTCTTTTGTGGTATCATCATCTACAAAATCCCCTGTAACGACTACTAAATCCGGATTTGTTTTTTGAATATTTTTCAAATGTTTTCCGAACCCCGCCCCATCAAATGTCGCCCCAACATGAGAATCTGAAATCTGAACAACTCTTATACTCTCCCCCTTCAAATCCTTTGACGTCTTTAGTTGATACCGCGTTTCAGAAACATGGTACGCATTGTAATATCCCGCAGACAAATAAAGAATCAGCGTTAGAATCGCAAGTCCACCTTGCCAATAACACGAAACCTTCTTCCCACTGATTTTTCTCACAACCTTCTCAAGGAGTTCTCCCAGTCCCAAGAATATATCCAAATGAAGAATGACAATCAGGGTGTTCACAAAATCCCAGTATCCCAATCCAACAATGAGCAATACAAGAATCATTGTAATGGACACCTTTTTTTTCTTTGAATCCCCAACTAAATTTTTCACAAATTGAAACTTATACAGTTTTCCAATGCAATACTTCAATAAAAAGAATAGCAACAGCCCCCATTAAAACCACTGCTAACACTCCTAAAATTACGACAGACATCTCTTGTCCTCCCTCACTGTAAGAATTCCTTCTTACTTATCTTTCTTCTAAACGTATAAACATCATAAAAAAGCAAATCATCAACAATGCAGAGCAAAATAAAATAGCCTGTTCCCGAAATGCTTTAATCATCAAACTTCCAATAATTGCTCCGATGACAAAAAACAATATAATTCCAAAATATAATCCTGCTTTTCTTAAATAAGGCTTTTCCCTTGTCAGGATATATTCATTCAGATTCTGGGTTCCGCTTCGCAAATTTCCAATGCACATGGTTGTTGCAATTCCATTGCCATGAATGCTTCGAAAACTTTCCACCTGAATTCCACAGGCGAAAGACGTCAAAGTGTTGGCAATCAGACTGAAACCTGCCGGAATGGCTGCCACTCCAAACAGAATGACCGCTTCCATTAACACGGCAATCTGCCGCCAATGAATCTGTTGAATCTCTGTGGTTTTATGTCGCACAATATCTGCCAAAATGATTCCAATGGTAAAGGCCAGCACCGGGCTAAAGTAGTGAAGTGCCACCATAAATTCCCGATTAATCAAATGGATCCCAAACAATAAAATATTTCCTGTCTGGGCATTGGCAAATACCTGGTCTCTGCAAAGGTAAGAATAGGCATCCATAAACCCACCGGACAATGCCAATACCATTCCTAGCAATATTGATTCTGACATCTGTTTTGCTGTATGTTTCATAATACCTGCTCCATTAATCCATGTATTCCATCTCTTTCATAAATGTCTTTATAGTACTTTAGCTCTTCCTGAATAATCTCATCAATCATCTGCATTCCCAATAATTCCACCGGTGCCTGATCATCCGTGAGCAATCGTTTTCCCGGCTGATAGGTTTTCAGGTTTTCATGCACCATGGCCATCATTCCCTGCAGTTCCTCATTCTTTTCCTTCTGCAAATTTTCCTCGTAGGTTTTCAGCATCTCTTCCTTGTTTGATGCAAACAACTCCCGGTTTGTGGACCCATTTACATCCACAGTGTACACCTCTCGAAATACATGACTAATGGTATCAGAAATATAATCATTAATACTTCCGCTTTTTGATCCACGCATATTCATATTGACCACCATGACACCATCCTCCGTCAAATGTTCCTTCACTAACGTGAAAAATTCAATTGAGGACATCTGAAACGGAATGGTAATATCCTGATATGCATCCACCATAATCACATCGTACTTCTGGTCCACAGCAGCCAGATATGCCCGTCCATCGTAAGTCGTCACTTCCACATTTTCCGGAAGATTAAAATATTGTTCTGAAAGTTTCGTGATTTTTTCATCAATCTCTACCCCTTCTAAATGCATCCCCTTAAAATAGCGGGAGCATTGGGTTGCAAAAGTTCCTGTTCCCATTCCAAGAATCAAAACATTCATCTTTTTCTTTTCGTGAACCCCTGCCATAAAAGGTGCCGCCATGGCGTAATCATAATAAAGTCCTGTCAGCTTGTCATCCTTCATATACACGGACTGAACCCCAAACAAAACATTGGTAGACAATACCACCTTTTCCTCATCCTCAGCCACCTGCAGGTAATTATAAACCGACTCCCCTTCATAAACCAATTTATCCTGCCAAAATGCAAAACTATTATCCCTTCCCACAATGCAACAAACTAAAAAGATTGCCATCCCTACAGGAAGTTTTTTCACCCGCTTCAGCGGCGTTTTTGCGCTGATGAAGTAAATAGCCGATAAAATCAGCAAAATCCCTGAGAACGCCAAAAATGTGATGGATGTACCTACTGCCGGAATCGTCACAAAGGTTGGAACAAAAGTTCCGATGATGCTTCCGATGGTATTGGACGCGTTGAGATACCCAACCGTCTTCCCATTATCATCCAAAGAATCCACCGAATACTTCACCAAGGATGGCGTAACAGTTCCCAGTAAAAACAACGGGAAAACAAAAATTACCATACATGCCGCAAAGGCAGCAATAATCAGGAAATTATTATTGACCGTAAAAACAAGCAACGCAGAAATTCCGATAATCAAATAACGCCCCAGCACCGGAATCAAAGCAATCCAGATGGCTGCAACGATAATCCTTCCATACAATCGATCCGGATTCGGATCCCGATCCGCAGATTTTCCTCCGTAGATGTTTCCCAATGCCATGGCAATCATGATGGTTCCAATGATAATCGTCCAGACAATCTGGGAAGAACTAAAATATGGTGCCAGAAGTCTGCTTGCACCGAGTTCCACTGCCATGACAGACATTCCCGCAAAAAATTCCGTCAGATATAAATAAATTTTTCGTTTTAAAATTGCGTGTTCCTGCATTTCTTCTCCATTCTATTTTTCGCTGATTTCTGTAAGGTATTGATGAATTCCTTCCACAATTCCCTCAGAAATCCTTTTCTGATATTCCTCGTTCTTAAGTTTCTTTCCTTCCTGTTTTGAAGACAAAAAGCCCACTTCCACCAGGCAGGAAGGTACCTTAGAATTTCTAACCACGTAAAAATCACTATCTACGTGAATCTTCCGATCATTGGACTCAGTCACGTCAAGAACATTTTTTTGCAGGGCTTTCGCAAGCACTGCACTGTTCCCATTTAATTCCTGATTACAATAAGTTTCGATTCCGTATGCCTCTGTATTTTCTGCCCAATTCAAATGAACACTAACAAATACGTCTCCATTGTAAACTCTGGAGCAAAGCACTCTGTCACCCAAGGAAACCAGGGAATCATCCTCTCTTGTCAACACAACAACATATCCTTGCTCCTCTAATTCCTTCTGTACTTCCTTTACAATATTGAATGTAATATCTTTTTCATAAGGACTTCCCGTTCCGCACCCCGGATCCGTTCCTCCATGCCCCGCATCCAGAACAACTACTTTTTTCCCACCGTTAAAGTAACTGCTCCATAATCTTGCCACGCCCCATTTCTGATCAATCATCAGGAGTGCAGCGCCAATCACCAATAGTATTATGACCACAAGAATTCTCTTGCTTTTTTTCTTTTTCATCGTCTTCTCCCAGTATCTATGATATTTTTTCCTTAATTGTCTGTTTCACCTGACAGGTCTTATCCTTACAATGCGCACACTGCAGGTTTTGATTGGATCCAAACCAAAATCGCTCCGGATACTTCGCATAGATGATTTCCCAATGAATCAACACGACCACTGAAGTAAAAAACAAACTCCAGCTGTAAAAGTTTCGTATAAACAGCATCGGCGTAAACATCATAAAATGTCCCCAGTCATAAATTCTGCAATTCACACAACATTTATTCTTCATAATAAACGTTTGAAACGGGCAGAAAAATAAAATGCAGATATAATCACACAAAAAATAAAAGACTGTAAGCATCAGCAAATCTGCATTGTCCACAATATGAAACAGGTACAAAAGCCCCCAAAAACAATTAAAGGAAAGCCACACCAAAAGAACCCTCCATGCACTGATATTTTGTCGTTGTACAAAATGTAGCAATTCCAATTCAGAGTAATCCGGTGCTTCCTTGAAATTTTCTTCTTTTCGTTTTCTCAGCGCCATTGTAAGAATTCGTTTTCCCGGAAATAAATGGATTAGCATTAATCCCATGAATACTGCCCATAACAAGTGCAAGGGAGTCAATCCAAGCTGTGTGAACTTCTTTGTCATGACCCTATATAAAAATGGCTTATTTATCAGATATGTCACTAAAACAGCAATAAAAATCGACAGCCGTGCTGTCAATTTTATGAAATACTGTGTCAGCATTCGTGTTCGCTGTATTTTCATTGTATTTCTCCTCTTTTTTCACTTGTCTCCTTTTATTTTAAGGTACGAAAAACAATCTGTCTACTAGCAAATGCTCCTGTTCCTGCATATTGTCCCGGTTTTGGGAAAAACTAATAAAAATGGAGGTTTTTATGAAGAAAATAAGAAAAAATAAGTCCGTGTAAACCATTCCGAAAGGAATCTGGGAAGGCACACCGCCTCAAAAAAGAAAACCACTTCTTCTCCCACCACTGACCTACAGGGGAATGGCTATCCCAAGGATCATGTTGAGAAATAAGCAGTACTTTTAAAGTGAAAAAACTGCTCCACCAACAAAAGGAAACATTTTTAATATTTTTTCAAAAAATGATTGACTTTTATTCCTGAGTATAGTATTATACTTCTTGCGTGTGAAACACACACCAAACAATGCGCGAGTGGCTCAGTGGTGGAGCACCTCCTTGCCAAGGAGGGGGCCGCGGGTTCGATCCCCGTCTCGCGCTTTTTATTTTGCC
>CACXEU010000031.1 GCA_902766735.1 uncultured Lachnospiraceae bacterium
AAGTTGCAGCAGATTTACAGTCTGTCCCCTTTGGCCACTCGGGAATCTGCCCATTTGTTTTCAACAATAAATATATACCATACTTCCTTTAAAAGTGCAAACAAAATTTATAACTATTTTTGATTCCGTGCATCATTCGTTTACACTCGTTGAAATCAATGGTATACTGATAGTTAATTTAGCAAGATTCAAAGAGGTTTAATGATATGAAAAATCCAAGTAGAAAGAAAGGGCTCTGGGGCTTCCTTTCTGTTGTATCCATCATCGTCTTTATCTGCTGTACAGCCTACATTGCAAAGCACTATATGCATGATGATGCAAATGACGGAAGTAACTTCAGAGATACCACAATTACTAATACAAACGTGAACGGAGATCCACAGGTACCGGCGAAAGATACCCATGAAATCAATTGGAAGAAATTAGCAAAAACCAATTCTGATATTTATGCGTGGCTTTATGTGCCCGGAACAAAAGTGGACTATCCTGTTGTTCGTCCAACAAATGGAGAAGATGATGATTATTACTTAAACCGTAATATCAAAAAAGAATCTTCTTCGGCGGGTTCCATTTATTCCGAAATGCAAAACGCTCCGGATTTTTCTGATCCGGTAACCGTATTGTATGGTCATAACATGGCTGATGGAAGTATGATGGCATCCTTACATCATTTCAGGGATTCCGGTTTTTTCAAGAAACATAAATATATGTATATCTACACTCCGGAACGGAAATTGACTTATGAAATCTATGCGGCATATGTTTATGACAACCGCCACATCCTGAATTCCTTTGACTTTTCAAAAAAGAAAGTGTTTCGGAAATACTTGAAGTTTACACAAAAGCCTACTTCTATGGTCAAGAATACCCGTTCCTTAAAGAAAGAAGGGATTCAGTTATCCGAAAACAATAAAATCTTAACCTTAAGTACATGTACTTATAGTTATGAAGGTGACACACGTTATTTAGTGCAGGGGGTGTTGGTAAAAGATGAACAATAAACCGAATGTCATTATTGACAAGGACGACTCCGAAGGATTCGAAGTTGATTGGGACACCATCGAAAAAGAATACCGTAAAAGCAAACGCGGGCGCCACAGACATGGCAGAAACAGTTCGTCCTCTGATTCGAAATCCTCAGGAAAGAAAACAAAAAAGAAAAAAATCTTAATTGGCATATTAATCTTTTTGGCGGTTTTGATTCTTTCAGCAATTACTGCTTTCTTTATCCTTCGCCACATTGGCATGGAACATATGACTACCCATAAATTAAATATGACTGTCCCAGATTTTGTGGAAGATTACAAAGACGGTGGAAAAACCCTTGTATATAAAGGGCACACTTATCAGTTTAACGAAGACCTTTCCTCTGTCCTTTTTATGGGTATTGATAATACTGAATTGAAGGAAAATGCGGTATCCGGTACTGCCGGACAGGCGGATGCCCTTTATCTTCTCGTTTATAACCTGAAGACTGGAAAGATTCGCACACTTTCCATTAACCGTGATACCTTGGTTGATATCAATCTTTATAATGAAGTGGGCGATTATAAGGGTTCTGTCAGGCAACAGATTTGTCTGGCCTACGCTTTCGGTGATGGAAAGAAGTCCAGTGCACAAAATCAGGTGCGTTCCGTGGAACGATTATTATACAACATTCCAATCAATGGATATTTTGCCATTGATTTATCTGCAATCAAGATTTTAAATGATGATATTGGCGGTGTTACCGTAACACCTAACACATCTTTTGGAGAATTTACTGCCGGGCAGACAGTTACCTTAAAAGGAGATATGGCAGAGAAATTTGTCCGCACCAGAGATACATCATTATTAGATGACAACTTGCGAAGAATGGAATTTCAGAAACTGTATCTTACCAGTTTTGCAAACCAGATTGTCCCTTCCATTAAGAAGGATTTTAGTGTACCAATGAAATTGTACAATGATTCTTCTGAATATTCTGTTACTGACATAGGGATTCCGGAAATGATTTTCTTATCCTCATCTCTGGCAACCCGTTATTCAGGGCTTGATTTAGTCGGTACAAAAGGAGCCTATAAACTTCGAAAAGAAGATTCTTCCGCTCAGTACATTCTGGATCAGGAGGCCTTCTTCGAGACACTTTTAGATTTGTTCTACAAAAAGGTAGAATAGTTCAAATAAAATATTTGTTTTTTCTATTTTTCTGTTGTATAATGTAGAGAGGTATCTTATATTGATTCGGAGGTATGATATATGAAAAAAAATATTTTTGCACTGTTATTAACATTTGTTATGATATTTGCTTGTTCAACAATTTGTTTTGCAGCATCTAGTCCGGTAGCGACCGTTCTTCCTGCTGACGATGAAAAAGCCGATGGTTCCGGTTCCGGAACAAAAACAAAAGGAGACTCAGGTAGTGGTGTGAATGGCGGAAACACTGGAAACCAGAACACATCTTCAGTTTCTCCTAAGACAGGATACGAATTAGGCGGCTCTCTAGTAGTTATGATGACCGCACTTGGTGTTGCTGTTGTTTCTATGAAGAAATATTCAGAATGTTAATCATAAGATGAGGAAAATCCTGTACCTGCTATAAGGGTGCAGGATTTTTATTTTGAAAAATTTTACTATATCACGATTGGGGAAAAACGATGTCAAACCTAACAGAGAAAGAAAATCTCACACCTTCTGACCAAGTTGCAGAATCTGATGAGACCATCACTTTAAAACGTGTGCATAAGCACCATCGGGATTACACGAAAAAAGTCACCCGTGTTTCTGCAGACGGAGAAATAAAGTATAAAAAAATCAAACACAAACATCATCAAAAAAAACGAATGAGCAAGAAAAAGAAATTTCTTCTTGGAATCTTAATTGTTCTATTTTCCATCATCCTTTTGACCGGAGCAACCTTCCTGATTATGCGTTATCTTGGAAAGAAAGAATTTTTAAAGCGAAACCAGACTGCCAAAATCCGAACTTTTAAAGACACTTATTCCTATGATGATGGTCACGTGGTCTATTACAACGGAAAGAAATATGTTTATAATGAAAACATGGTCTCCGTGGTTTTTCTTGGAATTGATCGTTCCAAATTAGGAACAGAAGAAATCGGAAATGCCGGGCAGGCAGATGCCATCTACATTCTTAGCTATGATTCCAAAACCGGAAAAACTTATGTCATTCCTGTCTCTCGAGAAACTATGACTGACGTACGGCTCTACACTGTTTCCGGTCAGAGTGCTGGAATAAAAAAATTACAATTGTGTCTGGCTTATGGGTATGGGAACGGAAAAGACACCAGTTGTGAAAATACACTGGCTTCCTTATCCGATATTTTCTACAATATTCCATTTCACACTTATATGGCATTGAACTGGGACGGAATCGGTCCATTGAACGACCTTTCCGGCGGAGTGTCTCTCACTTCTTTAGAAGATGTGGAAACACAATATTCCAATATTACCAAAGGTACAAAAATCACTTTGTTCGGAAACGATGCATGGTCTTATGTAAAATATAGAAATATCTCAAAATTGGAATCTAACAATGATCGATTAGAACGTCAAAAACAATATCTGAACGCTTATATGTCACAGATGATTCCAAAAGTTCGTTCTGATTTCTCTATGATTTCAAAACTCTATAATACAGCTGGTAAATACACTTACACGAACTTTTCCTATAATCAGGTGGTTTATTCCGCATCAACTATTTTACCGGATGTATATTCCAACAAAGACATCGAATTTGTTTCCATCAATGGAACCATTAAACAGGGAAAAGAAAATGCGGAATTTTATCCCGATGAGAAATCCCTTTACGAAACGATTTTGAAGGTGTTTTACACAGAAGAACAAGAATAAAAAAAGAATAAAAGGTGAGGAAAACATTCGTTTTTTCTCACCTTTTTCTTTTCAGGATACGGACGACGCTTAGTTCGTTGTACCCTGACTCTTTTTACATTTATATACCACAGACGTTTCCGGTTTAAGCACCAATTCCACCAAACCGTCTTTCTGCTGTACCTTCACCCTGCTGCAATTATAAAATGCTGCATAGGTCTCAATTAACTTCTCATATGTGGCATCTTCCACAGAACCTAATTTCCAAACAGGAACTTTCACGTATTTATCTTCCCGTGACGTATTTACAGCCACAAAAATCTGATCTTTCTGATTAAATCGTCCATAAGCTAAAACGTCTTTCTCATAAACTAATGGAATATAAGAACCGGTCTTTAATACCTGGTTTTGCTTATGAATGCAGATTGCCTCACGATAAAATTCCATAATTTCCAAATTTTCCCGGCCCCAAGGGTACGTACGTCGATTATCCGGGTCAGTCCATCCGCAAACACCTGCTTCATCTCCATAGTATATGGTCGGTGCTCCCGGCAATGTCATCTGCATAATAACACCCTGTTTAAAAATCGCAGTATTAATATTCATGGATGCTGCTTCTGCTCCGGCGGTTCCGATTCGACCTACCATCTGATTGGTTCGTGTCATAAATCTGGAATGGTCGTGATTTGACAATTCATTCATTGCTACCAACAGAGACTGGTTCTGCATTTTTGTCATCTGATACTGCATAGTTCTAACAAAAGTCTCTGCATCTCCTCTCATTCCCGGATTGGAATTATCGGAATGTTTATCCACACCGGTTAAAAACCAGGTTACCGGATCCATGAATCCGTCATAATTCATTACCGTATCCCACTGGTCTCCCTGAAGCCATGAACTGGCATCCCCATAATGCTCTGCCAGAATGATTGCCTCCGGATTTGCTTCCTTAACCGCGTCACGGAACTTCTTCCAGAATTCATGATTAAATTCCTGGCTATGTCCTAAATCTGCGGCAACATCTAATCTCCAACCATCTACATTATATGGCGAAGAAACCCATTTTTGTCCAATCTTCAGAATATATTCACAAAGGTCTTCGCTGCCTTCATAATTCAGTTTCGGAAGAGTATCAAATCCCCACCATCCTTCATAAGAACCATTATCCGGCCACTCATCATTATAAAACTTAAAGTATTTGTTATAAGGGCTATCCTTACTTTGGAACGCACCGGTTTCATAATGAGTATTCTCCCGGTACAATTTTTCTCGATCCAGCCACTTATTAAAAGAACCACAGTGATTAAAAACTCCGTCAATAATGACTTTCATTCCTTTGGCATGTGCCTTTTCCACCAGTTCAATAAACAAATCATTGCTGGCTTCCAGATTTGCCCGGTACGTGGTTCTTACTTTATAACGGTCTGCGTGTTCATTGCAGATATCACCATTTCTCAACAGTTCACCACTGTCAAATACGATTTTTCCAATATGCGGATCAATGAAATCATAATCCTGGGTATCATATTTATGATTAGAAGGAGAAACAAACAGCGGATTGAAATAGATCACCTGTACTCCAATTTTTTCCAGATAGTCCAGTTTATCAATAACTCCCTGTAAATCTCCTCCATAAAACTGACGGGTACCATCCACTGCGGGATTTTGATACCAATCATCCACCTTTTCAACTCCTCTTCCAATATAGGCGTACTCATCGGAATACACATCATTCGTTTTATCACCGTTGTAGAAACGGTCTACCATAATCTGGTACATTACCGCCCCCTTTGCCCAATCCGGAGTAAAGAAGCCCGGATTCATCCAGAACTCATAATGTTCTGATTCCTGTTCAGATACTCCCATGGCATTATAGTAAAGGATTCTTCCAGACTTTTCTGAAAGCATAAAATGATAAAGTACTTTCTGTCCCGCTTTCAATGGAATATCCACACGATAAAATATAACGACTTCTTTCTCGTCTGTGTCTTCCTGTGTCGTTAAAGTCTCCTCCTCCGACACAACCGGTAACATTTCATATTTTTCCCCATTGATGATGAGAAAAACCTCTTCCAGGTTTCCGGCAGTACGCAAAACAAAGGAATATTCTCCTGATTTTTGATTATAACCACAAAATTCATCTGTTCCGTCATGGAACAATAATTCTTTTTGTCTATCCATAACTTTCTCACTTTATTTTTTATCAATCACCGATATTCATATCTTCATTCTACGTTTTTTCAATCCTTATGCAGGCATCACCGGTGTCCCAAAAAGTTCCTCGAATTCCTGCTGTCCGATTTTTTCCTTTTCAATCAAGAGTTTTGCACAAGCGTGAAGTTGTTCCATATGTTCTTCTACAATCTGCTTTGCCTGCTTGTAACATCCATCTACAATACTCTTAACTTCCCGATCAATAGCAGAAGCTGTTTCTTCCCCATAGCCTCTGGAATGAGCCAAATCTCTTCCAATAAACACATCATCGGATTCATCATTATAGTTAATCAAACCAAGGTTTTCCGTAAATCCATACTTTGTGACCATTGCTTTTGCTGCTGCTGTTGCCTGCTTGATATCCTGAGAAGCTCCCGTGGTCACATCATCCAAAATCAATTCCTCTGCGATTCTACCTCCCAGACTTACCATGATTTCCTGAAGCATTTTTCCTTTGGTCATAAACATCTCATCTTTTTCCGGCAATGGCATCGTATAACCCGCAGCACCTGCCCCTGTCGGAATCACCGAAACTGTATGCACCGGTCCAACATCCGGAAGAACGTGGAACAAAATTGCATGCCCTGCTTCATGATAAGCGGTAATTCGTTTATCTTTCTCAGAAATAATCTTACTTCTCTTTTCTTTTCCAACGCCGACCTTAATCATGGCCTCGTTGATTTCTTCCTGCGTCAGGAACTGCTTATTCTTTCTGGCAGCCAGAATGGATGCCTCGTTCAAAAGATTTTCTAAGTCTGCACCGGTAAATCCGGCAGTGATTCTGGCGATTTCTTCCAGTTTCACGTCATCGCCCAAGGCTTTATTTTTAGCATGAACTTCTAAGATTTCTAATCTTCCCTTAACATCCGGTCTTCCAACCAATACCTTTCGGTCGAAACGACCCGGTCTTAAAATCGCCGGATCCAGAATATCCACACGGTTTGTTGCAGCCATGACGATAATTCCTTCGTTCACACCAAAACCATCCATTTCTACCAACAGCTGATTTAAAGTCTGTTCACGTTCGTCATGTCCACCACCCATACCGGTTCCTCGACGACGGGCTACCGCATCAATTTCATCAATGAAAATGATACACGGCGAATTTCTTTTTGCTTCCATAAACAAGTCTCTTACTCGGGAAGCACCAACACCGACAAACATTTCCACAAAATCAGAACCTGAAATTGTGAAGAACGGCACACCGGCTTCTCCCGCTGTAGCCTTTGCCAAAAGAGTCTTACCGGTTCCCGGAGGTCCCTCTAATAAAACACCCTTTGGAATTCTGGCACCAAGCTGAATATATTTTTTCGGGTTTTTCAGGAAATCAACAATTTCCTCTAATTCTTCTTTTTCTTCCTGAAGACCGGCTACCTTTGTAAAGTCCATGTTCTTGACTTCAATAACCATCTTTGCCCGACTCTTTCCAAAGTTCGCCATCTTTGCTCCACCGCCACCACCGGCACCGGCATTCATTACAAAGAAAATAATCAGGATTGGAATAATCATTAACAATGCCGGAAGGATGGTTGTCACAAAAACACTGTCTCTGGAAACATCCATTACCGCCGGTTCAATCCTTTTTTCTGCTTTCTCATTGTACTGTTCAATATCTTCCAATACTTTATTCACATCGGAAACATAAACAGTTTCTGTTTTTTTCTTTCCCAATTCAACTACTAATTTTCCTGTAGGCACTTCCTTATTTTGTCGAATGGTAATTTCTGTAACTTTTCCAGCTTTTAAGTCTTTCAGGAAAGTACTGTACTTATACTTTCCCTGGTTAAAGTTATCAGCAGAATATATCATCAGTCCAATCAACAATGCTGCCACAATCAGAACATATATCCTTGAGAATTTACTCTTTCCTGTATTCAAAAATCAGTCCTCCTTTTTTCACACAATACGCTTTCTCATACTCTATATTTCCAATTCACCGATAAACGGCAAATCCCGATAGCTTTGGTCATAGTCAAGTCCATATCCAACAACAAACTTATCATCAATTTCAAATCCGACGTAATCCACATCGACGTCCACTTCTCTTCTGGATGGTTTATCCAACAATGTTGTAATCCGTAAGCTTGCCGGATTTCTTCGTTTTAACAGTGGTATTAATTTTGACAACGTGTTTCCGGAGTCAACGATATCCTCCACCAACAACACATCCAGTCCTTCAATACTTTCATCCAGATCCTTTTGTATTTCCACATTTCCGGTGGTTTCCATTCCGGATCCATAGCTGGACACCTTCATAAAATCAAAGGTTACCGGAATCGTTAATCGCTTCGCTAAATCACAGGTGTAAAATATGCTTCCTTTTAAGATACAAATCAGTTTTACTTCTTTCTTCGCATAATCCCTGCTGATTTCTTCTGCCAGTTCACGAATTCTTTGGTTTAATTCTTCTTCCGTAATTAATACCTTTATTTTCCCTCTCATTTTTCGCTCCTATTCTCCCTGTCTGTAGTCCACACGAAGAATCCGCTTCGTCTCCTTCGTAACCTTGTATTCTGCACTGATTCGATGTCCCACAATCCATAAGATATGAGACCCTTCTGCCAAAAGACAAAGTTCCTCTCGTTCATCTTTCGGTATTTTCTTATCAATCAAATACTGTTTCAGTTTTTTGTGCTTTCCGTCATCAATAGAAAGATAATCCCCCGGTTGTCGATTTCTGACACTTAACTTTTCTATTTTATCATAATCAAACCATTTCGTATACATCAATTCAGGGATATTTTCCTTGTCAAATGCCTCAGTCTCTTCGGATAAGCAGAAAAACTTATTTTCATGAATTATTCCGTTTTCAAAGAGAACCTTCTCTTCTTTCACAACTTTATGGGTGGTTCTTCGACGGATGGCAACTCCGTCATAAGTTTTCACCGCAGTCAATGAATACGGTAGCGTTACACTCTTGGAAACCTGCATTTTCGACAGCTTAACAATCAGTTCGATATGGGTCTTTGTAATGTCCTTCAATCCGTTTCCCTGGTTAGCAATGGTCCTTCTAATGATTCCCTTAATAATTGCCGTCGGCAATTCAAATGCTTCTTCTGCAATCACTCCGTTCTCTACATACTTCGAAAACGCTTCTTCAATCTGCACATCCATATACTCTGAAATTTCCCTGAGATTTTCAGCCGCATTTACAATATTATATTCAGCTTTTTTATTAATATTTTCCCGAACCCAGGAAAGCAGTTCCAATCGTATCTTATTTCTGCTGTAATCTGTCAGATTGTTTGTATAGTCTGTACGATATTCTAACCCGTTTTTTTTCAGATAGTATTCGATTTCTTCTCTGGTGCATCCTAATAAAGGTCTGATAATATAGTCTCGTTTCACCGGTATTCCGATTAATCCCTTCAGACCACTTCCTCGGAATATATTAAATAGAATAGTTTCCGCGTTATCGTTCTGATTATGGGCCACTGCCACTTTCTGAGCTTTCAACCGCTCCATATATTTTCCATAAATTTCATATCGGACAATTCGCCCTGCTTCTTCCTCTGTCTTTCCTGTTTCACTGGCTATTTTTGGCACATTGACCGTTTCCAGGTAAAATGGAACTCCTAGTTTTTCACATAAATCCCGAACAAAATCTGCATCTCTTGCAGCTTCAATTCCACGAATCATATGATTCACATGAACCACGGATATTCTGATGCCCAATTGCTCTTTTAAATCATTCAATATGGACAGCATACAAATAGAATCAGCGCCGCCGGAAACTCCCAATACGACGCTTTCTCCCTCTTCTATAATTCTCTTTTTCTTAATATATTCATACACCTTAGTTTTCATTGTTTCTTCCCGCCTTTTTCTGTATATTCACGAAACTTTTATCACTATATTGATAATACTTTACCCTGGTTTTTCTGTCAAATTTTGGGGACTTTTCTCAGTCCAATCGGTCCCAGATTCCGGTACATAATACCGTCATGTCATCCTTCGGAATTCCATCTGTTTTTTCAAGTGCCCGGCTTAGGATTCGAAAAGCCATTTCTCTGGGATTCAATGTATCAATTTCCATAATCATTCGGCCCATTGCTTCCTCCTTATCCTCACATTGCAACGCTTCCACAATCCCATCTGAAATCATAATGACAAAATCTCCATCGTACAGTTTTTTCGAGATTGTCTCCATATCAACATTTTCCATGACACCTAATGGAAGAGATGTGGATTTAATGCATTCTACCCAGTTTCCTCGTTTAATATAGGTACACGCTGCCCCCATTTTTAAAAACTGACAGATTCCGGAATATCGGTCAATTAATGCCATATCCAGGGCGGCGGGTTCCTGCCACTGGTTTCCGGAAAGCATTACAGAATTAATTAATTTTAGGGTGGTGTCTTCTCCGAATCCACTGTTTAACAACTGTTCCAGTAAATCAATGACCAGTTCACTGTAATTTTGTGCCCGCTCTCCGGAACCCATGCCATCGCAAATACTCATAAAAGTTTGTCCACAATCCATTTCCACATAAGTATAATTGTCCCCGGAAACATTCTCATCACTTCTGGTTCGTCGAACACAGCCACTAACTGTCAGGAAATTCACATCTTCAAAGAATACATAGTTCTGGAAACAATCCAGTACCTCCAAAGCCGTATCCACGGAACATCGAATGGGTCTCTTTAAAATCCTCTCCAGTGTTTTTGTTATTGCCTCAGTTTTTACCACCATCTGTTTATTCCTCTTTGCCTGCATCCGTATTTCAATTCGTTCTTTTCGATTTAGGTGAAGTTCAATTTTTTTTGCAAGGATTTTCTGCTCCTTTAGTTGTTTTCGAATCAATTCCTCCATTCCCCAAAAGGTTCGTTTTACCGTTTCCGGCTGTCTCATGAAATACTCCATGATTCCAGCCATTTCATTTAACTGAATAGCCATAGCTTCCCTGGTTTCCAACATCTTATTATACCAAAGATAATTTAGTTTCATCCGCTCCATATACTGAACCTGCCCATTCTCACACCCAAAGCAGAGATGATTCTGAATTTCCTTTTCCATATAATTGTCCATTGCCTGAGACTGATGATTTTCCGCATATGACAATCCCCTGATTTTCACAGCCATTTTCTTAAACGCCTCCGACCTGCGAAACATTTCCTGGCCCCTCTCCATCTGCTGCCGTTTCCATTCCTTTGCCGCTCTAATGTTTCGCGGAAGGTATTGCATGAATCGTTCTGTCAGACGACACAAAATTGCAGTCGCGGACCACTCAAGAAAAATCATTGGGATAACCAGGAGTAATTCCGCCCTCTCTCCCCCTTTGAGCAGCCAATCCATCCCCTCCATTCCTATAATAAAGGGAAATGCAATCACCGATGCCACAAAATAATTGTATTTTTTGGTGTTATTTCGATAGGCAGAAAGAAAAGGATACATGGAAAGCATAAAAATCCCATACTTCATTGTCACCAATATTCCCCCTTCTATGTACATTAGATAAATCATCATTGGTAACGCCAACATTGGAAGAATCCTTCTTGTACATAATCCGGAAAAACATCCGATCACAAAAGGATAATATCCTTTCATTGGTATCAGACAAAGTCCTCCGGCAATCATTAGTAAACAGACCTGTTTCAAAAATTTTTGTCTCATGCCAACCTCCTTTTTTTGATTCATTCCGTAGTATACTCATCAAAAATGAATTAATTTGTCGCTTTTTTTCGTTAATTTTCTTAGAGTTTTCGACATGAGAATATTCGAGTTTGCGAAAATTGTTTATGAAAATAAGAAAAAGAGTTCTATTGGAACTCTTTCTTCTTATTTATCTGCTTTAAAAATTATTTCATTCGGATATAGCAATCCGAGACGTCTAGCCATTTCTTCTACATACTCATCTGTTTTCACATAAGCCTCTTTATCCTTCAGCTCCTGTGATAACTCCAGCTCTGCCTGATACTGTTTCTGCAATTTATGTTCCTGTTCCCTTAATTCCATCAACGTGTTATATTTTTGAATCATCTGGATTCCTAACACAACACAAAACAAAAAGGCCACAATGCTGACAGACAAAATCATACGGCGATTTTTAATTCTTTTTCTTCGAATCATATCCAACCGCTTCGTTGAAGTTCTTCGCTCTGTTCCCGGTGGAACAGTCCGTACATTACTGCGTTGTGAGGTTCTATGTTCCACACTTCTTCTGTTGCTATTTTGCGAAGCAGCCCTTTGCAAGTCTCTATGACTCCTCGTGCTTACCGTCCTTCTGCTTCTTTCTCTATTATCAGACGTCATTCTTCTCACCTTTTACTAATTTTAACAATCTATTTTTCACTTTCCTACTTAACAGTTTAAAGCCATTCAGGTATTTTTTCAATGGTTTTAAGAGAATCAACAGAATTCTTCTGATGGTTTTCGAAACCCATGGGACCAAACGTTTCCCCCAAAGCCATTCATACAGGAACATGGTACATACCATCATTCCCACTCCATAATACCGCGGTGTCCCATAATTGTACTTTAGGAAAACATGAAAAAGATAAATGGAAGCCACTGTCCAAAAAATTAGGTCTTCTAAAAAACTGCGAATCAAGGATGCCGGTTTCACGCGTCTGAAGACACGAATCAAATCATAGGAAACTCCAAGAATTATACCGGCATACACACTAACCAACAACAACTGGACTTCCTGACCAATCTGCGCAGTCATCAACGAAAGGCTTTCTTAAGCAGTGATTTTCCTTTTTTTCGATAATCTTTTGTATCAAAGTATTGAAAACTGTTAATGCGACCACACACTCGAAATTCTCCCGAATCCAGACTTACCTTTTTCACCTTCAGATCCTCTCCCTTGATTTCCAACATTCCCATATTGGTTTCCAACAGGATATGCTTTAAATCAAAAGATTCCACGTCACACACTCCCGAAATATCCGCACACTTTCGTTGTTCGATTTTAATTTTATGTAAACCATTCTCCTTATTTTCCATTAGTTGCCTCAACGGATTCTTTCTTCTATCCTATGCGAACACTTCAGATTCTATAACGTTTACTCACTTAAATCTTCATACATTTCCGCTGCTGCTTCTTTTTTCACCGTTTCATTCAGGTTTAATACTTTTACCTTTACCGTCCGCTGTCCGAACTGTATTTCGATAATATCATTTATTTTCACATCATAAGATGCTTTAACCACATTTCCATTTACCAACACTCTGCCCGCGTCACAAGCTTCATTGGCAACAGTTCTTCTCTTAATGATTCGGGATACCTTTAAATATTTATCAATTCTCATAAGCACTCCTTTCCCTCTTCTCTACCAAAGAAAAAGAACTGTCACAAAAGTAACAGTTCTTTCAGTTTCATAATTTATCCACTTTAAATTAGTTTAAAGCTTTCTTTAATGCTGCACCAGCTTTGAACTTAGGTACGTTTGCTGCTGCAATAGTGATTTTTTCCTTTGTTGCAGGATTAACACCCTGACGTTCTGGTCTTGCAACTGATTCAAATGTTCCGAATCCTACTAAAGAAATCTTTTCACCCTTCTTTAACTGTTCTTCAACAACTGTTGCGAATGCCTTTACTGCCTTATCAGCATCAGCCTTTGTAATTCCAGCTTCTTCTGCGATAGCTGCTACGAATTCTGTCTTGTTCATTATAATATCCTCCTTGATAATTTCACGATACCTGTTTCCTCGCGTATCTATATAAGTTTATACTCCATTTGCCAGTTTTTGTCAAGGAAAAATGGCTATTTCAAAGGGGTTTCAACCACTTTTGTGTTCTTTATTTTTTTCTTTTCAAGCTTCCATTTGACGCCCCAAAAAGGCTGCAGCAACTCCTGCCAGTTTTTGTTCCGTAATCGTCACTTCCTGCCCCTCTTCTTTCGCAATGATTACCACGCTTCCGATGATATCCCCTTCACAAATAATTGGATAAATTACCTGTCCGCCCTTTGGGGCATCCTCCCCTTCTGCCACCGCAATACTTTTTGAAACGCCTCCTGCAGTTGTCAACACATCTCTCTCGCTCATCAGTTCTTCCAATTCCTGACTGATATCTTTCCCTAGCAGATTCTTTTTGGCACCTCCTGCCACCGCAATGATCTGGTCCCTGTCACTTATGATAATCTTATAACCGGACACCTGGGCGAGACTTTCTGCATATTGTTTTGCAAAGTTGTCAATTTCCCCAATCGGGGAATATTTTTTCAAAATGATTTCCCCTTGATGATTCGTATATATTTCCATGGGATCTCCTTCCCGAACCCTTAATGTCCGACGAATTTCTTTCGGAACAACGATTCTTCCAAGATCATCAATCCTCCGTACAATCCCTGTTGCTTTCATAAAAATTCCTCCCATACTAAGTTGATATAACGTTAGTATGTGGAGGAATTGTAAAAATATTCTTATCTTAATTTTCTTCTGTTCCAAATTTATTTAATTCTTCATAACTTCCAAGAAACAATCCAGCCATAAGCAAAAACATCGTTGTGGAAAATGCCATGATTGGGTAAAAAATCGGCTCAAACACCCCCGGCATTCCTAAAAACATCAGCTGTTGCATAAAGGAATTGTGCATATGCGCCAACGGGCTCATTATTTTTGCATTAACTTTATCCATGATTTTCAATTCCGGTTGTCCAAAAAGCAGAATCTTCGGTTCTTCTTTCAGAACCTGTACCGCAGCCTTCCATGCCGTGCTTCGCTTAGAATTCCGCTCCCATTGTTGCTGCTACAACCGCTTTAATGGTATGCATTCTGTTTTCTGCTTCGTCAAAAACAACAGACTTTTTCGATTCAAAAACTTCGTCAGTTACTTCCATACAGTCTAAACCAAACTTTTCGTAAATTTCTTTTCCGATCTTGGTCTTCAAATCATGGAATGCCGGCAAGCAATGCATAAATACAACATTTTCTGCTGCATTGTTCATCAATTCCATTGTTACGCGATATGGCATCAGATCATTAATTCTCTCTGCCCATACAGAATCCGGTTCTCCCATGGATACCCAAACATCTGTATAAATTGCATTTGCTCCGCGAGTTGCAGTCATTGGATTTTCATCAAATTCAATTGTTGCACCGGTTTCCTTTGCAATAGCTTTACATTCATCCACCAATTCCTGATTTGGCCAATACTTCTTTGGTGCACATGCTACGAAATGCATTCCCATTTTCGCGCATCCAACCATCAAGGAATTTCCCATATTGTAACGGGCATCCCCCATATATACGAATTTTAATCCTTTCAAATATCCAAACTTTTCACGAAGGGTGAGAAAATCTGCAAGAATCTGTGTCGGATGAAATTCATTAGTCAAACCATTCCATACAGGAACTCCTGCATATTTTGCCAATTCTTCCACCAAATCCTGCCCATATCCTCTGTATTCGATTCCATCGAACATTCTACCTAATACTCTGGCTGTGTCTGCGATACTTTCCTTCTTTCCGATTTGTGAACCTTCTGGATCCAGATAAGTCACACCCATTCCCAAATCACGGGCTGCAACTTCAAAAGAACATCTGGTTCGTGTACTGGTTTTTTCAAAAATGAGCGCAATGTTTTTTCCACGCAATACATCAACCAGTTCCCCAGCTTTTTTCTTTGCCTTCAGTTCAGCTGCCAAATCAAGCATGCCTTCAATTTCTTCCGGTGTAAAATCTAATAATTTCAAAAAGTGTCTTCCTTTTAAATTCATCTTTCTACCTGCTTTCTTTTCTATTTTCAAACTTCTTTTGTAAAGAAACAACATATTCTTCTATCTTAATGCTTTTTCCGTTTTTATTCAACCTCGGAAGAGGACTAAATCTCGTTGATTTACGATTGGAAAGATTTTTCAGCACCTCTTCTCTTCGAGCTAACAATTCATGTTGAGTCCGTTCTATACTTTCAACCAGTTCATGCTGCTTCTGCGTAATATTTTCCCGTAATACATGTTGTCTCTGGGTAACACTTTCCTTGAACTCCTGCTGTTTCTCCAGTAGTTCCTGTTCTTTCTGCCTGAGGTTTTCCACCCCCTTATCCGCCATATTGATTGCAGAATTTCCCATGACATCTTTCAACTGATCTCCAATATCTTGAAGTCCCTCGGCTATGGCATCCAATTGTCCCAGACTTCGGCGAATTCCAATCAGCTTCTTCAATGTTACAATCATATCCACTGTAAAGATTATCAGGAATACAACAATCAAAATCTCCTTTATGACTTGATTCAAATGTCTTTCTAAATAGTAAACAATCGGGTGAAGCAAATTCACTGCAGCTAATACTCCAAGTCCCCAGATAATACTGAATCTCAGACAAATATATCCATTAACATTAAACTTCCTCTCAGAATAATCCCACCATCTCATATGAAACAGTTTGTCCAGAACCCATCCTCCCAGCAGTTCCACGGAAGAACAGATGAACATTCCTCCTAAAAACAGCAGAAAAAGATTTTCCCGAATCGGTGACAAAGCCATTAAAACGCCCAACATTCCCACCCCATAGATAGGGCAAATCGGTCCATGCAAGAATCCTCTATTTTGAACAGCCCTACTGGTAATAGCAACATAAACCACCTCCAGGCACCATCCCAAAAAACCATAAATAAAAAACAGAATCCCTGTATCTAATCCTGAAAAAATCATACGACCCTCCATGTTTTCAAAAAAATTGTTTTGTAGTTGTACTATGTAAAATTTATGTTATAATTAAATAAATTAAGTTTTTAGAAGACATAATTTATTTTCTTAAGCAATACCCGACTGAAAAATTAGAAAAGAAAGGAGTACTACCATGAGACATGAATTAGATCATATCGATGAACAAATCATCAAGCTGTTGCATGAAAATGCACGAATCCCCCTTAAAGCCATTGCAAATCAGGTTTATCTCTCTTCTCCAGCCGTTTCCGCAAGAATTGAACGTTTGGAAAAGAATGGTATCATCACCGGATACAGTGCAAAATTGAATGCCGCCGAATTAGGTTATCATATTAAGGCATTTATTAATCTTGAAGTTCATCCGGGACAGAAGAAGGATTTTTACCCTTACATTAAAAGTTGTAATAACGTAGTAGAATGTAACTGCGTTACCGGTGATTATGCAATGCTCATCGAAGTCATGTTTAAAAGCACTGAGGAATTAGACCATTTTATTGGAGAATTACAGACCTTCGGAAGTACGAAAACCCAGATTGTTTTCTCCACTTCTGTGGAACATCGCGGAATCCCTCTTACAAAATAGTTTTGAAAAATCGAGTAGGTTAAACCTACTCGATTTTTTTATGAATCACTACTGTTCTTTTCGCTTTCCTTCTCCTGAAGTAAAGCCTTCTTTTCCTCATCTGTAGTAGTTAACGCTATTTTCTTTGATACCTTTTTCTCAGCTACACTAAATTCATCTTCGGATACTTCCCCATATTCTCCATAAACATAATCGCCATAGCCATAGCCATACCCGTATCCATATCCATAACCATAACGATTACCATAACCATAACGCTTCCCATATCCATATTTCTTACCATAACCGTACTTCTTACCATAGCCATAGCCCTTGCCATATCCATAACGTTTTTCATAACCATATCCGTATAAGGAATTTAGTCGTCCAACGCTTTCATTCAGCACACAGCCAATAATCGGAGTTCTCGTGTAAGAAAATTCCTGAATTGTATCCATGATTTTATGCACACGCACGCCATCTTCTTTTACCACATAAACAACGCCATCCGAATACTTCGCTAAAACAGCTGCATCAGATGTTTCACCACAATGAGGGGCATCAATAATCACATAGTCCACCACCTCTTTCGCCTCACGAATAAATCTTTCCATCTGATCCGAGTTCAAGCTCTGAACCGGATTTGTCGACTTCACATTCGGTGCGCATAGCAGCACTCGGCTTCCCGGAATATTAACAATGGCTTCACTGTTTTTCACACGTTTTTCCAAAAACTGATCCATGGAAAAATCTGCAGCTTCCACTCCCGTCATTTTTCGAAGGGATAAATTTCTCAAGTTTCCATCAATCAGCATTACCTTATACTGAGCCTTAGAAAGAGAATATGCCAGGTTCATTGCCACAGTACTCTTTCCTTCTTCTTCTTTTGTACTCGTAACAAGGATTACTTTACAATTCTGCTTTTTCAAATATCTTTCACATCTGGAGGAAATGGTTCGCATTGCTTCCAGATAACGGAATCCAACATTTTTATCAATCACGGAACAGTACTTATCCTGTCCTCTTCTTCGATTCATCAAAATCAACGGTAGTGCGCCATAACAAGGAACACTCAGATATTTTTCAACATCCTCCGTGCATTTGATTGTTCGAACAAAGAATGCGTATAATCCACATGGCACAACAGCAATCGCCAGACCATATAACATAAACTTCAAAATATCCTTCCACGGATTAAACGGGTTATTCGGGGTTTTTGCCACAATCGGTTCTTCTAAAATATCAATCTTCGTGTCACCTAATACAAACTCTGCCACACTTCCATAGTTATTAACGACAGATTGAATTACATCGTAATTTAACTGGGCATTTTCTCCCGTAACAACGATACTTAAGATATTCGTCCCCTCTACTGAAGATATTTCAATCTTACTCGGCATATATGTCAAACCAATATCTTTTTCAATGATTTCATAAAAGACTTCGTTGTTAATGACATAGTCAAAGTTTACACTCAATTCCTCTGCCAACTGACTGTTATTTGTATAAGAACGGTCTTCCTCTCCATTATACGTTGCCGCAGTAATGGAAAAAGTCGCTTTTGACTCGTAAACCGGCACATAATTTTTCTTGTAGCGGAAAAATCCTAAAATTCCCATTGCAATCATTAGCAATGCAACTGCCCACCAGAACATACGAAGAACCTTTAAAAATGCGACAATAATGTCCGTTACATTTCTTTCTTCCTGTTTTTCCAAAGCAGTGGTGTAATTTGAATTATTCGTTGTCATAAATTTCCACCGCCTTTCCTTCTGATGCTGTATATAAACGTGGACGCGTTTTAAAATTGATTCCTAAATCCATATAATCATTCAAAACACATCCAAGCATTTTCGCATTGGAATCCTTCATTACGTTAATACACTTTAGAACGTCATTCTGATAAGAAAAATCCTGTCTGACTACCAGAAGACAATAATCCACACGATCCAATAGCGCTTCCGCATCGGATACCAATGCCATCGGCGGAGTATCAATGATTACGTAATCTGCCATTCGACTACATTTACGAATCAAGTCTCTCATAGCTCCGGATTTCATGTATTCATTCGTGTTCGAATATCCCTTGGAAGATAAAATCAAATCCAAATTCGTCTTCTCATCGTGACGAAGAACCTCATCCAATCCACATTTTCCCTGAATCATTTTTACTGCATCAACCACATCATCCTTTGGAACATTCATCATTTTATAAATCGCCGGTTTTCTGAAATCGGCATCAATGACAACCACTCGCTTCCCTTCCTTTGCAAAGGAGAGTGCTACATTAACTGCGACTGTGGATTTTCCTTCATTTTCACAAACACTGGAAATCAAATAAACATTTCTACTCTGATGTCTTTCATGTTCATATTCCAACTTCACTCTGATATTATCAATACACTCAATAAAACGATTGGAAATAATCGGGCTGGTAATCAGCAATGCCTTTACCATCTGACTTAATTTCGCTTTTAAGGTTCTATTCTTATTTTCGTGATAGATAATTCCCAAAAGATTGGTATCCATCTCATTTTCAATGATGTTTTCCTTCTTAACTGTTTTTCTCAAGAAACTGATGGCAAGAATCAAAAGCATTACAATCACGCCAACCATTGCCCCTGCCTTCAATGACTCATTTCGCGGAGCCAACGTATTTTCAGGCTCTTGAGCCACAACCGGTGAGCGCAACTCGTCAAATACAGCATCAGAACTCAAATACGGTGATAATTTATCATAATTTTTCATTACCGCACCAATCGTTCGAAATGCCAGAACCGGATCTTGTGCCTTTGCTGTAATTTTCATTAAGTTTGTTCCCTCAATGAGCGATACTTTAACTTTTCCATTCAGATTTGATACGTGTAAATCCGAATGCATTTTTGATTCCATGATGTCCGCTTTAACCAAATTCTGAAAAACAGTAATAACACTTTCTGCAAATCTTCTGTTTGTATAAACATAACCGGTGCTCTGCTTTGGCGTCACGACATAAATGGCTGTGCTGGAATACTCCGGCACATAGTTTTTTTTCAAGTAGGTGTATCTTCCCATAATCGCAATACACACTACAATAAAAACAAGCCATAATCGATGTACCAAATCCAAGAGAAGCGAGTATATATTTAAATTTTCCAAACTAAAAATCTTGTTATCAGACATTCTATTCCTCCACGATTACAGTAAGATACGTCGTGTTCTCATTACTCTCTCCACCATTCACGGTGAATTCCACTGTATAAAATCCCGCCTTTTTCATATTCACATTCGTATTCGTTACCTCCACTGCAGAAGTTCCCAAATTCTTTCCTTCCGGGCTCTTAACAGACGCAATATATTCCTTTGCATTAAAAATATCTCCAACTTTTAAGTATACAACATTATTTTTTAGCGAAATTACCGGGCTAAGATTATTCCTCTGTTTAATCACCACAATGGATTTAAACTTTGCAGTATCCCCAAGGCTATTTGTCACCTGTGCGGTAACAGTATATTTTCCTGCCACACTAGTCGCGGTGGTATTGGAAAGAATTTTAATTTTTCCTGATACATCTCCATCAACACCATCCTTGGCACCAAGGACATCCACCACCGTTGTATCCGAACCCACATCAAAACACAATGGTTCTGACAAAACAAATCGTGGTGGCTGATAGTCCACATATTTAATTTTTCGTGATACTTTCGAAACATGATGTTCCGAATCTTCTACCGCATATGTGATATTGCAGATATGTTCTTTTTTATCGACAAATTTTGAAATGGATTCCACAATAATCTTATTAGATAAATCTCCATCTTCTCGATCTGTAGCAACAATCCCCTTAATCAGTGCTTTCTCATCATCCTTCACAGAACATTCCAGTAGCTCCTGCTCCACACTAAAAGCCGGTCCATTATAATTAATATTTGTCCGATATAAATAATATCTCCATAAAAACACACCGGAAATGATTAAGAATATCACAATGATAATCATTCTGCTGTGCGTTATGATAAATCTCATGGGTAACTCTCCTTGTTTTCAACACTTCTTTAAATCTCTTTTAATTTTGGCCAGTTCTGATCCTTTTCACTCAAAATTATTTCCATATCTTCAGGAATTGGCCATTCCACTCCGATATCCGGATCATTCCACATTATTCCGGCTTCATCTCCAGGATGATAGAAATCAGTTACCTTGTAACAAAACTCTGCTTCTTCTGACAAAACCAGAAATCCATGAGCGAATCCTTCCGGAATATAGAACTGCTTCATATTTTCTGCTGAAAGTTCCACGCCAAACCATTGACCATATGTCTTAGAACCTTCTCTTAAATCCACTGCCACATCATACACACAGCCGCGAATCACTCTTACCAATTTTCCCTGTGGAAAATTCAGCTGTCTATGAAGTCCACGAAGAACACCTCTCTTGCTCATAGACTGATTATCCTGAACAAAGACCATGTTAAGCCCTGCTTCTTCCATATCCTTTTGATTATAGGTTTCCACAAAATAACCTCTCTCATCCGGAAAAACTTTCGGCTCAATCACTGCCAATCCTTCTATCTCACATTTCGTAACCTTAATCTGTCCCATTTCTGCTATCTCCTACCTTTATGCACGTTCCTTATCTACGTACATTTTTTCAAAATAATTCTGATATTCTCCACTGATGATATCCTCCCACCAGTTTTTATGATCCAAATACCACTGAATGGTCTTTTTAATTCCATCTTCAAACTTCGTTTCCGGAAGCCAGCCCAATTCCGAATGAATCTTTGTCGGGTCAATGGCATATCTCATGTCATGTCCCGGGCGATCCGTTACATAAGTAATCAGGCTTTCCGGTTTTCCCAACTGCTGCAGAATTGTCTTTACAACCTCCAAATTCGTCTTTTCATTATGTCCGCCAATATTATAAACTTCGCCTACGCGACCTTTTCTCATAACTAAGTCAATTGCAATACAATGATCCTTGACATACAACCAATCACGGACATTTTCACCTTTTCCATAAACCGGCAGGGTTTCATCAGCCAACGCTCTGGAAATCATTAACGGAATCAATTTTTCCGGAAAATGATACGGGCCATAGTTGTTGCTGCATCGGGTAATGGTGACAGGCAAACCATAGGTTCTGTAATATGCTAATACTAACAGGTCTGCCCCCGCCTTACTGGACGAATATGGACTTGACGTATGGATTGGGGTATCCTCTGTAAAGAATAACTCCGGCTGATCCAATGGTAAGTCTCCATATACTTCATCGGTAGAAACCTGATGATATCTTGTAATCCCATATTTTCTGCAGGCATCCATTAACACCTGGGTTCCAATGATATTCGTCTGTAAGAAAATTCCCGGGTCCTCAATGGAACGATCCACATGGCTTTCTGCGGCAAAATTTACCACAATATCCGGATGTTCTTCCTCAAACAGTTTTTCAACCAATTCTTTATCTGCTATGTCCCCTTTTACAAAGCGGAACTGAGGATTTTTCATTGCCTCATCCAATGTTGCAAGGTTTCCTGCATAAGTCAATTTATCCAAACAAATAATCCGGTCCTCCGGGTGTTTCTCCAGTTCATAATATACAAAATTACTTCCAATAAATCCGGCTCCTCCGGTCACAATAATATTCATATTTTCCTCCTCTATAAATGTTTTCGTTTTTTCCCTTTACAAACATTCTCAACTCTTTTATTGTACCATATATTCTTGAAACACAACACTCTACTGAAGAAATAGTATCTTAAGTTTTTTTAATTCACTCGAATATCTTTCAACATATTCAACCATTAAATATTCTGGTTTTATTTCATCTATCATTTTTGCGGTATAACAATCTCGATGCACTACATAAACCTCAGCAAATATTTTTCTTAACACTGGAATCATTGATGTTCTAAACGAATCTCCAACAAGAAAAATCTTTTTTGAAATTAATGCATTTTCATTTTTGAAATAAGACATTCCCGTTTTCTGTTCTTTAGCAAAAAGCTTCCACTCTGTTTTTATTGTGCCTTCAACTTCATATTCTATCTCATCATCAAAGAAATTCCTTAACCCCACCAGCCTTGCAAGATCATCATCTCCGCATGTATGATAATTATCTCTAAGATTACTCGACTTGACTTCTTCCTTATCTAGTTCTGGAATATCTATTTTCCAATTCTTCAATACTTCTCTAGTTCCAATATAAGCCCCTAACTGATTCCAGTGAGTATCATAGGAATAATATAACTGCATATCCGAATGTTTTTCGAGCAGTGCCTCTTTAGGAGATACTACATAAGCTCCCCTTTTTTTTAAATAATCAATCAATATATCTGTACTTGTTTTTTCTGCATGCTGGTAAGTATCCGGCATATATTCAGCATAAACATTTTCTTTATTCGGCGTCACTATTACCATCATTTTTATTCCCTCTTTTTCAAAGAAAGTTTGGGTATCAATGATGTTTTCTAAAATATCATTTTTCTCAACTTCAGAATATCTGTTTGTCCCTTCATAGTCAGCAATAGAATCCCCATCTGTTGTACTTTTATAGAACAACCACCCATTTTCTCCCAACACCACTTGGTTAGAAAATATTTTTCCTATAGAAACATATGTAAAAACAGAATCTATTTTGCTCAGCCGTTCTTTTTGAAACACATGATTATACCAACCGTTTTCTAATTGAAATGTTTTCTGATCTATTTTCTGCAAAAAATGACTATTCTTCGTGTTACTAGTTTTCTCTTCATCAGTTCCATTTTTGTGGGAAGAATTTGAATTATAAACAGTTGACGATTCTTTCTCGGCATGCTTCAAAACTTTTAAACCAATATCCTTTACAAGTCCACTCCAACATAATGCAGAAAATATAAATATTCCTACAATTATTACCACAGTGTGCCACCTTAATTCACTAATTATTTTCTTCATAACACCTCACCTAAAAATTGCCGTAAATATATGGGGTATACGATGCATTTATCACTGCACAAATAGCCAATATTGCCAACGCCAGAAAACAAATTCCCCTTGTAATCCCATGCCAGTTTTTCACTTCATTTTTCTTCAATATTTTTTCTATCGGAAAACACAATAATATAGAAATGAGCAGATACGGGAGAAATCGTACTGTTCCCCATTCTATCGAACTACAACTTCCTAAACCAAACATTCCCAATATATATTTCATTGCAATACTTAAATTTGATGCACGAAAAGGAACCCACAATATATTAACAAAGAATAATGTATAGATATGACCAATCCAAGATGTGCTCATTTTTTTCATAAAAGGGATGTATTTTTCAACACATAAAAGGACGAAATACCCCATTCCCCAAACGATAAAGGACCAGTCTGCTCCGTGCCAAATTCCAGTCAATAACCAGACAACTAACATATTAAATATATGTCTCGAAATATTACATCTATTTCCTCCTAAAGGAATATAAACATAGTCTCTAAACCATTTTGTTAAAGATATATGCCAACGTTTCCAGAAATCAGAAATGCTACAAGCACGATATGGTCGATTAAAGTTTTCTCCAATATCAAATCCCAACAATTGTCCAATCCCTATTGCTATGTCAGAATATCCAGAAAAATCATAATATAACTGTATCGTGTATGCCACAGAGCCTATCCAAAGACCAATACATGAATAGGAATTTCCTTTTGCAACCCCTTCAAAATAATAATCAGATAAAACAGCAATTTTGTCTGCAATTAAAACCTTTTTACATAATCCTATAACAATCCGTTCAATTGCAGAATTATAATTTGATATTTTGATACAAGCATTCATACCTTCGCGAAATTTTTGAAACCTAATTATAGGTCCCGAAGTGATTGTCGGGAAAAAAGAAAGGTATGCATAAATCTCTAAGAACGACATCTTTTTTAGACATTCCTTAGTTTTATATGTATCACAAATCAACGAAATTGCCTCAAACGTAAAAAAAGAAATGCCCACAGGTATAACTAAACTCGGGCTCTGTATATTTATATTAAATGCAGAGTTTATATTTGAAATAATAAATTGTAAATACTTGATCAAAAATAATGGAATAGTTGTAATTGTTATAAATGTTCCCATTATTATTTTATTTTTTTTTCTCGTTAACACCTTGCAGAATAACCACACGGCAACGGAAAAAAGACATAAGAAACCAAGTATTCCCACGCCTCCCCATATATAAAATATACTATTTGCTATAAGTATTAATGCTAATTTTGATTTTTTGTTATTTCTTAACAAATAGCAAAAAAGAATAAACCAGGGCAATAACCCAATCAAAAAAAGATTAGTTGTAAATGTCATATTACTCTCCAAATGAAACCTTTCATCAAATCAAAATCCTTTATATTGTACCATAAAAAAAAGGCTATGCAAATCGCATAGCCTCTATTTTTCACCCACTAAATCTATCAATCGTTCAACATATCCACCCCAAGTAAACTGCTCCACTGAACAATGCGATTGCTGACATAGTTCACAATATTTTTCTTCATCATTATCCAATATAGTTCGAAATGCACTTTCTATCTCCTCGGTATTATTATTACAATATACTCCGAAAGGAATCTCTTCTCCGAAAGTTTCCACAAATTCACTATACCTAGAAGTAATAACCGGTGTATAGAAATACAATGCCTCAACGATTGACGAAAAGCCTCCCCAATTATCAGATGTGTTGATGCAAATACTCGCTTCAGACATCAACCGGTAATATAGTTTTCGTTCTAGTTCATCTGTCTTGTCCAAATATCCATAATATTCAACATTTTCATATTTTTCCATTCCCGGTGCACTATTCATCCCGATAATATCTAAGTTTATTGTTTGAGTACTATTGTCATTATAGCTTTTAATTGCCTCAAGAATTACCAATAAACTATCTAAATATTTCTTTTGTCCAATAAATAATATCTTTCTGTTACGATACTTTTCTGCAATATCCACATTATTTTCCGGATTAATGGCCGTATTTAAAACATTACCTAAATAATAAATATTATTTGTTTTATAATATGCATCCATATCCTCTTTAATCCTTGGAAACAACGTCACAACATAATCACTCTTTTCTATTTCCTTGTCCTGTCTCTTTATCTCTCTTTCTTCCCAATAACTCGGTTCCCTCCTCTTAAAGTGACGAATCAGATATTCAAGCGTCCAATCACAAAGAAGTATACTTGGAATCGTCGTGCAAACAGACGATGGCGAATAACTGAAATTCGTAGAAATCAATAAATCAGCGTTTGGAAATTTTCTTAAACTTTTCCGCATAATTCTATTTACAAGTTTTGCATTCAGTCCTAATCTTTGGAATTCCATTCCAGTATCTTGATTAACCATTCTGCATATCTTATTAAAAACTCTCTGAACAAACTTAAATCTTTGAATATTAATTCTATGAACTATATATCCCTTTTCTTCCAGTGTCGTTGTTAAAAAGAAAGGAATATTCGACCATGTTTTTGCACTTTTCGAATCACCATAAGTATACACAATAATCTCCTGGATTGTTTTCATATTTTATTCTCCACCATTTCAAATCTGAATTTCATCTTTCAAATATCTTTCCAAAGCATCCTGCCATGTCGGAAGTGGTTCAAACCCGTTCTCCACAAGCTTATTCTTATCCATTCGGCTATTCGCCGGGCGCTTTGCTTTCGCCGGGTACATCTCGCTTCCCACCGGCGATACCTTGACTTTTCCATAAACTTCATCATAGGCAGAAGCCTGCTTCATGATTTCCACAGTAAAGTCATACCAGCTGATAAATCCACCTTCGTTGGTGGCATGATAAATGCCATACTTTTCTGTTTCAGCCATATCCACTAACAAGCGAGCCAGGTCGTAAGTATATGTCGGTGTTCCAATCTGATCCGCAACCACCGTTAACGCATCGTGATTCTTTCCCAGGTTCAGCATTGTCTTCACGAAATTCTTGCCATTGTAACCAAACACCCAGGCAATTCGTACAATATAGTATTTTTCCAAATACTTCTGGACGGCAAGCTCTCCCCGATACTTTGATTCTCCGTATACATTAAGCGGTGCTCTCCGATCATCCGGCTTCCACGGAGTTTCTCCCTGACCATCAAACACATAATCCGTGCTGATATAAATCATCTTTGCATCCAATTCTTTACAAACTTTTGCAATATTCTCCGTCCCCTGGGCATTTACCTGCATAACCTTTGGAATATTTTCCTCATCTTCCGCTGCATCCACTGCCGTCCAGGCCGCACAATGAACGACCGCTTCCGGTTTCTCCTGATGCAACGCGGCACAAACGGATTGTTCGTCCGTAATATCCATTTCTTCAATGTCTACGCCAATCGCCTGATGCCCACGCTTCTTTAACTCATTGACAACGTCAAATCCCAGCTGTCCCTTTACTCCTGTTACTAATACCTTCATTTTCTCTCCACTCTATCGCAACGGGTCAATAAATTTTCCGTCAACTACGTCTTTCAAATATTGACCGTACTCATTTTTCTTCATCAATTCATAGGCTTCCAAAACTTCTTCCTTGCTAATCCATCCATTCAGATAAGCAATTTCTTCCGGACATGAAATCTTTCTATGCTGATGATCTTCAATATTCTTCACAAAATTTGTAGCTTCCACCAGACTGGCATGGGTTCCCGTATCAAGCCATGTAAAGCCCTGACCCAAAACTTCCACATCCAGTTTTCCCTCTTTCAAATAGATTGCATTTAAGTCTGTGATTTCCAATTCTCCTCTGGCAGATGGTTTCAGATTTTTTGCATACTCCACTACCTTGTTATCGTAGAAATAAAGACCGGTTACACAATAATTACTCTTTGGATTTTCCGGCTTTTCCTCAATGGAAATCGCTTTCCCTTCCGCATCGAATTCCACGATACCGAAACGTTCCGGATCGTCCACATAATATCCGAATACTTTTGCACCCTCTGTAATTTTAGCAGCCTGCAGTAGTCTCTTTTTCAGTCCATGGCCTTCGAAAATATTATCTCCCAGGACCATTGCCACACTATCATCGCCAATAAAGTCTGCTCCAATGATAAAAGCCTGTGCCAATCCATCCGGGCTCGGTTGAACCGCATACTCCAAGCGAATACCAAACTGGCTTCCGTCTTTCAGAAGTTCCTGAAATCTCGGTGTATCCTCCGGTGTGGAAATAATCAAAATATCCTGAATTCCTGCATTCATCAGCACTGACAACGGATAATAAATCATCGGTTTATCATAAATCGGCAACAACTGTTTCGATGTTACTCTGGTCAGTGGATATAGGCGCGTTCCCGAACCGCCTGCTAAAATAATTCCTTTCATATATACCTCTTTTCTCTTGAATTTTGATTTCTTAAACAAATCATTTTTATCAGTTTTCAACTAACACCAATACGAGAGAACTAAATCAATTCACCTCTTTTGATATTCGTCAATTGCCATCAACACATAATCCATAGCCCCTAATTTCCAATTCCATATACTGCAAACCATAATTCGAAAGACAAATTCCAGCATGCATATTAACTAATCAATTATTTCTCCAGTCTTATCAGAAACTTTTTTTGACAACACTTTTTCATAAAACCACCAACCAAATATTGTCCCCAAGACATTCATAAGAATATCCTCCGTCTGAAACTCTCCGCATTTCATAATCAATTGTGCAATTTCAACCCCACTACTAACAATACCGCCAAATATTATCACGTCGCTATATGCCCCATCCTCAGAACGTATCATTTTATATACAATTCCAATTGGTATAAAAAAAACCATATTCACGAAAGAATATAATATAAGCAAATGCGCTCCTCCTGGCTTCGTGAAAGGAATTATATTTATTCGAAAATACCCCACTCTCATCCGAGAAAAAATAGTCAGTTCCATTAAAAAAACTGTATACACAATAAGAAAAACTACCTCTTTCATCTTTCTTGAGCGTATCATTTTCTTTTTAATCAACACAAAATAAATTAATAGCGGAACTGCACTGAGTAAAATTGTTGGGCCAATTGCATCTCTCCCGCTCTCTAGCATCCCCAATATAGAATCAATTATTTGATTCATCCTGATCTGATATAATTGATAATCTGTCATAACATCCCCTTTCGAATATTATATATGTTCTTCATCAAATTCTGAATAAATCATATTGTTTCCATCCTCATCATATACTCTAAATAGCTTCTTAATTTTCTGAATTGCACTCCTCATTTCATCCTTACTCAGCGCTACAATATCTATTTCGGCAATCCTTTGATTCACATTGTATGTGTACTCAATCTGTTCCCCGACTTGATGACGTAATGTATATCCAAATAACTCTTTCATTTTTTCAATTTCTTCAAGTCCTTCTATCTTATAAATTTTTCCTTTTTTTACAATTGGAAACAAGGCAGTGACTATATGTCCATCAAGCCAATAGCTATCATCCAAATAATCTGAGTACTCTCCATCAAACTTCCCATTAAATGCAAAGCTAATTAAATATTCTAGCAAGTTTTTATGCAATATTTGCGCTTGCATTGTGTCATACTCGGTCCCTGGGAATCTAAATCCCGGATCATAAAATCTTATTTTATCGCCATCGACAAACCCCTGCATAAACACAGGACCATTCTTTATGCCTATTCCACGAAGCATATTCACTATTTTTTTGTGAACTTTTTCCACATATAACTCTGTGTAATTAGAGGGAGATACTGATGCAATCGCAACCTTTTCAAGTCCCAATTCTCTCTTTCCTAAATGTCTATCAACAGTCCTTATCAGATATGGTTTTCCATTAATAAAGAAAATTGTCATCGAAAAATCAGGTTTCCCTTTCATATAAGTTTCAATTAGTGCCTGTCCATTATCCGATGCTCTTTCTGCTTCCTTAATTGCCTTTACTACCTCTTCATAAGAATCACATATATTCTGCCCCCTTGACCCTCTACTGTGCGCTGGTTTGACTAACAACGGATACTTGTTCTTTATATAGTCTTCTGATTCAAGAATCTTTTCGACCTCAAAACTTTCAATAATATCTACACCATATTTTTCACAACATTCTTTAAACTTATTTTTATTTGTTAATATTTCTACCTGTTCTTTTGTACAATAACATGGCAATTTTAGTCTCTCACATATTTTCTGATAAGGAATTTGTCCTGGATCTATATGTGTATTTAATACAGCTCTGACATTTTCCTTCTTGCACATTTTAACTATATTATCAACATCATTAATATCATACATATAACTTTTATCAGCTATTCTTTTTGCTGGAGAATCTTCCAAATAATCTGTTACAATTGTATAATATCCCATTTTTTTTGCCATCCGTACCAATTTACAATGGAGGTTTGCTCCACCTAAAACTAATATTTTTTCCATTTCCATCCACATCTCCTTTTCCAGAAAATTATAACACCTCCACATTCATTATGTAAATAAAAAAATAACCTTTGGAACATTACGTTCCAAAGGCTATTAATAAATGATATTAAATTACTTCATTGTAAGCTTTGCCGCGTTTGAAATTATAGAATTTCCTTTGCCATCTGAAATTACACATCTATAATATCTTCCATCAAAATTTGTTCTTCCATCAACTTTTAATGTATCTGTGTTAAAACCTTCCAATGTAGTGTTTGCAAATGTCTTTCCGCCATCCTTACTAAACTGCCACTGGTACTTTAATCCCGTTCCTGTCGCACCGACAAAGAGGTCTTTAATCTCTCCAACAGACAAGCTAAAATCTCCTGGCTGTGTTGTAATTGTCAATGTTTCAACAACTGTACCAATTGTAAGTTTTGCTGCATTCGATGTAATAGTATTTCCTTTATTATCAGAAATGATACATCTATAATATCTTCCGTCAAAGGTTTCTCTTCCATCAATTGCCAATGTATTTGTATTATAACCGCTCAATGTAGTGTTTGCAAATGTCTTTCCGCCATCTTTACTAAACTGCCACTGATACTTCAATCCTGTTCCTGTTGCCTTAACGCTCAAGTTTATCACTTCACCAACAGCAACTGTAAAATCTGCCGGTTGTGTTGTAATCGCAAGAGTATCAGATGATGTTCCAATCGTTAACTTGGCTGCATTTGATGTTACAGTATTTCCTTTATCATCAGAGATTACACATCTATAATATCTTCCGTCAAAGGTTTCTCTTCCATCAATTGCTAATGTATTTGTATTGTAACCAGTCAATGTGGTGTTTGCAAATGTCTTTCCACCGTCTTTACTAAACTGCCACTGATATTTCAATCCACTTCCTGTTGCAACGACCTTTAAGTACTTAAATTCACCAACAGCAACTGTGAAATCTGCAGGTTGTGTCGTAATTGCAAGAGTTGCCCCGGAAGAACGAATTGTAAGCTTAGCCGCATTTGATGTTACAGAGTTTCCTCTTTCATCAGAAACTACACATCTATAATATCTTCCATCAAAGTTTTCCCTTCCATCAATCGCTAATGTTTTTGTGTTATAACCTGGCAATGTAGTATTAGCAAATGTATTTCCACCATCTTTACTAAACTGCCACTGATACTTCAAGCCCGTTCCTGTTGCAACAACTGTCAAATTCATTATCTCACCAATAGATACCGAAAAATCTGCTGGTTGCGTTGTAATTGCAAGTGTTGTTGCGGAAGAACGAATCGTTAACTTGGCCGCATTTGATGTTACAGTATTTCCTTTATCGTCAGAGATTACACATCTATAATATCTTCCGTCAAAGGTTTCTCTTCCATCAATTGCCAATGTATTTGTATTGTAACCAGTCAATGTGGTATTAGCAAATGTATTTCCACCATCTTTACTAAACTGCCACTGATACTTCAGCCCTGTTCCTGTTGCAGCAACCATCAAATATTTAAATTCACCAACAGCAACTGTGAAATCCACAGGCTGTGTTGTGATCGCAAGCGTTCCAGATGATTCAATTGTTAACTTAGCAGCATTTGATGTTACAGTATTTCCCTTGTTGTCAGTAACAACACATCTGTAATATCTTCCATCAAACGTCTCTCTTCCATCAATTGTCAATGTGCTTGTATTATAGCCTGTCAATGTGGTGTTTGCAAATGTATTTCCACCATCTTTACTAAACTGCCACTGGTATTTCAAGCCCGTTCCCGTTGCTGTCACAGCTAATCTCTTTACCGCACCTACAGCTAACGAAAAATCTTCTGGCTGCGCCGTAATCTTTAACGAAGCCTCTGTTGTTGGTTCTTCTGTTGTTGGTTCTTCTGTTGTTGGTTCTTCTGTTGTTGTTTCATCCTCAAATAAATCTTCCCAAGGATTATCAAGGACCTGCTCATTTTCTTCTGTAACAACTTCAATTGTTCCATCTTCGCCAGATCCAAGCAATTCCGCCCATGGATTTTCCACTTGTGTACTTGTTTCGTACGCATCATTTGCGTCCTGTTCCGTTCCAGCACTTACCATTGACATTGAATTAAAAACTAATGCCATTGAAAGTACAACTGCAGATAATTTCCTCATAGTTTTCTCCTTTTTAATTTTTTTCTCGCTAAAATGACTTATACAGTATAACCCATTTTTCAAATCTGTAAAAGTGCATTTTTTATATGCAAGGTGCTTTTTTTTATAAAATACATTTTTCTATTCAATCATTCCAAGTATAATGTCACAAATTTTATCAACTATACCTTGTTCCAGCTCTGGGTATAATGGCAATGTCAACACTTGCTTTGATATTTCTAACGCTACTGGCGTTTTCTTTGCATCGAATCTTTCGCAATAACATTCGTATGTGCTCGTCAATGGATAAAAGTATTTTCTTGCGCAAATTCCATTTTTTTTAAGTTTTTCAAAAACATCATCTCTTGAAAAACCCAGCACGTTTTCTTTAAAAATCACTGGATAATACGCATAATTACCTCTTTCCCCCTCTTTGACTCCCCTATTAACAACAATACCGTTAACACCTGATAATTTTTTATCATATTCTTCTACGATTTTTTTCCTTTTCAGTATATTTTCATTCAGATGCCTAAGATTACATATTCCCATAGCTGCAGAGAACTCATTCATTTTAGCATTTCCACCTACATACTCCACTGTCTCCGGACCTGTAATACCAAAATTCTTCCAATCGTTCAATTTTGACTTGAATCGTTTATCTTTCAAGCAAATTGCTCCACCTTCAATTGTATTAAAAACCTTAGTGGCATGAAAACTAAACATAGACGCATCTCCATACCTTGCGACACTAACTCCATCTTTTTCAACCGCAAAGGCATGTGCTGCATCGTAGATAACTTTTAGATTATGCTTTTGAGCGAGAGAATCAATTTTATCCACAGCACATAAGTTCCCATAAACATGAACAGGAATAATTGCACATGTACGATCCGAAATCAAATCTTCTATTTTAGATTCATCTATTGTATAATCATCTCTCTTTATATCACAAAAGACCGGAGTCAATCCTTTTCGTACTATAGCATTTGTTGTGGAAGCAAATGTAAACGGCGTCGTAATGACTTCATCTTTTCTTACACCTTTTTCATTTAATTCATTTCCTAACCCTAATGCTTCAATAACGCACTCTAACGCCTGATGTCCATTTACAAACAATGCCAGATTTTCTTTAGGCACCCCCATATACTCGGCCAAATCATTTTCTAACTGTTTGTGCTTAACTCCCATATTTGTTAGCCAATGTGTATCCCACAGTCCTTTTATTTCCTCAATATATTCTTCTAACGATGGCATTGAAGAACGTGTCACTAATATTCTTTCCTTCATTTTTAATCCTTTTCTCATCAAGTTTACAGTTCCACTGTTGCAATCCTCGGTTCAAAGCAACAGCACGGGCGCAAGCACACAATTCGCACTCCACTTGCTCTTTGCGGTCCTATTTTGGCAAAGGTTCCAATAACTGTAACATCTCCTCTTAACCCCAACGCACCTGTCTTTGACTCATTAACCGCATCCGTTATATCTTGCTCAAACTCCGACTGTTCATCATAATTTCCATCAACCAAAGCTTGTACCATAAGAGAAGAAGCCTCAAATGCTGAACGTCCAATTCCAATACCCAAAGTACATGGCGTGCATCCCAACTCTGCCGTTGCCTGCTTTGCCCACTCAACAATTTCCTTTTTAACCACTTCAATATTATGCTTATGAAAAACACGATAGGTCTTCCCTCTAATCGCAGGTCCACCACCAAACATCAAAATATGTAATCTGATTTTGTCATCCTCTGAATATCTTATTTGTATCGGTGCAATTTCCAAATCTGCCGGATTTGAACTTAATCCTCCTGACTGATCAATCCTTTGCATTTCGTTGCCTTGAATTGCCATGGGTCTTCCCGGAAGTTTTCTCAATCCCTCGCGCACACCTTCCTTGATATTTTCTATCATCGTTCCTGTCACACTTTGATTTTTTCCGATTTCCAATAATAGATGTGGTATTCCCGTGTCGTCACACAATGGACTTTTATTTTTTTCAGCTATTTCTGCATTCTCAAGAATTGTCTCCAAGACCCACTTTGCCTGTGGATTTTTTTCTATTTTTATTGCCCTTTCATATGCCCTTTTTTTATCAGCTAAAAATGTGGACCCTGCTTCAACTAGAGTTTTACTAACTTTTTCAATTATTTCTTTCTCGTAATTCATATTCTCTCCTAATAAATGCTTTCTCCGTGAGCCGCTGCAACAATAGCGGGATAATCAACTACTTTTAACATATGTAGCGCTTCCATTCCAAGTTCTTCAAAAGCAACCACTCTGCTCTCTAATGTATTATTTCCCAGCAATGCTGTAACCGGAGGAATTACCGCATAAATAGAGTTCTCAGCATCTAATCTTTGAATGGTTTCCTCTTTTATCTTTCCTTTTCCTAAATGGATTTTTATTCCATGATGAGACAGAATCTCAAAACTACTCTCAATTTCTAACTTGTTGCTTGATGTTGGTCCTACCCCTGCTGGACTGACAGCAGTATGAAACATGACGCTTCCTTGAAAGTCCATTCTCTGATCTTCACCCTTTTCTGCAAGATTTTTACATATTCGAGGTAATACTGCATCTCTCCCACAATAAATATAGCCTGAAATCAGAATTTGATCTCCTACGCGAAGTGTTTTAATCAATTCATTTGAAATAGGTGTTGATATTTTAATTACTTTATCCATTTTATTCTCCAAACAACTCAAAATAACAGTTTTCGTTTTCAATAACCCCATATGCTCTTGCTCTCATCATTATTTTCTCAGCCCATCTATGATGCGGCCCTATCTCATTCATCCCCTTTGAGCCTTTAATGACACCTCCACTTGTATTCATGATTTGAAAAGCGTCTTCATATTCTTCTCGTGGGACAGCCAACATCCCATTAATATACTTTAAATGAGATGGATGAATGCATGTTTTCCCCATAAATCCGTTCGCCTGATCCAAAATCAGTTCACGCATTAGTCCATCAACTGCATCATTAACAATCGGCGTTCTGCGAAGCAGACAATTCTGTAAATCTACAGGAGGAAGAATGTCCATAAATTTCATCTCTTCATTTGCCCTAAAATATTCCCAAACTGGTCCAGATACTGTATACTCATTGTTCCTTGTAAATACATTCAATATATCTACCAAACAATCTTTCACCGTCATAATATCATAAATTGTGTAATTAATACCTCTACGAACTCCAAAGCACGAAGAAAAATCCGTTCCACCGACTCTAATATTCAAAATTAATTCTTTATACTCATCAAGAATATTCTTAACTTTAATCAATTCGGCCATCCTTGTTTCTTTAAAGGCGGCAATCTCATCTTCAATAATTGGCATTCCATATACAATTTCACCATATTTTTCATTAAAAGTCTTCAAGTATTCCAAATACTCTCTTGCATTCTGACTATTAAATTTTGGGAAGTTAAATCCCGCTATCAATTTAACATGTCTAGCTTCTAGCATATTGCTAAAATGTTTAAATTGCTCTATAGAGCGCACTCTAAAAAACAAAAGCGGTAAATCTTTATAATCAAACTCATTTTGTTCAATCTTTTTGCAAAGAATATCCAACAACTGAACAGAATTTCGTTCTGCTGAAGGAACATCTTCTTCTTTACACGCGTCTTCAAAACACATTACCATTGATGTTAATCCGGGGTGTTTTTTATTTAATATTGCAGGAGCAAAATCCTTTGTTCCAGGCATATACATAGTCGCCCCTAAACAATATTGTAACAGTTCTCTTTCCGTATATTTATCAAAATTTTCTGGTTCTTTTACAAATTTGTAATTAATATTATATAAGTGATGTCTCATAATTCTTTTTAACAATAACTCTTACTTTTATTGCTATTTTCTCCTCTCACATAATAATCGACTATTTCATAATAATAGAATTTATTCATCTGATTTTCTTCTTTTTATTATGATATCCACAAGGTATTGGTAGCTTTCGAACTTGAGCAATTTTGAGCCCATAATATAAACACATCCACCAACCATCACCTGAATTGTCAGCTGTGCAATGGGATGCATTTTCAATAAACCAATAGGCCAAATGATAATTCCCATAACCATAGATAATAATAATGCTGGCATTACATCTTTCAACTGTTCTACATATTTGTACCCTAACAATTTCTTGTTTGGCCAGGAATTAATAATCTGATTACATACATTTGCGACAAGTAGGCTGTAAGCCATTGCCATAACACCAAAAGGGACTGTAATTACTAATAAAATTACCCCCACTATTTTTTTTATTATCTCCAGCTTTAGGAAAAGATCACTTCTTCCCATTGCTTTGATAGCATTCAAATTTGCCGTATGAATCGGGTAAAAGGAATATGTCACACAAAAAATCCTTAAGTATGGAACACATCCTATCCATTTGTCTGTTAACAGAATATGTATCATTGTCGGTGCAACAAAAGACATCCCCAACGTCAACGGCCACATCACGTAACTACTGATTCTAATTCCTCTTCGTGCCATTGCTTTCACACGTTCTTTACTATCCTGTTCAGAAGACATTGCCGGGAAAATCACACTATCTATGGTCGCATTAACATTTGTGATAATTGTATATGGCAATTGCTTTCCTCGATTGTACAAACCCAAATCCGCTGGACTATATATTCTTCCAATAATTAACTGCCTAACATTTGTATAACCTGTATCTATAAGCGCGGCAACCAACAATTTCCATCCATAGGAAATCAAACTTTTTAATCTTGAAAAAGAAAAAATCCATTTTGGCTTCCATCGAACAGTAAACCAAAGAACAATAGTATCAATTAATGTATTTGACAGATTTTGCATCACTATTGCCCAGACACCAAATCCCTTGTACGCCATAACAATCCCAACAAATGCAGAAAAAACCGTCCCTCCCAGTGTTGAAAAAAAGAACTTTTTAAACAACATATTTTTTGAAACGTACGCTTGCTGTACATTTTTGACACCAGAAATGACAATAGTCAAGCTCATCACTCTGACTACCCACGTCAACTCGGTATTCTTATAAAAGGCCGCAATAAGTGGTGAGCACACATACATCACACCGTATAATACAAGGCATAATACAACGTTAAAGTAAAAAACACTAGAGAAATCTAAATCATCCGCATCTTTTTTTTGAATCAATGCATTTGCCATCCCACTATCAACAAATATTTGCAATATTGAAATAAACACAGTTACAAGTGCAATTGTTCCATACAATTCCGGCGCAAGCAAACGAGCTAAAACAATTGAAACTATAAACGTCACTCCCTGCGCACCACACCGTTCAAGAAATCTCCAGAACAAGCCTTTAATCACCTTATTTTTCACATCCATTTTCCTATTTTCCTCCTAAATCATTCCCCAAAAATATGAGATGAAATAACACCTCATACTTTTTCTACCCTCTCTTTTTAAAGATTTTCACTCTGATAATAGGGATTCTAAGATATTGAATTAGTATGCATCCATAGTAAAAATCGACGTTCTCATAAGTTTTTAATTTTTTCAAAAAAGTCACTATCCTCGGCTCTCTACGATGAATTTTCAGACTAACATCTTTAGATGTTTTATCTCCACCTAAACCAATCGCATTATTATTATGTATTCTATAATGGACTAATTTTTCGTTTAAAAAGTATGCTTTTTTTATCGCAGCACCTATCATAAGAATCTGATAATCATGAATAATGTCCTTATAATCAATCTTCAAGTATATCTCTCGAATATCTTTTGTAAAGCAATATGTACAACCCTGCGACACATTTCCATACATCAAGCGAGCCAGTGATATTGGCATTATCCTCTCGTTTGCATTCTTAATAAATTCTGACACATAAAAATGTGCATCGCTCTGATTTCCTTTTTCATCAATAACATCAAAGTTAGAACATATAACCTTTGCATCCAAAACTTTCATTTGTTGCAACATAATTTCTACTTTATTATCGACCCATACATCATCCTGATCTGCCAAAAAAATAAAATCTCCTTTTGTTTGTTTTATTGCCTTATAAAAATTTAACGTATAGCCAAGATTTTCTTCATTTTCATACAAACTAATCTTTATTCTCTTATCACAACTTTTAATAAAATTTTTTATCACTTCCACTGTAGCATCTTGTGATTTATCGTCTATAACAATGATTTCATCTACACAAACAGTTTGATTCACAATAGATTTTAATTGTTCCTCAATATATTTTTCACCATTATAAGATGTTACTGCCACCGAAATCATTGTTTCATTCCTTTCGCTTTCATGTGATAGACTACATATAAACTATATTCTTTGCTTAATGTCTCCAAATTTTTATCAGTTAAACCAAACATTCTTTTTTAATATTCGATAATTATATATATATTGCACTGCAATTTTTAAAATGCCCCCCCAATGTCGCACCTTCTTAAAATATTTTGGAGCCATTGATAATTTTATTTGTTTCAATTTAACTCCCTTGCAAACATTCTTCACATATTTAAATTCACTCAAATACATAGCTTCATTTTTTTTATTATTTTTTGCATATTCAACAAACTCAAAGAACAATCTTTCATCCTTAACAAACGAATATTTGTTTTCTGCAGATGCGCTAAAACTACTCCCCCCTTGTGTCACATGGCGATATGCACTCATTCTTTCTTGAATACAGTGTAACTTTCCATTTACTATTAGCATAAAATCTTGCACCCTGTCTCCCGGTTTAATTCCTTTTCGCAGAATAGAAGTATCACATATATCATATTTCCAGTAATTTTTATACATAATAGTAGTTAATTGTCCCGGTAATATTTCACTAAAAAAATGTTTGACAGAGTATTCTTCATCTTTACATTCCGGATACTCTTCCCCATTGGGCACAGAGTTTTCATCCACTACAACGCAATTATGAGCCACTGCTATATAATCTGGATGTTCTTCTAAAAAACGAATTTGTTTATCTATTTTTTTAGGGTCAACCCAATAGTCATCCCCTTCTAAACCAATTATATATTTCCCTCGACATCGTCTTTTTAGATCCCCTGCATTTCTAATTTTTTCTCGGTTCATATTATGTTCTCGGTAAAAAAATTGGAACTTTCCCGGATATTTCATCTCATATTGTTTCAATATTTCCCGAGTTGAATCTGTAGATAAATCCTCACCAACTAATATTTCATATTCATAATCTGTTTCCTGCATTAAAACGCTATCCAACGCTCTGCCAATATAATTTTCATGATTATAAGTAGGAATATAAATACTTAATATCGGTTCTTTCATCTTTCTCCCTTACTCCAAACATGTCTGCTCTTTTTGAGTTCTAAAGTTACTTTTTTTTAATGCTGCATTAATCCAACCAATATACAAGGCCCATGAGCAGGTCACCTCTTGCCCAACCGGTCCTCGTACAACGTATGCCTGAATCATAAATACCATTATAATTGCCATCAGTGTGACAGCTTCTGATTCAAAAAAAATTTTTTTTCTATACGTCTTAATCGCCAAATGTATATTTGCCAGAAAAAACCATATAAATACACACACTCCAAAAATACCGCCTTTAGGCAGAATAGTATAATAAGCATTATGTAACAGAGGAATTTGGCGACCGACAATATAATCTTTAAACGCATCTGGAACGAATTGAATTTTTGTTCCTCTCCCCATGCCTTCTCCAAAAATCATTGCTAAGCCCGAACTTTCCTTCCATTGTTTCTTCGCGCAATATATTTCGTATCCGCGCCAGTTTTCCTGAGCATCTCCGGAACTATTAAATGTTCTAACGCTACTAATTTCATTGGATGTGGATAAAAATTTATCTGTTAAAGTGTCACTAACCGTATCAGGCAAAAAATTGAATGCAAGAATAATCGCTATTGCAAATAATCCTGAAATTAAAACACTTCGAGTCATTGTCTTCAGTAAATTCTTTTTCCCATAAATTCCCGGAACAATTATCAAAATGAAACAACCCACTCCTACACCAATCCATACACTTCTTTCCAAGGTGAGAATCAAATGTGCCCCCATAATTATTATCGTATAAATGTCAAATACTTTTCCGAAAAGCCATTGCTTTTTTATAACAATATAATAGAAGATTATAACAAAAACAATTGCAACCTCATATTCCACATAATCAAACAATCGTCTTAAGGACTCCATATCCTTCACTTCTCCCAATCTAGGAAAAACCCTAAAAAAAACAAATGTAGAATATGTAGCACCAATCAAAGCATATGTTTTTACCAGTGATTTTTTTCCCCCATAGTACAAAAACATGTAATATCCCATAATAATTACAACTACCGATGGAATAAAATAAAAGATATCTCTAGCAACATCTCTAAGAGGGTAAACAAAAAAGCCAATTACCGATGAATAAACAATAAAAAATAAATAACCGCCCAACCCAGATATCTGAGGAATTGTTATTTTTTTCGTATAAAAAGCTAAAAATATCACAAGCAATACATATACTACGAAAAGTCGTTCATTGCTCATCTTCGTTAAGAGTTTCACCAAACTCAAAAAATAAATCGGCCATATAATCTCTTTTATGCCGTTTAGATTAATTTTTATATTGTAATCCATTTCTTCCTTCTGCCCTTCCTTACAATTTATAACTTCTTATCTTTTAAAAAGAGCATATACTTTCTTTCCCATATAGTATGTCACTCGATCCAGGATCATTACAAATCGTCCGGCTTTCAGATATTCCTTCATATAAATTTTTTTGCTTTCTTCGGCCAAATCCAAGCGTTTCTCGACACTTTTTACATTCTTATTGATACTTACTGAATGATTATGTACAAAAGTCTTTTCATTCAGAATATAATTTTCATACCCTTTTTCTTTTAATTTATATGCCAAAATATCTTCTTCCCAATACAAAAAAGTCCGATTATCAAAAAAACTCACATCTTCCATAACCAAAGACTTTACCATAAAAAAAGCTCCAGCAATTACATCTACTCTCGACACTTTCCCCTTAAAATAACTCTCCGAGTAGTCTGATTTTCGTTTTACTCTTTTCGGAACAATTATATTTCCCAAAATACAATCCCTTTTCTTCTTAATCTTCCAACTTCCCTTCGCTTGCTTGCCTTCTCGATCTAACATTCTTCCTGAAACTAAGCCTACTTTTTCATTGGATTGTTCCAAGAAACATATCATTTCGTTAATAATATCTTCTTCAAAAATAATATCCGGATTTGAAATCAACAAATATTCTGGGCGATATTTTTTCAGTGCATAAAGAATTCCTTCATTATTTCCACTTGCGTAGCCCCTATTTTCTTTTGCTGAGATAACATCAATCTTCTCATTTTTCATTTTTTCTAGTTGTTTCAGAGAGTAGTCCGTAGACGCATTATCAACAACTATGATTTTATCAATTATTTTAAATTCTTTTGCATACCCCAAAAAATCTTTTGTTGTCTCATAATCGTTATAATTTAGCACTATTACTGCAAGTTTCATTCTTCTCTCCTGTTAATCACTCAAATATTTCGTCCATTTTTTCTACATATCGCTGGTATGTGTAATTCTGCTCATACTGCTGCACTGCATTATTCTGCATTTGGAAAATTTGTTTTGAATTCATAGACACAATTTGATTAACTAATATATCTATCGTATCTTTTCGATAATTTATTCCTATATTCTGTTTTTCCACCAATTCCCAAGTATCTTCTTTACAACAATTGATCAACGCCAGTGCATTCGACATATATTCCATACTTTTATATGACAAGGCAATTGCAACATTTTCTTTAAATCCATTGAATCCAAAATGGCACTTTTTCATAACCTCTGCTTTTACCGTATCATCATATACACGTCCCAAGAAATCATAATCCGCACCTATCCGTTCTAATTCGGATATCATCCATTGCTTCCTTGGCCCTTCCCCTATAATATATAACTTAACTTTCTTTTTTACTTGAAGTTTCTCAATGAGCGAAATCAACCCTTCGAAATCATAATTTCCCGTCAGCGCCCCCAAGTATAAAATCCGTATACAATCCGCATTTAATATTTCGGTTCTCCTAACGCACGTGTTCCCTTTGCACAGTGGAACTACCTTGTTTTTTTCAGACTCTTTCAATCTTAACAAGGAAAAATAATATTTACAAGACCCAATAAAGACATCTGCTTTTCTCATCGCCGCATTTCTAAGATGAGACCACCACCAAAATCCACAAATTTGAGCAGCAGCCTTCATCGTCGGAGAAAACGGAATTGTTTCAGGATACAAATCATAAACATCAGACACAAATTTCATCCTTTTCTTCTTTGCAATTTTAGCTAGAAGATATGCAGTAGAATTCGGTGGTCCTACAACATATAAAATGTCTCCTTCCAGATTCTTTAATTTTTTTTTAGCATTTATTCCAAACTTAAAGGCTGAAATCATTCGTCTTACAGACATATTTTTTTTGTAAGGTAAAACAGAGACAATCTCCACTCCTTCCAAATCAAAGCTCGTTTTTCTTTTAGAATTGTGGTCATAGTCTCCACACAATACTTTTACTTCATATCCCTTTTGCTTGAAATAATTGTATACTGTATAACATCTGTCTGTATCTCGAATATTCAAATAATAGGATACTATAATAACCTTTTTCATTGTTTTCTCCATTTATGCACCATATATTTTCTGAACAATTTCTTTTGTATGAACTTCCATATTTTTAATTACTATTTGTTCCTTAATGTTTTTCTTCACATTCTCCACCTTGTTCTTATCTGACAAGAGCTCCAATATTTTGGATTTTAAGGCTTTATGACTATACGAAAATACAAAACCAGTAATATCATTTTCTATCAAATCCTTAGCCCCCACTTCATCAGACACCAGCACTGGCACACCATAGCTTATCGCTTCCAATGCAATAAATCCATAAGATACATCATGTGGAACTGCTACCACATCCGCCTCACCAAGAACCTGATTAAGATTCTCATATTTATATGGCTCACAGACATGAATATATTCCCTATGCTCATCTAACGGGTGATAAATGGTCAATTCAAAATCTCTTCGCCCGTCTTGATATATTTCATCTAGAACGTCTTTCAACAAATTGAAACCTTTATATGCAGCCAAGGGTCCCATGTAAGTAATTTTCAAAACATCATCCGTAACTTTTTTGTGATACTGACCCATATGATTGTCAATATCACTATGGCTAAGATTACAGACAATTCCTTTCTCCACATCCAAATATTTCGAAAAAACTTCTTTCATATAAGAACTATTGAAATGAATCACATCTATCAGCGAGAAATATTCCATATACCTCTCTCTCAATCGAACATACTGTGGATTACTGTGAAGTTCCCGCTCCTCATATGCTTCCTCAATAGAAAACATTTTCTTCTTTCCGGCTGTTCGTACCATACTGACCAATCTGCTGTTCTTCAGTAACCGATAAGTTTTGCTTTGCAACACTCTCATTTTTTTGGGGGTTAAAGCATATTTGCAGCACAAATCACATCCCTTACATTCCAAATTATCTTTACAACTTTTCTGATTAAAATACATAATTGTTTTCGGACACAGTCCAAAAAAATCATGACTGGTATAAACCATTTTTATATTTAATTTTTTTGCAGCTTCCAAAAACTGAATATGAATTCCCATCAGTGTATGAAGATGAATTACATCCGGTTTCCACTTTTTCAAGAAATCCACGTAAGGTTCTTCCTTACCATCAATTACAAAACAATCAATTTCTCTTATCCCGTAAATCTGTGGTAAATAAATTGGATTTTCCAATTCATAACTTTCAATCTCCTTATAATCTTTTCTTCTCTTAATTTTCGGATTTCTATACTCACTGATTTTTCCTGGCCAAAGCAATGCAACCTGATGCTGTTGTCTTTTTTCTTCTTGTAACAAGTCCACTGCATATTTCGTCAATCCTCCTCTGGAATAAGGTGGAAACCCTAGTGAATAATGTAATATTCTCATTTTATCGTCTCCATAGTTCTTCTATCAGTTTTAACCGATATTTCAATTGTCCATTCTCTGATGAAATCATTCCATCTTTTCTTTTTAGGTAAAAAGCAATAATATAAATCAAATATCCAATAAAAAGTTTATCCGGGTTTTCCGAATACCCTATCAGATGCTTACGCTCTTTTTCATAAACCTTCAATGTCCTTTTCCAATTCATATGGTAGCGTATAATATCTGTTTGGCATATAAAATGAAAATAATCCAAGAATGGAATCGCATATTTCATTGAATACTCGAAATCAAACATTTCAATCCCTTTAGAATCCCAATAAATATTCCAGGGTGTGTAATCCCCGTGAGCAAAACTATAGTATTTCAAATAATTCTGAACCCACTGTTCCATATCTAAAACAATTTTCTGGAACTCCTTTCTTTTTTCCCAATACGGATTTTTCAAAAACTGCTCTTTCAGATAGTCAATACTCTTTTTAAAATCACTCTCCTCATAATCAATTTGAACCTTTGTCTTTTCATAGATACTCTGCAAATTGTTCCAGTGCTGCTTTGTAATATGATACTTCGTCATTCCGTATGCGACACTGTCTTGAATCAAAAAACACCATTCCTCTCGTTTTTCCATGCTGGTCTTCTGCGGGATACAAGAAATCGCTCGTTCTTTTAAATAAGCAAGGTTTTCTTGTTCATTTTCAAAAGCATCCTTCACAATTTTTTCATCCGATAATTTTAAATACCAACTTTTTCCTTGCGGATGATATATTTGCAACGTCGCCTTATAATTTTGTCTTACATCAAGATTTCCAAAATACATAGAAATCTGATATGGTTGTTTATCATATAGGTTAATTACCTCTTGAAGTTCACGACTCAATCCGCCTTCACAAATCTGTGTCATGAACAATTTTCTAGCCAATCTGCTCATTGCAATCTTCGGGAAAATATGTTTGACAGTAAATCCTCTCCAATTAGAAATCTGATAGATTTTAAGTCCCTCTTTCATATATTTCCGTGGTAAAATCCAAACTTTATATCCATTATTAATCATATAATAATCCCGACAGTCTCCGGTATTATCAAACACTTTATTCATTATTTTTTTTTCAAATTCCTCGTTCATGAATTTCCATATTCCTCTAATACTATTTTCACTGCTTTTGCTACCACTTCATCAATATCTTCATCTGTACATAACATTCGTACTCTCTGATCACGCTTGCCAATTTTTTCGTAGTCCTTCTGTTGCCTTTTAATCTCCTCTAATGTCAACTCCTGCTTTCTTGCATAGATTGTTTCCGCATCAGCTGTTAAAATAAATATTATATTTGGCTTCGGCGTCAATTTTACAAAAAACCTTCTAGTTCCTTCTCGTAAATTCAACCGGGTCCGCAATGGGTCCACTAACAGATCATAACTGTATCGGTCAAAAACCGAGAATCGATCATAATGAACATCTTGTCGTACAAATTTCATCCATCCCAAGATATAGTCCATTGTGTAATACGTAATGCGAAACAATGAACTCCATCGTCCTACCACTTCTTTGCTATGAGGATTCAACAATACCTTCTCATTCTCTTCCTGTGCTTTTTTCCCAATCATTCCAAGATTTGGAAAGAGTGTCGGTCGAAAATGATACAAATGAAATCTCTGATCTCTGGCATCACTTACATAATATACATTTAATTGATTAATCAAACTCTCTATAAATGTGGACTTTCCCACACCATCTGGTCCAAGTACCGCAAAAGTTCTTGCATACTTTCTATACCTAAAAATTATTCTGTCTGCCTTTCCAATGACAAATTTCAAAATTCCCCGAAATGTATGAATCGGTCTTTTTTTAAGAATTCTCCAGTGCATTTCCCTCGTCATTTTTTTTGCACACAAAACGACTTGGTCACAATTATCACTCCTAATTTCATTACATATTTTTTCAGACAATTTGGGTGAAACCCATTCCGTTAATGCTTTTTGAAATCCCTCAGCCTCTCGCAAATAGATATTTCGTATTTTATCCCAATATTTTTCTTTTATTACCGGTTTTTTACACCCAAACAATTTATACACCAGCAATAGTAACGCTTCATAAAATTCATCAATCGCATAAAATCCCTGTCGTCGCTGAGCATGTTGGAACGCATCTTCAAATCTCCAAAATTCAAATCCTTTTACAACTAGCCCTTCCATTAAATCTATATGGATTCCTGTTTGTAACACCCCCCCCATTCCATGAGTACAATGTAGGTGGTCAAATACTGCTTCATCATAATATTCTAATCCATTTTTTTTATATACTTCTTTCAAAATTTTCTTTGCCATTTTTATTTGACCTGGGGCAATCAAAATATCTACATCTTTTCCAACATTTATTTTCGGTAATTCGTCAAAATTTCGTAACACAAAATATTTAATTCCGCTTTTATCAAAACAATTTGTGCATTCCACAAAAATATTCTCACAAATCTCATTCCACATGGATTACCTCATCTTATCTCTTAACCAGATTTCTATACTTCGAACGTTTTCTTTTCCCAAAATCTTTATTCCCACTTTTCTAATTCCTCGTAAAAACGGTCTGATAATTTCAATCCAAATTTTATTTTTTCCTCGCCTTTTTTCTCTATCCGTCATCCAACTATTAGAGCACATATGAACAGAACATGTTTCATCTGTAATTCGAAATTCTGTCTCACTTATTTTTTTAGGATAAAATATTTCTCGTGAATAAATTGAAAATCCTTCAATCTGTTGAGGCTCTCCTCCAAGCACTAAGCCCTTTTTCTTCATAATGTCCGTAAGCACTGAGACATTAGCAATCTTGTCCATTCTTCCTTTTTCATTCAGAAAATTGTGAGTCTCATAATAGTCTTTTAACTCGTTCAGAATTTCGTTCCCCGGATGACAACCTATAACTGCAGTTCCAAGAAACGCTCTTCGTTCAAACCCTAAAAAACCTGCTTCACCCTCAAATTCAGGAAATTTTTTCAACACTTTAACATCTGTATCTAGATAAATTCCACCATATTCATAGAGAACCTTTGCTCGAACATAGTCGCTGACAAAAGCAAACAGTCCCTGTTCATAAGCTTGTTTTGCATATGTACATTGTTCCAACCTAATATTTTCCTCGTTCCACATTCTTAATTCATAATCCGGAAAATACTTTTTCCAACTCTCAACACATGCCCTTTCCCTTTCAGGCATTTCTGTTTTTCCAAACCAGCAATAATGAATAATTTTTGGAATTCCACTCATATTTTCTCTTCCTTGCGAACTCACCTCATCTTATCGAAATAATTCCTCATATCTGTCCCTAATATATTCCCAGCTGTAATAGGAATCAATTCGCTCCTTCGCTTTCTTACTCATTGCATCAATCTCTTCCTGACTCATGGCATCCGCCGATTCCAGAAGTCCGGCAAGATTTCCGTCTTCTAACGACCAGTACAGTGCACCTTCCTGACCCACTTCTCTGTTAAAAATCACATCATATAGCAGGTTCAGTTTCGTCTGACCCAATGCTTCCAAAAGGCTTGGATTCGTTCCTCCCACAGAATGTCCATGAAGATATCCATAGGCCTGCTCCCTGATTTTCTTTAATAACTGTTGGTCATACACCGTTCCAACAAACTTAATTCGTTCATCCTGATCAAAACCTGTTTTCTGCAACAACTCATCATAATAGGAGACCCCTTCGTATCCGGTAATAATCACCAGATCCTTGTCTGTCTTCGATCTCATAAATTCCCGGATCATTCCTTCAAAATTATTTTCCGGAACAAAACGTCCCACAATCAGGTAATACCCCTGCGGGCGAATCTGAAACTGTTCCATCCATCCGGAAAGCTTCGGATCCCCATCACTTAATTCTGATGGGCTGGTTTCTGCACCATAGGCAATGAACGTCGTCTTCGGATGATACTTCGCATAATCTTCCTGAATATATTTTTCAATTCCGATGCTGTCACATACGAGAAGTTCTGCATGCTTCACCATCAGTTTTTCTGATATTTTCCAATACTTTCTAACCGGTCCACTCCATTTTGCACGCTTCCATTCGTGACCATCCGGGTTTACATAAAGTGTCGCCCCTACTTTTTTCATCTTTCGCTTTAATCGGCCAATGAATGGCCCGATACGACAAGCCAGCACATAAATGATTGGATTTTCAATCTGGTGCTCCTGAATGTATCGAATGCAATAATTAATGGCATCAATATCATAAAAGATAGCCTTTGCTGCTCCATTGACTCTCATAGGAATATTAAAGCAATGAGCCCCATTGTATTCGAACTCTTTTTCGCTCTTAGCATATTCCTCTTTTGTCTGCAGGCAGGCAACATGATATTTGATTGTTTCATCTTTTCGATATTCCGTCAATTTATCCACAAAAGTTTCGAACCCACCATATCGGGTAGGAATCCCTTTGCATCCCACAATAAAAATATGTTTCATTTTTTCCCTTCATCTACTGGGAACCTTTTCTGGCAAGAACCACCCAGATGGTTTTCAGAATAATTTTAATATCTTTTCCCAAGTCCCAATTTCTAATATATTCACTGTCTAATTTTACAATTTCCTCGAAATCCGTCATATTACTTCTGCCACTAACCTGCCACATTCCGGTAAGCCCCGGTTTTGCAGCCAAACGACTCTTATGATGGGTCTCGTATTTTTCATATTCATCCAATGTTGGGGGTCTCGTACCCACCAGGCTCATGTCTCCCTTCAGAATGCTCCAGAAGTTCGGAAACTCATCAATGGAGCTGGCTCTCAGAAAATGTCCCAAACCTTTTTTCATTCCATCCGGCCCGCTGCCAATGATACGAGGATCCGCATCTAATTTAAACATAAGGCCTTCCATTTTATTTTTATCCATCAATTCTTTTTTCCGTTCTTCTGCGTCTGCATACATGGAGCGGAATTTATGAATTTTAAATTTTCTTCCGTTTTTTCCGATTCGTTCCTGACTAAAGAAAATCGGCCCCTTAGGGTCTGCAATCTTAATGGCAGTTCCCACAAACGGTAACAGAATCAACGTAATCAGACATCCTATGATTCCGGCTACAATGTCCATTGTTCTCTTAATCATCATCTGGAACATGGACACGGTATTATGGCTTACCACAATGGTATTCACCGAATTAATATTGGAAAAATGAATTTTATCCATATCCTTAATAAACACGTCTACCTTAATCTGTACCGGAATTCCCATATTCAGAAATTCCGTAGCCACTTCATCCGTGGATTTATCATTGCGGTTCGTATAAATCATGACACTGTCCACAACGTTCTTTATCGCGAAGTCAAAAACTTTCTTTCCACAGGAAACCACAGGGATTCCACTGATTGACTGTAACCGACTGTTTTCTTCCGCCAGCGCCACACCGACAATGTTGAATCGGCTATCCGGGCCTTCTGTCAACTCCCTGATTGCCTGCTTTGCATTTTCTTCATTCACATAAACCAAAAGTTTGCTCTGTTTCTTCGTTTTCCCTTTTCGATTAATCAAATAACTTTTTCGAACAACATGGGCCAAATACATGAAGAACAAATCAAATAAAAAGAACATCACCACGATAACACGGGAATACTGTTCTCCGGCCTGCACAGCAAAGAAATAAAATAATACCGATGCTGCAAGAACAATGTTCTGCGTCAGTACTTTTCGAAACTCAATGAAATAGCCCCGATATAGGATTCTGGAATAATATTCCGACAATAATGCTGAACAAATATGCACTACAACCATGAAAATCGCCATCAAACGGTACAATCTGTTCTGGCACATATGAGCAGGACTTAAAAATTTATCTTCCGGAACAAAACGAAAGAAGTATGCCAGATATAACGACACACTGATGCAAAAAATATCTAAAATAATAAAATCCAGATGTTTTATCCAGCTTTTGTATTTGATATGCATATCCTGTTCCTCTCACATTTTTTCTCACGTAAAACTGTTCTGAAACGAACAATTGAATCCTTCAACATTTTATCACAAAACACTATAAAAATATAGGTTTTTCGGGGCTGTAATCCACAAAAAACAAAAACATTTTTCATTGTTTTGAAATCGTTATCATCGAAAATCAACCATACGTCACTTTTTCTTTGGAAAGATGTTGCAATTCTGTTAACAATTGACTATTTACATGTTAACTCTGCGGCAACCTCATTGCATTTTATTTAGGATTGTTCTATTCTTAAATTAGTAATTGTCCACCTAGCAGAAGAAATGGAGACCGATATGAAATTAAAAAACAAATTACTTCAATTTATGAATAACCGCTACGGATACGATGAATTAACCCGCTGTTTGCTGATTATTGTCATCTGTATTTACAGTGCGTCTCTTTTTCTTCAAATTCCTCAATTAATTCTACTTTGCCTGTTAATCATTCTATACATTTATTTTCGTATTTTTTCCCGAAACACCTATAAGCGTTCTATCGAAAACAGGCATTATCTAAATTTCATTCACAAAATCAAACACTCTTTCCATCTTTTCAAACTGCGAAACGAACAGAAAAAATATTATCGGTTCTATCATTGTCCGAATTGTACCCAGACTATTCGCATTCCGAAAGGTCATGGAAAGGTTGAAATTAAATGTCCGAAGTGTCATCATAAATTCGTCAAACGAAGTTAATAAAAACGAGCATCTATCGATGCCCGCTTTCTTATTTTGTTCCGGTTTCATCCAGTAAAACCTGATTATTCGTTAAATCTTCCTTAGTAAAAATATGACCTTCCAATCGAATTTCTTCCCAGGTTTCTGTGGCCATTACCAGATTATTCTCTTTCCATTGGCGATAAATCTCATCACCTTTTTTCTGATCACTTCCATCGTCTGCACTCATTGCTTCCAACACATCTTCCACTTTTCTTGCAACCATATCTTTTTCAAAAATTGTCTTTAGGCGTTTTTCGTCAATGCCTATTTTCTTTTTCAATTCTTCATCGGTCTCAGAAAAATATGCCTTTACCATCTTATTCAGAGTCACCTGTTCCAAATCCGTAAGGCTCACATTATACTGTCCCGCCAAGGCATAGAAACACTCCCTCTGACAGATTTCATCTAACACCTGCCCTTTTACCACAGTTTCCCAGGTGGTATTTCCGGTCATTTTCTTACCCCAGTCAATACTTTCATCCTGGGTGAGATAATAGGTTTCATAGGTAGCCTGTGCCGTAAACAGGTAATACTTTGCCTCGTCCGCATAAACCTTAATTTTTCCGGCATTCACAGCTACATTTTTATCATCCGGAATATGTTTTGTTGTAGGAGTTTCCTGGCACTTACTTTTCCCGCAAGCCGTCAGCCCTACAACCAAAAGACAGATTGTCCATAACACCCATATTCTTTTTAACATTTCTGTCAGTTCCCTTTCTATATTTCTTCCAACAACGTGGACAGATCATCCACCAGTTTTTCTGCTCGTTCCAATACACTCTGATTGGAATTCCCCGGTTCATACTGGAAGTACGGTTCATCCTGAGGGAAAAACCGAAGCCTTCCCTTATATTCCCGCACAAGAATCGGGATTCGTTCCACATCAAATTTCGCATCCTGCCACATGGAAACCTTAATCCGGTTCTTATTTCCGGAAATTTCCGTTACATAGACCTGATGCGCCTTATTCTTCAATAATACAATCTTCAACAGATTTTCCACCTGATTTGGAATATCCCCAAAACGGTCAATCAGTTCATCCTGCATATCCACATATTCCTCATAGGTTTCAATTCCGGCAATACGTTTATAAATATCCATTTTCACCGTTTCATTCTTAATATACGCCGGTGGTACAAAGGCATCCACAGTTAAATCCACCTTGGTCTCGAAATCTTCCTTCGGCTTCTGTCCCTTCAGGACACCAATGGCTTCATTTAACATCTTACAATACAGGTCATATCCCACATCAGCCATATGTCCACTCTGCGCAGCTCCCAACAGGTTTCCCGTGCCTCGGATTTCCAAATCCCTCATGGCAATTTTAACACCGGAACCTAATTCTGTAAAATCACGAATGGCTCCCAGACGCTTTTCTGCCACCTCCGTCAGCATCTTATTTCTGCTGTACATCAGGAATGCATAAGCAGTACGGTTGGAACGTCCTACACGCCCCCTAAGCTGATAAAGCTGGGATAATCCCATTTTCTCAGCGTCATGAATAATGATCGTGTTGGCGTTCGGGATGTCCAGACCGGTTTCAATGATGGTGGTGGAAACCAACACATCAATGTCTCCATTCACGAAATCGTACATCACATCTTCCAACTGTCGTTCACTCATCTGTCCATGAGCAAACGCCACATTGGCTTCCGGCACAATTGCCTGTACCTTTGCCGCCATTTCTGCAATATCCTGAACACGATTGTACACATAATAAACCTGTCCGCCTCGGGCAAGTTCACGGTTAATGGCATCTCTCGTGATTTCTTCATTGTATTCCATAACAAAGGTCTGAATCGGCATACGCTCCTGGGGTGCCTCTTCCATGACACACATATCACGAATTCCAATCAGACTCATATGAAGGGTTCTCGGAATCGGTGTCGCCGTCAATGTTATGACGTCCACATCGTTCTTTAACTCCTTGATTTTCTCTTTATGTTTTACGCCGAAGCGTTGTTCTTCATCAATAATCAACAATCCCAGGTCCTTGAACTTTACATCCTGACTCAGCAATCTGTGGGTTCCGATGACCACATCCACATACCCCTTCTTCAGGTCCTTAATAGTCTGGGTAATATTACCCTTGGTTCGAAAACGGGAAAGCATTTCCACTCGTACCGGGAAGTCCTTAAATCGCTGCTTAAAGGTCTTATAGTGCTGCTGCGCCAATACCGTCGTCGGAACCAGATATGCCACCTGCTTATTGTCCTGCACCGCCTTAAATGCTGCACGGATTGCCACCTCTGTTTTTCCAAAGCCCACATCTCCGCAAATCAGACGGTCCATAATCTTCGTGCTTTCCATGTCCTTCTTCACGTCCGCAATGGCACTCAGCTGGTCATCCGTTTCCTCGTAAGGAAACATTTCCTCAAACTCTTTCTGCCATTCCGTATCAGCACTAAACGGATAGCCATCGCTATTTTCACGAATGGCATATAATTCCACCAATTCCTTCGCAATGTCCTCCACTGCTTTCTTAACCCGGCTCTTGGTCTTCTTCCATTCCTGTCCTCCCAGCTTGTTAAGCTTCGGTGGTTTCGCCTCACTGTTGGCATACTTCTGAATTACATCCAGCTGGGTCGCCAATACATAGAGATGACTGCCCCCGGCATATTCAATTTTCATGTAATCCTTCATTACATGGTCTACTTCTATCTTTTCAATTCCCTGATAAACACCCAGTCCGTGATTTTCGTGGACCACATAATCCCCGACCTTTAAATCCTCAAACCCGGTAATGACCTCTCCGGAGTAATTATGTTTTCTTCGTTTTTTCTTTTTCTTCTGTCCGAAAATATCACTGTCGGAAATCGCCACAAAACGGATTTCCGGATACATAAAGCCTTTCCTTAGTGCCCCCTTTACAATCATCACTTCTCCAGGATTTACTTCTCTCTCCTTACTTTCTTCAAAGAAGGCACTGATTTCAAAATCCCGCAAATCCTCCGCCAGACGCTTTCCTCTAGTGGTGGAAGATGTTACCAAAAGCACTGCATATTTCTGACTCTTATATTTCTTCAAATCTGAAACCAAAATTTCAAACTTGCTGTTATATGGACTGACATTTCTGGATTCTACTTCCACATAGTCATCCACTGTAAAATAATCGATTTTCTGCGCAATGGCGGTAAACATTACCCGCTTTCGCCCATTCATTGCCGTCAGAATCTTTTCTTTCGGCCACATGACCTCCGTCTGCCCCGGAAGCACATATCCCTTTTCCAATCGGTGTGACATGCTCTCCGCAAATTCAACAGACACACTGTTTAACTGCTCCAATACACGCTTTGGCTCGTCAATAAAGAATACTGCGTCCTCCAGATAATCCAAGAGGCTTACCGTATTCTCACAGAAATAGTTTACATAACTATCCAATGAGACCGACGCCGGGTTAATGTCCATAGCAGTCAAAAACTCCTGAACCGTCACTTCCAGGCGATGTGCTTCTTCTGTTTTCATATTCTTCCGAAGCACTGCGACCTGTTTTTTTAATTCCGCCCGAATTTTTGAAAGTCCATCCTGGATTTGATTTTTTGTCAGGGCATACTCTCCTGCCGGATAAATCCGCACCTGTTCCAGATTTTCAATGGAGCGCTGTGTCTCCACTTCAAAGCTACGAATCAGATCCACCTCATCATCCCAGAAGTCAATTCGATACGGCACTTCATCCGTCAAAGTATAAATGTCAATGATGCTTCCTCGGACAGCAAACTGTCCCGGACCGTCAACCTGTTCCACCGCATCATACCCCATCTTCACTAACTTCGTCTTCAGCGCATCCATCTGAATCACGCTTCCTTCCGAAATTTCCACGAAATTGTCCCGTACTTCTTCAAAAGGAAGAATCTTATCCATAAAAGCATCTGCAGTAAGGATTACCGTAAACTCCTCCTGCTGCATCAGCATCTGCAAAAACTCCAGACGCTGCTGTGTAATCAATTTTCCGTGTACATCCGCACTAAAAAAGATGAAATCCTTTGCCGGATAAACGACGACATTGTCACTAAATCCTCTTAAGTCTTCATACAATTCCGCCGCTTTTACGGCACTAAAAGTAACGATGACTTTTTGTTTACAGCCATCGCTCAATCCACTGATAAAATGTGCCAGCCCTGAATCACTGCACCCTGTCACCTGACAGGACTTTCCTTTTCGGACCGACTCCTTCACCTGTACAAATTCATTTAAATTCAAAAGAGGATATTCAAAGTAATTCATTTCCTTTCCCCTTCATTTCATTCCTAATTATACTTATTCATGGCAGTATCAATACTGTCCGTCACCATCACCTTAACAGCCCCTGCCGCATCAATAATGGCATCGTCCACCAAGGCTCTCTCCTCCTTGCCAAACTTTCCTAAAACATGCTTGATGAGATTTCCGTTATTAGCACCCACGCCCACCTTCACACGCTTGAAATTCTGTGTTCCCGCATGGGCAATAATGCTCTTTAATCCATTATGTCCACCGGCACTGCCCTTGGCACGGATTCTGATTTTACCTGTAGGTAAATCAATATCATCTGAAATCACAATCAGGTCCTTCTCCGGATCCAGCTTATAAAAATCAAGCACTGCCCGAACCGACTCTCCACTTAAATTCATATATGTCTGTGGCTTCACCAGCAGAACTTTTTCTGTTCCAATGGAACTTAGCCCGCAAAGTGCCTTGTGGCGTTTGGTAGTCACTGAAATGCCCATCTGCTGTGCCAATTCATCAATTACATCAAAACCTACATTATGTCTTGTTTTCTCATATTTTTTATCGGGATTCCCCAATCCTATAATCGCATACATTGTTTCACCACTCCGTTCTTGTTCTACAATGGCTCAATTTTAACATTTATAAAAAAAACACGCAACAGGTTTCCCTGTAATTGCGTGTTTCATTTCCGGTATACTGTCCCTACTTTTCCTTTACACTCTTCCTGAGTGCCTCGATAATTGGCTCTAATACAAATTCAATAATTCTTCTTTTACCAATATTAACCTCAACATTGCAGGTCATTCCATCCATAAGGATAATTTTTTGTTTGTCATAACTCCCCAGTTCAACCTCGGCAGGAAAGTAATAGCCCTCTTGTTCATCATATTCAGCAACCCTACCCATTTTTGAAATGGTTCCATTTACCATACCATATTTTCCATAGGGATAAGCATCTATCTTCACTTGAACTTTACTTCCTTCTTTTACTTCCAATTTCCCATTTCCCCAGATGACTCTTTCGAATTGTTCACCTTCAATTCCCTTTTTCTTTAATGCATCTAAAAATTTTGGTTTATTAACTAGATTTCCCAGGTCCGTACTGCTTATGTACTGATACTTATCCCCTTTACAGATAGCATCTACCAACTGCCACATGGGGATATTTGCCTCTCCCATATATCCTTCCCCACAGTAAGGAAGTAGTTCCCCATTTACTTTTCCAAAGCTCTCTTTATCAAGAACCTTTTCTAAATCCTGTACAAACTTAGCAAGACTTTCTTCTGATATTTTTCCATTCTTCGGTTCTAATCCCTAGTAATTTTTCACAAAGTTAACCGCTCTATCTACTACTGTACTCACTTTTATCCTCCGTTTGGTTAATTTTCACACTGTTTATCAATTACTATTACTAGATTATGCATTTGAGAGCGGTTTACAAAAAATGTTTCCAAGGCTGCTTTCATCATACTAATTACCTCCGCTTTCATATTGCTAAATTCTTTATCAACTTTAAAATAATCATATTTAACTATAAAAATGAATTTTTCCTGTCCTTCCTCATACCCTATCTCATTCACTCCATCTCGATAAATCAGGTTTGATACATCCGGTCCCTCCATTCCATATGCTTTCAAATTTCCAATACAATCATTATCTACAAAATAAATTTCCTTTTCCTTATTGCACACCCAGCGTCCCACATCATACACGATTCCCCCACCATACCCGAAGTTGTGATACTTTCTCCTGATATTTAATGACTTAATAAACTCTTCATCTTCCTCGGTTGTTTTTTCATAAACCAAGTCATATTTGTTATGAACCTCTTTTAGGTTTTCCTTACTCAAGATTCTAAAGTTCTCTCCCTCCAGAAATTTTTCCAGTTCTGCAATAAATTTTGAAAAACTTTTTTTCTTGTATAGGAGCTCTCCTTTATCAGAAAACTCCAATCCCTCATAATTATCAATAAATTCTTCTACTTCTTTTACTGTGATCATATTTTTTATCTCCTAACTCCCTTTCTAAGGGGTATTTTTGCTTTATAAAATCGTTATTATAATATCATTTTTGTTTATTTTTGTATACAAATCCACTCTACCTATGTAATATATAAAAAAACTCACAAAGCATAACATACTCTGTGAGTTTTGATATAGAACATCTCCGCATGCCACCTCTGACATAATTCTCTTTGACAG
>CACXEU010000032.1 GCA_902766735.1 uncultured Lachnospiraceae bacterium
ATTATAATAATTATACATAGAGAAACAGAACTGCATTGGCAATGGCCAATGCAGTTCTGCTATTTAGAGACTTTTTTTACAGCCCCCATTGTTTATGAAATGTGAAACACTTCTAATTGATATTTTCTAACATAGTCTTCAACATTCTGAAAACCAAGACCAATCTGTTCCGCGGAATGGGCATCGGAACCAACGGTAACAAACCTTCCTCCCAGTTCTTGGTAGCGTTTCAGAATATCAGGATGCGGGTGCGGATAATCGAATCCTTTTCCAAAACTAGCTGTGTTGATTTCCAAACTGATATTATGCTGAATTAGAAACCGTAATATTTCGTCCAGTAAATCCGTATAGTCAAGAACGGAATAGTTAGCATCTTTATTTGGACTGTAGCGGATAATATAGTCCAAATGTCCTAAGGTGTGGATTTCGGAAAACGATTGAAGTCCTTTTAAAGTAGCAGTGAAGTATTCCTCAAATGCCTTTCGGTCCGGTTTGTTTTTCCAGTATTCCGGATAATACGGATCCATACCTGAAACAACGTGGCAGGAGCCAATGATAAAATCAAAAGATTCCTTTTCCAGTAATACCCGGATGTCTTTTTCATTTCCAGGAGCCAATCCAATCTCGATTCCCTTAAGAACTTGAATCTGATCTGAATAGCTTGTCTTTAACTGTTCCAGTGTCGCATTATATGAAACAAAGTCAATGATTGGTTTTTCTCCGGAAACCGGCCAATGGAAATCCTGATGATCGGTAAAACAAATTTGTTTCATTCCAAGCGCGATTGCCTGTTTTATAATATTTTCCGGTTTTTCCTCAGAATCAAAAGAAAAACAGCTGTGCACATGATAGTCTGAATACATGATTTCGTCCTCACTTTCTAGTTGTAATAGTAACAAAAAGAAAGAAAAAAATCTACTGTATCATCGAAAGGCAGAAGCGTAAGACAATCCGGGAAAAGTGTGCTACAATGAATGGAGCAATTGTAAAAAGGAGAAAAATATGAATAGAATTTTAGATTTGGTAAAAAATGAAATTGTGTGTGTATTCCGTGATAAGAAAAACACGGCAAATTTCTATGTCGGATTTGTGTTGGGATATGATGATGATAATTTATTGTTGGAGTGCCTGAATCAGGAGGGAGAGAAGGAAGGCATTGCAATCATTAAGAATAAAGATATCTATTTAATAGAAACAAAGAATGAGTATATTGATGAAATTAAGGAGCGGTGTGATCGTCCATCCATGATGGATATGTATGACCACGAGGATGTATTGCAGGAATTGTTTAACTATCTGATAGTGGAAAATGAAATGGTTTGTATCGAAACCAATCATAGTGATCAGATTGATGTACGTGGTGTAGTAAAAGAAATCATTGATGGATGGATTCGTGTAAATATTTATCGAGAGGGTGATGAGGAAGAGAGGGATGGAGTTTCTTATTGCAGAATCGAGGATATTTCTATGATTGATAAGGTGTAGATGGTTCTCTGGTTGTCAGATACGTAAAAAAATGTGAAAGAAATAAGGAAATTGTGAATTATTTAACAAATTTGCAATAATTTGTAGAAAATGCCTTGATATTTATAAGTGAATTCGGTAAAATAGAGAACAGGTCATGTTTTGGAATTGATTGGACAGGCTTTCAGCCGGGAAAAGAGATTTCAAACACATAACAAAATTAAAAATTTATTATTATAGGAGGACAATTTAATGTCAGTTAAAGTTGCAATTAACGGTTTCGGACGTATTGGACGTCTTGCATTCAGACAGATGTTTGGTGCAGAAGGTTATGAAGTTGTTGCTATCAACGATTTAACAAAGCCTTCAATGTTAGCTCACTTATTAAAGTATGATACAGCTCAGGGTGGATACGCTGGAAAGATCGGTGAAGGTCTTCACACAGTAGAAGCTGATGATGAAGCTGGAACAATCACAGTAGATGGTAAGACTCTTACAATTTACGCTGAAGCTGATGCTTCAAAACTTCCTTGGGGAGAAATCGGAGTAGATGTAGTACTTGAATGTACAGGTTTCTACTGCTCAAAAGATAAA
>CACXEU010000033.1 GCA_902766735.1 uncultured Lachnospiraceae bacterium
CATGTTAATACCTCAATCCAATAGTTTTTAATGCCGTATATTCCCTCAAATACATTCCTCTTCTCATTTCATCAGATTCTGCATACATTTGGTGCTTTGAGAAAATAGATAATATTTCATCAACAGGCATCCATCTTGGTTCCATCCCAACTTCCTGTTCTCTGTCCGTCAATTGAACATTCGTTTCTCCAACCACTTCGCCCCAAAAGTACCGGTTCACCCATTTCCAATCTTCATAATATTCGTCGATTTCCAGTACACATTCAGAGGGTTTAATCACGATTCCTGTTTCCTCAGCCACCTCACGAATCACACAATCCGCTTCAGTTTCATTCACTTCCAAACCTCCGCCCGGTAACATCCACTGATTTGTCTTAGTTTCGTATGAAAGAAGTATTTTATTATCTTTGATTATAATAGCTCTGCAAGCTGTTCTGATTTTATCCCATTTTCCAAAATAATTTTCGCCAACAATATCTATAATTTTCATTTTATTATTCCTGCTACTCCTAATTTTCAGTGACATCATGTCACTAACTTCTATCTGCCATGTCAACACATAAACCCATTTTATTCGGGTATTAGGGCTTCCCTAACAAGAATCTTTTGTATTACAAAAGAGTATCTTGCAAATGAAGCCTTATCGAATTACAACCCATCTACCATCACGCTTAGAGCCTATACGCTCTATCTTCCCCTTTTTTTTGTAAACTAACAAAAGTTCGCTCAATAGTACGCTTAGTAACTCCAATATGTTTCGCAATCATATCGGCATTTTTCTCTGAATCTTCTATTAACAATCCTAAAACAGCTTTTTCTGTTTTATTCAAACCGACATTCAAACCGACATTTTATATCTTACAATATACGCTTCCAATTTAATCAAAAATATATTAATTTAGTAAAATACTCAATACTAATATGAACATAATCTCAATTATCCATTCAAAAGAAACAGGAGCAAGTTTCCTTGTTCCTAATCATATTCCCTGAAATGTCTTAATTTAATAGTTCTCAACTTTTAATACCTGATTTTCTCCATAAATTCTTGTAGTAACATTTAAATACTCTATTTCTTTCCCCTCTTTCGTTTTTCTGAGTCCTGATGATTTAGCATATGATTCAGAACCATACACAACAACATTAGTCCCCTCATATTCTTTCATTTTCCCATACATTTTGTCGTCAGTAAATATTATCCCTAGTGAAACATATTTACCTGTTTCTACTTTTACTGAATAAATTCGCATATTGTAAAAGGGAAAATTTTCTTTCGGTAGTTCAACGGACTTCACTCTTCCACAAAAAACCACTGGATGGTATACTTTCTTTGAAATATAATTAAAAGCTCTTAAATAGCTTTTTTTATCATATTCGAAAAAGAAAGAACTCCATGATATCTCATCATACGTTCTATTTTTACCATTATAAAATTTTAATTTGAGTTTTTCCTTTATTTCTTCAATACCATCTTTATCAAGTTGACATCGCAGTTTTAATATTTTCCTCAACGTCGTAATATAAGCCGGTTTGTCTCCACTTTTGATGTATTTTAAAGTTGATCGTTTTACTTTCTTTTCTTTGCATATGTTGCCTTCTTCTATAAACGTTGTTTCTAGAGTATCGACTAATATATGTAATCGTACAATATATGATGTTCCTTCTTTCGTCATCAAATCCTTTTCATTACAACATTGTGCGTATATATTCTTTATTTCATTTTCCGTTATATAACCGCACCCTGCTGCATGAGGATTAACTTTGCTATTTGTAAGCCTAAAATACGCTGAAACATGTACATTACATTCTCCAATTTCTCTTAGATGTGAACTAACATGTGTAATCGGAGTACCGCAATTTTTGCAGAATATTTTTCCTTTCATTTCACATTTATACTGTTTTAAATTAATAATCCTTGCACCATAACGTGCTTCATACATTTTTACTCCCATTTTATCCCCTTTCATCTTCCCTACGCCACTGCATTCGCATTAATTTCCTCGATGACCTTCCTAATTGACGCCCATACAGTTAAATCAGTAAACACATCTACCACACTTCCCTGGTCGGTAAACGGTGACTCCTGAAGTACAGATAAATCTTTCATCATTCCATTATGAATAATATATTCTACAATCTGATTGACAAAGTAAATCTGTCTGCTATCCAGGTTAGTATTTTCAAGGAACTCGGAAAACGCTTCTTTTGCAGCATTCATATCAAGTCCAACAATCCCTCGAACAAATTCTCCCAGAGGCTTTTCACCATATTCCTTTTCATAATCCTCTTTCGTTCCCACCTCTTTCCACAAAATGGTTTCAAGGGTCTCTACATCCAGACGAGTCAGCGGCTTATTTGTTCTTAACTTTGCAATAACAAGATTGTCCTGGTGCTGACGAATGTAGAATTCAGCTTTTGCTTTATAATTCTTTAATTCATCATTTTCAAGTTCAGATTCATTCCAAGCAGAATCAAGTATATTATCAGTAAAATCTGTATCATAACGAACTTTTCTTTGCGGTAAATATTTCATCAGATTTCTGAGATTAACCCGAATATGCTCAAAATCCTCTATCCCGGCAGATTCCACATAGTCCGTTTGTAAAATCTTATCAATTAATTCCTTTTTCACTTGAATTTCCGGAATATTAGCCACCGAAGCAATTCCACTAACTTTTGTAAACAAATCGGATTTCAATCGTCCATATTTACGTCCTACCAGTTGCGCCAGTTCTAATCCATACATCAATGCATCAAATCGAACCGCTGAGGCTTCATCACTGTCCGGTAGAATTAAAGGTGCAACTTCCTCTCGAACCATCAATGTATCCTCATATGAAAGAGTAGTATAGTTTTTCTCTGATGAATACAAATCCACATATTTGATATGTTGACGAACAGCAAAGTTTTCCCGATTTAATTCCCGAACTTTTCCTGCCATCATCTCAACAAGGCGATTCCGATAATCAATCAAATGGTCTACCTGATAATTAATATCCTGAAGTTTATATGCAATCTGGAATTCCAAATTGAACACTGCGCCTTGAAGGGCAATCATATTTGCAGTCGGTCGACCTTCTCCCATTCGGAAGAATTCAAAGTTTCCACAAAAATCAAATATATAGAATTTCGACTTATCTTCTCCATCTACCAATCCCGGGCATAACCTTGTACCTCGTCCAATCATTTGCCAGAATTTTGCCTTGCTCATTACCTTTTTAAAAAATACAAGGTTCAGCACTTCCGGTACATCAATTCCTGTATCAAGCATATCTACAGAGATAGCAATCTGTGGAAGTTTTTTCGAATCAGAAAATTCATCAATCGCACTTTGAGCATATGTCATATAGTTATCAATCACCTTGGCAAAAGCTTGTCCATTGGCCCCTTTTGCAAGGTTTGGATATTCCTTATTAAATACTTCTAATATCTTTTCCGCATGGTCATGATTTTTTGCAAAAATAATCGTTTTTCCAATCTTTTCGCCATACTCAATTTTCAAGCCATCCCGCATCACAATATGAAGGACCTGACGTATCGTATCTTCATTAAACAGCCATGTATTCAATGCTGATGAATTTATTTTTTCCGGAATTTCTCCATTTTCATTCTCAAAAGTATCTTCATAAATCGCTTTCTCTTCATCTGATAATTCCGTATAACAAATTCCCTGTTCAATGAATTTTAGTTTCGTCTCAACAGACATATAATCTACTAAATAGCCGTCTTTTACAGCTTGCGCCAAATCATAACCATAGGTTGGGACACCGTTTTCCAACTCAAAGATAGAATATGTATTCTTGTCAATTTCGTCCTTTGGTGTCGCTGTCAGACCAACTAACGGAGCATCAAAATATGTAAAAATATCTTTGTACTTATTATAAATTGATCTATGTGCTTCATCACATATCACAAGGTCAAAATGACCACTGGTAAATAATTTTCCATCTTCATCTTTAACATTGTCAATACATCCTATCATCGTCTGATATGTTGAAAAAACACAATGGGAATTATAATTATCCTTTTCTTCACATAAATTTGTACATGATAAATCTGGAAGAAGATTCACAAAACTTCTTTTTGCCTGGGTAACAAGGGAATTACGATCCGCTAAAAACAGGATATTTTTAACCCATCCTGCATCCAAGAGAACTTTACAAAGTGCAATTACCGTTCGAGTCTTTCCGGAACCGGTAGCCATCACAAGAAGTGCTTTTCGACGATTCTTTTTATCAAAGCTATCACAAACGGCTTTAATAGCAGCTTCCTGATAGTATCTTCCCGCAATATTCTTATCTACCGAAATATGATTCAAGGAAGTTTTCATTGATTGAAGATTAAAGAGCTTTTCCAAATCACGTTTTGAATAAATTGAAGCAACTTTTCTTTCCGGATACTGATTGTCCACAATCCTTGTTTCAAATCCATTTGTTAGAAAAACAACTGGTCTTCTTCCACATTCTTGCTCGATAATATCCGCATAAAGTTTCGCCTGCTGACGTCCTTTTGCCACATCGACACAAGTTCTTTTTGCTTCCACGACTGCGAGTGGCTTATGAGCGTTGTCATAAAGAACATAATCCGCAAATCCCACTTCGGATTTATTTGGCATCCCCTGCAGTTCTACTTCATTAATCCAATTCTTACCTTCTGTCCATCCAGCATCAATGAGCATAGCGTCAATATATAGTTTTCTCGTCTTATACTCTGACAAATCAAGGGGTTTTGGCACATATGTTGGCTGTTTTTCTGCTCTACGAGATGATAATTCTTCTTTCAGAGCCTCATTCTCTTCACGGAGTTTCTGTAAATCCAGATCTTTTTGTGCAACATTCTCTATTTCTTTCTGTAATTGTATCTTTGTTGCTTCAGCCTTCTCTCGATTTTCTTTACTTTTTTGTAATCTTTCCTTGATGAAATCACCATTGAATGGATGTTCTTCATAAGAATCCGAATAACAGTATGCGACATAATCCAAAAAGATATGTAAGTTTTCCAGACATAACATTGCCTCATCACGTCCAAGCTTTTTATTGCTATGAGCAACGTTATTCCCACATTTACGGATATAATCCATTCGTTTCCATAAATCCTGTCCGACTATTTCACGGAAATCTTCTGCATTCATTAGGCTTTGCAAATTATCCTGATATGGAATTTCTAATTCCTTGTCCACAGAATACATCCACTTCACCGCAAATTCCATCGCCCGACGACAATTAATGATACTAGCCTCCGGATCCATTAAAATTATTTTTTCCGCAGATATAGCAACCCCTGAAAAACGTTCAAACCGCGTTTCTAATTTTAAATAATCAAAGTTTGTCTTCATGTATTCTCACTCCTTCAAATCATCGAACATCACGCTTTCTATAGGTTTCAAGTTCCAACCAACATTCTGCCAATTCATCTACTAATTCTTCTTTCGACATCTTCCTAGCCAATACTTTCAGCTTTTCTTTATCCTTCTGCCACCGATAATCCTTATCTTCTGAATATCGTCTTTCATCTTCCTCAAAGTCTTTTATATAATTCGGATTGATAGAAAAGTATGTTGCAACCATATGCTTACATATTACATCATTTTTCTTTGCGAATGGGCATGTACATGTGCATTTCTTTGGATGTTTTACATCTATATACACAGCATACTCGACCTTACCACTACCAGCCACCTTAGCCGTATAGCAGTTTTCCCCGTCTTCTTGAAAATCAAGAACTTTATTCTTTTTATAATACTCTATCGCTCTCCATACAATCTTCTTTGGAGCCTTTTCTACAAATCCCATAATCTCTCCATTTTATAATATTTTCATATCGACAACTTTTGATTTGTCGATTTGTTCTACAAACGCAACATAGTCATCAACCATGTCTGTCGGCGGACATATAATAGGGAAGTCTTCAATATGTTCCTTATTAAGCTGACGCTTATCAATCCCACCGACACAAACACTTCTGATCAAATCACGATATTCTGGTGACACAAGAATTCTAAGTATAAACTTATTGTTCACTCCATCCTTAAGCCTTATAAAATACACATGACCATTTACATTCGCCATATCATCTTCACCATCATACAAAGCAGCCCTTCCAAGAGAACTATTTTCCGTATTTATACGACCTGTCTTTGTCATAAGAATATCACCATGCTTTAAGCTACTTCTCTTCATACTTGCATGAGTTTTGGCATCTATATATGCAATATCATCCATTTCCAAGCGGTCTTTCCATACGTTCTGACTTCTAAAGAAGGTAATACCTTCTTCAACATAATTCTCCGATCCGCCTTTAGGTGTATTGCCACTATTTATCTGAACTGATAAATCTTTCAACATCTTAACAGGCCACTTCATTGGATTTGAAACTGGATCACCAAAGAGCTCGACAAATCGGGCTTTGATGAG
>CACXEU010000034.1 GCA_902766735.1 uncultured Lachnospiraceae bacterium
GATATGTTTAAATATATCGAATTGTTTTATAACAGAAAACGTAGGCATTCATATCTGGGATATGTCAGTCCAATAAAATACAGAAATGAATACGAGCGAAGGAACATTGCTTAAACAAAGAGAATCTATTAGAATAATATCAAGGGATTAGGTGTATCAAAAAATCACCGCAGTCCAAGCGATATCAATAAAAAATACTTGACCTTGCCCTAGGGGCAAGGTTTATTCTTTATATATCAGAAAATTACCATGTGATTTTCTAAGGACATTGCAATGATCCTAAAATTGAAATTAGGAGAATGGAATATGGAGAATAAAGAATATTATACTGCAGGGGAATTAGCAAAAATGTCAGGGACGACATATAAGAGCATTCGAGTTTATGTGGAAAAGGAACTGTTGATACCCGACCGGATTACGGAGTCCGGCTATAAACTGTTTTCCAGGGAGAGCGTGGAGCGGTTGCAGAGAATTCTAATGTTTAAATATCTGGACTTTTCCTTGGAGGAAATCAGGCAGTTACTGGAGAAGGAGGAAATTCGAGATTCTCTTGGCAGACAAAGTAAGTTGATTGAACAGCGAATTACCCATTTGCGTCAAATAAAAAAAGCAGTAAATGAGATGCAGCAGTTGTCAGAAGAAAAGAATTGGGATAAAATGTTGGAAATCATGCAGCTTACATCTCAGAAAGAAGAACTGATTAATCAGTATGCTGGTACGAAGAAGTTAGAGGCTCGAATCAACATTCACCAATATAGCACGGCAAAAGTGGAGTGGTTTGATTATCTGTTCAAACAATGTGATGTGAAAGAAGGAATGACAATTCTGGATATTGGTTGTGGTAATGGGCAACTATGGATTAAGGAAAAGGACGCATTACCGAAAAATTTGAAGGTCGTTTTGGTGGATAATTCCAAGGCAATGATTGACTCAGCCAGATCACTGCTGGAAACAGAAAAGGATTTGTTTGAAAAGAAACAAATTCAGTTTTCCTATTTGGTAGGTGATGCAACAAAACTGGGTGAATTAGAAGCACTTGGAGGAAGAAGATTTCAGCGGATTTTCGCAAATCACATGCTGTATCATATAGAGGATTCCGAGAGAAAGAACTTTTTCATTACTGTGAAAGAGATGCTGGAAGAGGATGGGAAATTCATCGCATCAACCATTGGAGAGGACCATATGAAGGAATTATGGGAACTGGCAATTCAATATGACGATAGTGTGAAAGTACCGGGATGGTTTGCAAAAGGATTTAGCCTGGAAAATGGGAAAGGACAATTGGAAGAAGTTTTCTCAAAAGTAGAAAGGCATTCTCATGAAGATAATCTGTTGGTTCCTGAGTGGAGATCAATCTATGACTATATGTGCTCCCTTCCCGGAGGGATTGAGACCGTTATGAAGAAAAGAAAAAAAGAATGTGAAGAATTTCTCAGAAGAAAGGTAACAGAGCAAACACCATTGTTCATTACAAAAAGAACCGGTGTGTTTGTGGCGAAAATAAAGTAAGAAAGAGGATCAATAGTATGAAAGTGTTAATATCTACAGGAGCATTGCTAGGTTATGTGAATGGAAAAGAGTTCCGGATATTAAAGGAGATTGTACCACGGTTGGACTGCGATGGATTGGAAGTTATGATGTATAGGGACTGGTATGAGCGTGCAGAGGAACTGGTGGAAGTGGTAAACTGTCTGGAAACGGATACTCCGGTAATGCATTTTGAGAAGTCCATGGGGGAGAAGATTGTCCTGGAAGGACTTGGACAGGTTGTGGATCGGTTTGAAACCAATTGTAAAATTGCCAAGGGCATCGGTGCAAAGAAAGCAGTGTTTCACTTGTGGAACGGAACCACGTCCGATCAGCAGATTGAAAAGAATATTGAAGCATACGGAGAACTGCGACAGATTTCTGACGCATATGATATTGAATTATTGATTGAGAATGTGATTTGCAATAAATATAATCCTTTTTGCAACTGGAATTGGCTCATTGAAAGGTACCCGGATGTTTCCTATATTTTTGACACAAAAATGGCGGCGTTTCATGGGCAGATGGATGGAATTTATGGGTTCGATAAAATTAATCACGTAAAGCATTACCATGTCAATGATTATGCCGGTGGATATATGGAATGGGAGACTTTGCGGGAGCGTGTTCTTCCGGTGGGAGCAGGAAATATTGACTTTCGGAAATTTTTCGATTTTTTGAATGAGATTGCTTATGACGGAACCATCACCTTAGAAGCATCCGGATTGAATCGGGATACGAAAGAATTGGAATATGATATGTTGAATCATCAGGTGGAAACAGTAAAAAAACTAATAGATACCGCCAAATAAGATTGTAAAAGAAAGTAATTTATGAAGAAGCATTTCAGAGTTTGATACAAAAAAGTTTGTAAGGTTTTTATTCATAGACCCTGTTAATTATCAAAACTTCCTGTGATATAATGTGGTTAGAGTGTTGACCGGAATAATTTAATAAAGAAAAGGAGGAAGTCTATGAGTAAAATGACAAAGAGAAGTTTTATTGCATTTACATTAGTTTTGACGATGGTTTGTTCGTTGGCTTTTCAGTATCAGGTTAAAGCCGGCGGAGGTTACGATTTTGTTGAAAACCTGGTACAGGGAATTGAGAGTGACGGAACGGTAACCCCTGGAAAGACGTTAAGCATCCAAGTGGCTGACTTGGAGAAAAGTTGTAGTGGTTTCAAGAAAGGTTATGATGCAGGACAGATTAAAGTTTATTGGGATGTGAATGGAGAACGTCTTACACCTACCTACGATTCCGGTGTGTTTACCCAGAAAGTTCGCTATGAAGACGCAGGAAAGAGCTATTGCTTCTTTGTATTAGGATCCTATCAAGGAGAAAATTATAATAATAATACAAGAAGTTATCCGGTTAATGCGAATCCATATGCGAAGGAAGAATCAAAGGGTAGCATTGATATCAGTATTGATAGCAAGGGAATCGCAACAGTAACCGGTACCCTTACCGCAGGGGATGCGACCTTTAAATACGTTTGGGTTGATAACAAGAATCGTTTTGAAGTGTCCGGAAAGAGTTTTAAGAAGACAATCGACACGAAGAACTTTGATATTGGTTATCATGAACTCAGCGCAGAACTGACCGATGGAACTGAAATTCAGTATCCAAAAGTATTCCCAACTGCGATTTATGAAAAACCGGCATTGAAAATAACAAATTTTGAAACATATCCGAAGAAATTAATTTTTACAACCCCAAATTACAATGGCTATAAGTATGATTATTATCTACAAGTAAAAAAAGCAGGTGAGAAGTGGGATAAAGCTAAGCTTTATGGGTCTTTTGATTCCTATGTTCCAAAGGTGATTAATAGTTTGAAGCCTGGAACAAAATATGTCTTTAGGGCAGTGTACACAAAGAAGACAAAGTATGGTGGCAAGGAATATTATTTTGCCGGACCAAAGAGTGGTGAAGTTACTGTTAAGACAGGACCGAAAGCAAAACCTCCAATTCAATCCATTCGTATTTCTAAGGCAGTAACATCGAAGCATTGGGTAAAACCGAAATATGAAGGTCTTAAGTTAGTAGCAGAAGGCTTCTGGGTAACGGATACCACCTATACGGTTACGATTAAAATGAAGAAGAAACCTGGAGTGGCAGGAATTTATGTGCATTCCAGTAGTAACTCGCCATTGTACCAATACATAAAGGGAAATAAAAAAGTTTATAAGTGTAAGTTTAGAGTTGGTGGAAAGGCAATAGGAAAGAATGCAACTGTTCAGGTTTATGCCAAAGGAAATAAAACCTATGGATGCTATTCTCCGACTTATAAGAAAAAAGTAAAAATTAAACGATAATAAGGAAATCAAAAACGCGGAACTGATATGTTTCCTGTAAGTTCAGGTTATATATCAGCTCCGCGTTTTTGGAGTACCGCGCCTGCAGCGTATTTCAGCGAGAAATAAATCTGCAGTGTATGATTCGGATAATTCTTGAAATATAATACTATTCTTGCGCGGTTTGAAAAATAATCAGTACATGTAATTATTTTTCAAACCGCGTAAAAAGAATTATAACAAAAACCAGTGAATCTTATATTCCATGCTTTACCGCATATACAGCAAGCTGTGTACGGTCTTTCAAATCTAGCTTTTCCAAAATCCTGGAAATACTGTTTCTGACTGTTCCGTCACTCAGAAACAACTTTCCAGCAATTTCTTTATTGTCATACCCCTCAGCAACAAGTTTTACTACTTCCATTTCCCTCTTTGTTAAAACTTCCGACAATGCCTCTTTTCCGGTCATGGCATCCGTGTCAGAAACTTGGTGATAACTATTCAGCATCACCTGATATACCCCTTGGCCAAACACGTTAATTCCGTTATAAACGCTTTTCACGCTGGCAATTATTTTTTCGTCTTCCATTTCTTTTAAGATATACCCATCCGCCCCATTTCGAATGGCTTTATCGATGGTTTCCTTATCATCGAAAGTGGTAAGGACCAATGCTTTGATTCCCGGACATTCCTTTTTGATTGCTGCGATTCCGTATGCACCGTCGTACTCCGGCATACGCATATCCATCAGGACAACATCCGGTTTCAGGTCTCGGGTCAGTTCAAAAGCTTCTTTTCCGTTCTCTGCTAAAGCTAAAACCTCAATGTCCGAGTCCTGTTCTAATATTATTTTTAACCCCTGGCGTAGTATTTTAATGTCATCAGCAATGATTACTTTAATCTTACTCATAATAGACCTCTCATCATTAAATTGGTAATTCGACACGTGTTAAGAACCCTTGGTTTGGTGCGGTTACAAAACGAACTGTGCCGTTGGCTTTTTCTACTCGTTCCCGAATTCCTTGAATTCCATTGTTTTCGTCAATAGCAGCACAGCCGACTCCGTCGTCAACGATCATAAGCTGTATAGACTTTTCCTTAAACGTAAGAATAATATCTAACTTTTGTGCCTGAGAATACTTCAGGGAATTGGTAATGGATTCCCGAACGCTATCGTAGACAACTTTCGTAAGATGAGAATATTTTTCTGAATCTTCCCCCTTCACTGTCACCTCTACATTGATGTCTTTAACTTGGTTAGCTAAATGCATAACCCCCTGGGTAATCAGTGCGTATTCGCTTTCTTCTCTCAGCATGTTAATGGATTCTCGTAACTCACGAATACCTTTGGTAGTTAATTTTCGTGCACCTTGAATATATTCCAGTGCCTCCCCCTTGTTATCGTTTTCCACAGAATTTTCAGCCAACTTCATATAGGACTGAATCATCGTTAAGGTGTGACCTGCAGTGTCATGGACCTGTTGCGCAATTCTGTTTCGCTCTGTTTCCAATAATAATTTTTCGTTTGTAATCTGAAGTTGCCGTTCCAAATCCAAAAACCGATACTTAAATGTCGCGCGATATACCAGAAAGACGGCAATGGCAAATCCAATTGCGTTTGTGTCATAAGGCACAGGTGATAATGAAAACAGGTTAACTAAGCTAATTACTGTAGGAATCAGAACTGAAAGCACAATTAGAAATCTAGCCTTATACTGTCGGGTAATGCTTCCGGATTGTGTTTTGGAAACATCCTTAAACAGAATGACAGCTCCGATTACTACATAAATATATATGGAAATGAAGTTGGTTTTAAATAAAATATCGTGTTTCACATGCTCCAATGTTAAATATTTATAATATTTATGATGGAGTGGGTTCGTAAGGATACTGATAAAGTGAAACATTGGAACGATGGATGTTAGCACAATCACCTCCCAATTTACTTTTCGATTGGAACTTAGGAGTGCAAACCATAACCAATGTAATCCGATAAAGGTAATTGCCAAATCCCCGTAGGTGAAACTAAGAGCTAGTGCTGTGTCGTTGGGTGCCATTTCAATGAAAATCTGAGAACTGCACCATGCAGCAATCATTCCTTCACAGGCAATAAAGATTTTCGTCGACTTTGCACTCTTCCCTCGAAAGTACAGTGCTACCATACTGAAGGAGATAGCAACTGCAACAAAAAAGTTAATAATTTGTATAACAAAATTCATAATTTATAGTTCCTCTTTTAGTGGTGTATTAACTGCGGTATGTTTTTCTCGCTTTTCATATAGGATCGAAAGTGTGATTAAGAGCATTCCTATAAACAAGAAGTATCCCCACCAGGGAATCGTGTACCACAGCTCTTTTGAGATTTTTACGGAATGAATTGTCAGAGCAAAAAGTCCGATGAGTCGGAACGATTTCTGGTCGTGAAGAATTCCGTAACAAATGACTCCAATCGTGTAAACAGTAAAGATTGTGATACAAAAAACTTCTGTGTTACTTTCCATCACATGGGCGAGTAAAAACAGTGTAATCAGGTTTAAACCAATGGCCTGAATCTGTACCGTGACATCATCCTCACTATACCAAATAATAGTTAGAATAACAATTCCAACCAAAAGGCTTAAGAAAAACCATTCAGTGAATAATAGTCCCGAAATCGGAATGTAATTCATTGTAAGAGAATTCATCGCCAATACAATGTTTACAGCACCAATGGAACGGTTAACACGATATCAAAAAAGAATCTGCGGGTACCACATTTAATCAAAATCAGAATAAATGCTACGAATAATGATACGGAAACCGTATAGGAGAACCCTGAGGGAGCAAAAATCCTAAGTAACGCATAGGTTAGTAAACCGATGAAACACACACCGATTGACACTAACATATTAGAAGCGTTTACTTTTCTTTCGCCCATAACACATTCTCCTTAAGTAAATACAGAGATAGTTTTTGTCTGCAAAACCCATTTAATCAGAAAAAAAAGGAAGTTCCTAGATGCCATATGTCATGAAAACATCAAAAGGGACATGACAAATGTCACTATTTGGAAAAAATAACCGTTTCAGAAAGGTTTTTTTTGAATTGCAGATATGTTAAACTGATAACGTTATAGAAATTGAACGGAAGAATAGAGGAAATGGGGAGATGTATGAGGAAAATAAATGTAATTGTATGGATTATGATAATCCTACTGGGAATACAGACCGTTTCTGCTGCCCCTACACCATGGACTGCAGTGGATGGTGTTTATTATAACGATAGAGGGGAAGTCATCGAAGGCGCAGTGTCGAAAGGAATCGATGTGAGCAAACATCAGGGAAAAATCGACTGGGCCAAAGTAAAACAAACGGATATTAATTTTGCGATTATCCGTTGTGGCTATGGGGATGATTATTCATATCAGGACGATGAATATTTTGGAGTGAATGTGAAGGGATGCGAGGCAAATCATATTCCTTACGGAATTTATATTTATTCTTATGCCACGAATACGAAAATGGCAACCAGTGAGGCAAACCATGTGCTTCGTATGATTAATCAGCATGGTGCCCATCCCACTATGCCGATTTATTACGACCTGGAAGATTCTACCCAACAGAATCTATCGTCGAAAGCCTTTGGTGATATTGCAGAAACTTTCTGTAAGGCGATTATGGCGAAGGGCTATACGGTCGGTGTTTATGCCAGTTTATATTGGTGGAACAATAAACTTACCGATTCAAGGTTTAACAAGTGGTCCAAGTGGGTAGCGCAGTACAATTCGGAATGTGCTTATGAGGGAGCCTATGATATGTGGCAATATTCTTCCGCGGGAAAAGTGGCGGGCGTTACAGGAAATTCGGATATGAACATTCTGTTGACTAAAAGCTGTAGTTTGGGAGGACATTCCGACGTCTTAATTTCATCTACGGGAAAAGCAACGACGAAACAGTCGGCGACTCTGACATACAAGTGTAATCTTTGTGGGAGACGGCGAACCCAGACGGTGTACCGGGCGAAAAAATATGTTCTGAGTAAAAAGACCTTTACTTATAATGGTACACAGCAAAAACCGAAAGTGACTATTCGGGATTCCAAAGGAAATGTGATTGCACTCGACAATTACACCCTATCCTATAAAAATAATGTGAAACCGGGACAGGCAGCAGTGATTATTACTTTTAAAAATCTCTATGAAGGAACTGTCACGAAATATTTTACAATTAAGCCGGCGAAAGTTATATTATCTTCTGTAACAAATTCCGGAAAGAAAAAAATGAAGGTGCGATGGATTAAATCCAAAGGTGCCGGCGGTTATGAATTATGTTATGCAAAGAATAAGGGGATGACCTTAGGAGTCCGGACTGTGACTGTAAAGTCATCCAAGAAGAACAGAACGATAAAGGGACTGGCTCGATGGCAGAAATATTATGTCAGAGTTCGGGCGTATAAAACAATTAACAAGGTAAAAGTATATGGTGCATGGAGTAGTAAGAAGTACATCACCATTACAAGATAAAGAGGAGGAATATATGAAACAGGTAAAAATCAGAAGTGTAGAAAAGGAGACGCCGGCAATCATTGCAGGCTGCATGCGTTTCGCAGAAAAATCCGTGGAAGAGGTGAATGCATTTATTCACGGATCCCTGGAATTGGGAATTAACTATTTTGACCATGCAGACATTTACGGAAATGGAACATGCGAGGAATTGTTTGGAAAGGCATTGAAAGATGATTCTTCCATTAACAGGGAAGATTTAATCATCCAATCTAAATGTGGTGTGCGTTTGGGAATTGATTACGACTTATCCAAGGAACATATCTTAAATTCCGTGGATGGAATCTTAAAACGATTGCAGACGGATTATCTGGACACGTTTTTATTACACCGTCCGGATGCACTGTTTGAACCGGAAGAAATTGCAGAGGCATTGGATCAGCTGGAACAGTCCGGAAAGGTTCGCTCCTTTGGTGTTTCCAATTTTAAGCCAATGCAGGTGGAATTATTGAAGAAATGTGTGAAACAGGATTTGGTTATTAACCAGTTACAGTTCTCGTTACCGGTTTCCAATATGATTGCAGGAAGCATGGAAATGAATATGGAATCACCGGGTTCTGTGGACCATGATGGAAATGTACTGGATTATTGCAGACTTCACGATGTGACCATACAGGCTTGGTCTCCGTTTCAGATGCCGGCTTGGCAGGGCGTCTTTTTGGGAAATGAACGATATGGGGAACTGAATAAGGTGATTGATACAATGGCAGAAAAATATGGCGTGACACCGACAGCCATTGCAGCAGCATGGATTTTACGTCATCCGGCAGGAATGCAGATTGTATCGGGAACCACAAGCCTTGAGAGAATGGAGGAGATTGCATCGGCTTGTGATGTGACATTGACAAGAGAAGAATGGTACCAGTTATACCTTTCTGCAGGACATTTATTACCATAAAACGTCAAGAGAGTCTTTTTTGTTATAAAGAGAGCAAAAAAGACTCTTTTTAATTTTACGTTCTATGATATAATAAAAAAAGTTAAAGGGTTCGGAGAGTTATATATTTAAAAATCAGACGCATAAAATGAAAGTTTTGTGAGTCTTTTTTTCGTGAAAAATAGGAGGAGAAAGAAATGAAGAGAAATTGTAAGAGAATTCTTGCAGTCGGAATGAGCTGTGCCATGGTAGTAGCTTCTGTGAATGTGACGAATACTACCGTCCTGGCAGACCTCACTACGGAACAAATGGTTGCAAATGCCAACTATAATGTGGCATTGAAAAAAACAGCAACTGCAAATCCATCGAAGGGAGAAGGTACGGAAGAATATCTCACGGATGGAAAAATTACCAAGGGAAATGGCCATGCGGCTACAACATTTAATACCGCTGGAACGTTCTATGAAATTGATTTGGGAGATGTGTATAATGCATCAACACTTGACAAATTAGTTGTGGCTTACAAAGAGAAAAATGATGGAGATACTCCGGTAAAGGGATACCAGGTTCAGTACTCTCCGAACGGATTAAAGTTTGAAACAGTAAAGTCGGTTACAGCAGCAGATGTGACTGGACAGATTACAGCACAGAACCTGATTGAGGAGGAAAGTCTTGCAGGAATTGAAGGAAAAGTCCGCTACATTCGTTTGGTTTATCCGGATTCCTATGCATGGGGAATTCAGGCGACAGAAATTGCTGTACTGGACACGGACTTGAATCTGGAAAAGGTACAGGCAGAGGTTTGTGATGATGCAAAATCTGTATCTGCCAGATCTGATGACTATAATACATTGACATACTCCATTGAAGCAGGAGAAAATCAGGAAGATTATAAGTATAACGTTTACCTGCAGAGTGGTACTGCGGTAAAGAGAATCGGAAGTGGTGTGGATGCCGGAAAAGAATATACCGTAGAAGGTGTAACCGGTGGAACCTATCAGGTAAAAGTAGTTGCCTGCGTGGAGGATGCAGCATCTGTAGGAATCCTAAGTGAAAGTGTAACCGTATTGGATATTTCCAGCTTGATTAACAGTACCAAGAATATTGCAAACAATGTTATATCACCTTATAATCCGCAGATTATAGAGATGAAGTCTATCCATGCAGGTCATACCTTGACCACGGCACAGAATGCATTAGATGGAAAATTAATCGCCGAAGAAAGTTCAAAGGCGGGAATGCAAACTGGTTCCGGTTCTCCTCAGGATTTTGTTATTAACCTGGGAGAATATTATGCTCCGTCAGAATTGGAACGTGTGATTTTGGCGTATACCAAAGCAGATATCTGTGCATCCGATACAAAAATAGAATTTTCATTAGACGGAACAAATTACACGGAAGTTGGAAAATCTACAGGATATATCTTTAAGCAGGCTGCGCCGGGTATCTGTGGATTAAATAGTGTTGCATTGAATAAAATCAGTGACTATACAGAAAAGGCAGTTCGTTTTGTACGAATCACCTTATCCGGAGGAGGAATTAATTATGGTTACATGGTCAATGAAGTGGCCGTGATTGCCAATACAGACCAGCCAACTATTGTAGGTTCCAATATTCCGGAAGCATCTGACGTTGTTCTTTCACAGGATGTATTAGAAGAATTCTCCTATGAAATTACTGCAGGAGAAGGACAGGATGATGCGACTTATGTCGTTTATATGGGAAGTGAAGTAATTAACAGTAATGCGAAAGCCGGCGTGAAATATGTACAGAAGGATGTGGAAGCCGGAGTGTACAATGTTAAAGTATGTACCTTTGAAGACGGATGGTTGTCAAAGGGAATTACAAGACAGATTATTGTAGATGGATATACCAATTACATTACAGCATCTTACAATATTGCCAATGGAAGAATACCAAGTTACAATCCACAGATTGTGGAAGTTTCTGAACTGTATCCTGGGCATACAATGGACACAGCACAGAAGGCAGTGGACGGAAATACAAAATCCGGAGAAGGTTCTGATGTTTCTCTTAGAACAGCAGCTGGTTCTCCACAGTATTTTGTCATTGACCTCGGTCATTATTATAAAGCTAGTGAAGTTCGAGAAATTATGTTGGAATATACCAACGCAGGAACATATGCTTCTGATGCGAAAATTGAATTCTCATTGGATCGCAAGAACTATACGGAAGTCGGAAAAACTACAGGATATCATTTTGAAACAATCAATAACCAATCCTTTGGAATCAGCAGGGTGCCGTTAACAAAACTTGATAACTATACAGAAGAAGCTTTTCGCTTTGTGAAAATTACAGTGTCCGGAGGCTCAAGTGACTGGGGGTATGTAATTAATGAAGCAGTTGTCATGACAAATACTGAAACACCGACAGTCATTGAATCAAACGTTTCAGAAGCAGCAGGAATTCAGTTGTCACAGCCAAAGTTAGAAACATTAGATTACACGATTGAAGCAGGAGAAGACCAGGAGGATGCAACTTACGTGGTATCTCTTGGAACAAAGGTAATCAATGAAAATGCAAAGGCTGGTGTGGCTTATACCTATGAAGGTGTTACAGCCGGAGATTATACCGTAAAGGTTTGTCAGTTGAAGGATGGATGGCTTTCCAATGGTATTGTGGAAATGATTTCTGTGGATGGTTATACCAATCATATTGGTACATCCCTAAATCTTGCGTTAAGAAAATATCACCCATTGGTAACTGAAACAACAGATTGCGACAATTACAGAAGTGACGACTGGCAGCCAAGAGGACAGGATATTAGTGGTGGGGTACAAACCATTAATGATGGGGTATGGTGGAATTACAGTCATCATACAGGATACTTACAGACACGTCCGACGGAAAGAGTGGCAACGGTCATTTATGATTTGGGACAGGACTATCTGCCAGAGGCAATTCACTCTGTTATTAGTATGTATGCAGACAATGGAACTTTTGCATCTGAATATGAAATTTTATTCTCCGCAGATGGGGTAAATTATGAATCGGTATACAGTGTATCCGGTGCAAAATATGAACAGTTTATGGTTGCACCAATTGATACATCGTCTTATGGTCAGGAATCCGTTCGATACATCAAATATATTATGAAGAACGGACCATTTACGGGATATTATATTGATGGAAATCCGGAAAATACAAATCAAAATAATATTAACTATGCGGCAATCGGTTACCTGCTTTGCGAATTGGCGGTTATGGGAGATGAGTCACTGCTTCCTGAAAAGGTGACAGAAATCACTGCGACTTCGGAAATATATAATACCATTGATGTTCAGTGGACTGATTTGGAAGGAGACGGATATGCCTATAAGGTTTACGTTGACGACAAATATGCCGGCAGAGTTGTTCCAGGAGAGGGCAAAATAACATTAACAGGAATTTCTGCAGGAGAACATCAGGTTAAAATTGGCACTGTAAAGGGCGAAATGGAACGATTGTCTGACGGTGTTGATGTAGTGGTTCAGGCAGAACCTACCACAGCACCAACAACAACTGTGGCACCGACAAGGAATCCGGAAACAACAAAGAACCCTGTGAAGCCACAAGTAACAACAAAACCGGTTGTTGCAAAACCGGGTAAGACATCAGTGAAGAAGATTACTGTTAAGAAGAAAAAGGCGTCCTTGATTTTAAAGAAAGTAAAGGGAGCAACAGGCTACCGTGTGAAATATTCCACAAAGAAGAATATGAAGAATGCCAAATTTGTTCAGGGATCTTACAAACTTGTGGTGAAAAAATTAAAATCTAAGAAGAGTTACTACTTTGCAGTACAGGCTTATGTTACGAAAAATGGCGTGACTGTTTATGGTGACTGGAGCAGACCAAAGAAAAGTAAGAAAATAAAATAAATCAGAAATAAGGGAAATATCCGTATCGGTTATCGATGCGGATATTTTCACAGACCGGAAAATAAAAAGGTGTACCTCATTGTTTTTTTATGATAGAATAGGTAAACAGATTTATTTTAATGATTAAGAACTCGGGAGGGGATTCATGAGAACTGCAGTAATGACAGATACAAATAGTGGCGTTCAAATAAAGGAAGCAGAAGAAAATCAGATTTTCATGTTGCCGATGCCTGTGATTATGGATGATCAGGTGTTTTTTGAGGGCAAAGACATAGATAAGAATCAGTTCTATGGGTATTTGGAATCAGGAAAAAATGTTACGACCTCTATGCCATCTCCTGGGGATGTGTTAGATATGTGGGATAAGATTTTAGCCAGCGGTTATGATGAACTGGTGTATATTCCGATGTCCAGTGGGTTGAGTAATTCTTGTGCGGCAGCAAATCAGTTTGCGGATGAATACGACGGAAAAGTACAGGTGGTAGATAATCACCGCATTTCCATTACGATGTATCGCTCCATTTTTGATGCAAAGGCTATGGCCGATGCAGGATGCTCAGCGAAAGAAATCAAAGAACAATTAGAAGCGGATGCATATAATTCCAGTATTTATATTGCGGTAGATACGTTGGAATATTTAAAGCGAGGTGGAAGAGTTACTGCGGCAGGTGCTGCAATCGGAGCGGTTTTGAATATTAAACCGGTTTTGACGATTCAAGGAGAAAAACTGGATGCTTTCGCAAAAGTACGTGGAATGAAAAAGGCACAGTCGAAGATGTTGGATGCTATTGAAGAAGACTTGAATACGAGATTTAAAGATGTACCGATAGATAAGATTTGTATTGACACTGCCACCACGTTTATTAATGATTCTGACGATGAGGAATGGAAACATATGGTTTCGGAACGATTCCCGCAGGTTAAACATCATAAGAACAGAAACTTGTCCTTTAGTATCGGGTGCCATGTAGGACCGGATGCTGTTGGAATTGGAATTAGTGTATTATCTAAATAAAAAATGAATCCTCTGCTTGCCGTGCGGTAAACAGAGGATTTTTTTATTTCATAGGAAAGTTCTTTGAACTTCCCCATGAAATAAAAATGCTCCGCAAGGATGCGCAGCTCGCGGAGATGTATTTA
>CACXEU010000035.1 GCA_902766735.1 uncultured Lachnospiraceae bacterium
ACCACAGTGTTTTTCATTCCCTGATTTATCCGGTACGGTTTATATACCATAACTTCTATTCCATTCATTATATTTTTATTGCCAAATTCCTGCAATAAAGAAAGCTCCCGGCGTGACTCGAACACGTGACCTGCTCATTACGAGTGAGCTGCTCTACCAACTGAGCTACGGAAGCTTGGCTCTATTTAATTTACTATACTCATTTTAAAAAGTCAATTATGGAATGGATGCTTTTTTACTTTTTTTAATTCTTTCTTTCCCTTCTTATTGAATGAGTACTTTTTCTCTGCTATAATTTTCACATGATTTCAATAAGAGTTAATGATATTAATCATTTTATGCAACATTTACTAACCAAAGATACTTTTGATCGTTTTATATTTTATGAAGGACAGATTTCTACTGCGTCAACCTTTGAACTGGACGGGAGAATTAATCGCGAGTTTTTTGATTCGGAGGAGCTCGCTTCACTTCCGGATGAATTTGTCTCCTGGCATAAAATTAAAACAGTCTGTTTTGAAATAATTAAAGGGAAAAAAGTTCCCACAAAAATGAAACTGGTTTTAGGGCTTTCCCAAACCCATTACGAGGAAATTCTAAATCAATGTGGCGTAAATCATTCTCCTTCTGACATTGGCGGACTCTATCTCCACATTCATTACGAGCAAGGTGAAATTCAAATCATTACCGGTTCTACCTTAAACATCTTTACCATGGATAAATCCCTAGACAAACACTGGGATGGAATGATTCAAACCTTTCTCAGTAAACAGTTTGATATTGATATCGAATAATTATTAGCACTCTTTTTTGTTGAGTGCTAATTTTTTATTGACTTTTTTTAGCACAGTGTTAAAATATGCCATAGAAACAATTGACAGAATGCATAAATGCATCTGTCTTATTATATGTAAAAGGAGTGATTTATTATGGCAAATAAACAAGGAAGTTTATCCATTAACAGCGAAAACATCTTTCCAATCATCAAAAAGTGGTTATATTCTGACCACGACATCTTTTTCAGAGAATTAGTTTCCAATGGTTGTGATGCAATCACAAAATTAAAGAAACTGGATATGATGGGCGAAATTAACTTACCGGCTGATGAAAAATTTCAGATTCAGGTTTTAGCAAATCCTAAAGATAAAACATTGACCTTTCTTGATAACGGAATCGGTATGACGGCTGATGAAGTGGATGAATATATTAATCAGATTGCATTTTCCGGAGCCGAAGCATTCCTTGCAGAATACAAGGACAAAACCTCAGAGGACCAGATTATCGGACACTTTGGTTTAGGATTCTATTCTGCTTTTATGGTTGCTGACCGTGTTACCATTGAAACCCTTTCCTATAAAGAAGGTGCTTCTGCGGTTCTTTGGGATTGTGACGGAGGAACAGAGTTCACCATGAGTGATTCTGACAAATCAGACCGTGGAACAAAAATCACATTATTCTTAAACGAAGATAGTCTGGAATTTGCTAACCTTTATCGTGCACAGGAAGTTTTAGACAAATACTGTTCTTTCATGCCGACAGAAATCTACTTAAGTGACCCTTCTGCTGAACCGGAATATGAAACCATTCTGGAAGAAGAGGTGACCGAGGAAGATACTGTTATTGAACATATCGTAGAACCTGCAAAGACAGAAGAGAAAGAAAACGAAGACGGTACCAAGGAAACTGTGGAAATTGAACCGGAAAAGAAAAAAGCAAAAGTTTTGAAACGCCCTGTTCCGATTAACGACACCACACCTCTTTGGGCAAAGCATCCGAATGAATGCAGCGACGAAGAATATAAAGCATTCTACAGTAAGGTCTTTATGGATTTTAAGGAGCCTTTGTTCTGGATTCACTTAAATATGGATTATCCATTTAACCTAAAAGGAATCTTATACTTCCCTAAAATCAATATGGAATACGAATCGATTGAAGGGACTATTAAATTATATAACAACCAGGTGTTTATTGCTGACAACATCAAGGAAGTTATTCCGGAATTCCTGATGTTATTAAAGGGTGTCATAGACTGTCCTGATCTTCCATTGAATGTTTCCCGTTCTGCTCTTCAGAATGACGGATTCGTAAAGAAGATTTCAGACTACATCACGAAAAAGGTAGCTGATAAGCTTTCCGGAATGTGTAAAACAGATAAGGAAAACTACGAAAAATACTGGGATGACATCAGTCCATTCATTAAATTTGGTTGTTTAAAGGACGAGAAGTTCTGTGAAAAGATGTCAGACTATGTACTCTTTAAGAACTTAGACAATAAGTTCCTGACTTTCAAGGAAGCCTTGGAAGCAAATAAGGAAAAACATGAGAACACTATTTTCTACACCAACGACCCTGTTCAGCAGAGCCAGTACGTGAAAATGTTCAAAGATGAGGGAATCGACGCTGTAATATTGAAAGACAATATCGACCAGCCATTCATCACTCAGTTAGAGTCCAAAAATGAAGGCGTTAAATTCAAGAGAATTGACGATGAATTAAATGAATCCTTTACTGAAGAACTCAGTGAAGAAGATGCAAAGGAATATACAGAAAAGTTATCTGATTTATTTAAGAAAGCATTAAACAGAGACAATGTCGAAGTTAAGGTTCAGAAATTAAAGGATACAAAAGTTTCTTCTATGATTAACATCAGTGAAGAAACCCGTCGTATGCAGGATATGATGAAGATGTACGGTATGGCAGGTATGGACCCATCCATGTTTGGCGGAGCCGGAGAAATTCTTACATTAAACGCAAACAATACATTAGTTCAGTATCTGTTGAACAATCCTGAGGATGAACATACGGATTTGATTTGTAAGCAGCTCTATGACTTAGCAATGATTAGTCATACTCCATTAAATCCGGATTCTATGACCGCTTTCATTGAACGAAGCAATAAGATTTTGGAATTACTGACCAAATAAATTTATTAGGTACTCAAGCAAAAACAGGGATTGCTGAAACCCATTGCGTTTCAACGCTCCCTGTTTTTTTACTGACAGTTATTCGCTTGTAATATTTGACGGAACATTTCTCTATTTTTCAGAAAATCATTCTTCCACTGCTCCAGGTTTTTCATGCTAACATCATCTAAATTCTTATTAAGCACTTCCACCTTCAGATCAATTGTTGAATCATAAAACTCTACGCTTCCATCATAGTTCTCAGGTCTCGTATAGATTATTTTGTTCACCGACACCGGAATTATAAGTTTTTCCAATTCGTAATTTGTTTCAAAATAATCATCATCACATAAATATCTAAAATGATATATATGATACAAATCTAAAATTTTACACTGTTCACTAACTGTAAATTCCTTTACTCTTGGAATCATCATAAGCTGATAATCATTTTTACGATAGATTGCCCCATCAATACTTACATATTTTTTATCCTTAGCAGATACGACATATTCTTTGGCAGGAACGCCAAGCATTGTATGATAATCAACAGATGTTTTGAAAATAACTTTATCCACGCAAGAGAAAAAAATACAGTTTTCTATTTCTGAATAACTCCAATGCATCTTTCCTGGCATCTTAAGTTCCTTTAATGACACACAAAAAAATGCGCCATCACCAATCTTCTTCACTGAAACAGGAAGGTCAACCTTCTTCAATGCAGTCCCTTTAAAAGCCTCTTTGCCGATTGCCTTTAATTTTTTATTGAAAGAAACCTTTTTTAAGTTTTTACATCCTTTAAAAGCATAGTTTCCAATCTTTGTGACGTTCTTTCCAACAATAACTTTTTGTACCTTTTTATTCTTTTGATATTTTCTGCTGGTAAATTTACCTTTCCCTGTGACGGTTACAACACCATTCTTATAAGTAGCCTTTGTTTTTGCATTGACCGGATTACTATTTGTCATTACCATAATTCCTAATGCAATAATCACCATAAATAATATTTTTTTCATTTTTCATCCTCCATCTCTATGATTTTATACTAATAGAACGTTGAAATAATTTATTTTATTTCAACGTTCCGAGAAATTTATTTATTGATATACACGTACAGCATCTATTATCATAGAATCCTCATAGGTTTCAACATCCCCTTCTGTCGCCACTTTCGTCCAGTTATCTGGCTTAATTGAGATTCCCTGAACAAACTGACTGGACAAGCACACGATAAAAGGCTTATTAAACGGCCAATAATCTTCATTATATTTTAATTCTGATACCTTTCCAAAATCAGCTAAATTATAGGAATAGGTCTGTTTCCCATCAATCCAATACGTAATGCTGTTTTCATTCCATTCAATTGCATAAGTATGGAATTCATCGCAGGCATTCTTTACCTGCGTTTCACAGTGCTTTGTATTTCCCATTCCTGAAAAACTATTAAATTTTCCGTTCAGAAGCAATTGATTAATAATACCGTTGGTTCCAGATTTATTTTCAAATAAATCAATCTCTCCGCCTTTTGGCCAAATCAATCTTTCATTCATCAACCAACCGGCTGATACTAATCCATCTCCCTTCGGAAGCTTTGCTACAATTTCAAATCTTCCATAGGTAAATGTTTTCAATCCATTCGTGGAAAGGTTTACGTCAGCCAGGGAATCCGCAATCACGGCTCCCGATGCTGCATTTCTCTTAAATGAAGGGGTAATAACTAAATTTCCATCTTTTACTTCATAAGTTCCCTGGTTCTCTGAAACAGAAGAATACGCTAACGTCTTATCAGTCCATTTGGTTCGATCTAAAGAATTACCATTGAATTCATCGGACCAGGTCAGCTGATATGTCTTAATTCCTACGGCAGATGAATACTTTCCTTTCGTTTTCTTGTTTCCAAGAGCTCTTACCTTATAATAGTAATATTTTCCTTTTGTCTTTTCATCCGTATAAGAATTCGTCTTCACTGTTCCGAGTTTTTTATATCCGGATTTGATATCTGTAGAACGCCAGATTTCATATTTCACGGCACCCTTTGATTTTGCCCATTGAAGTTCTACTGTTTTTGTTCCCTGCAAAGTAGCTTTCACATTTTCCACTTTTTTCGGAACAACCGTCACACGAACTTTTTTCTTTTTGCCATTTACCGTTACAATTAATTTCGTTTTCCCGGTCTTCTTCCCCATCACACGAATCATTGTATTATTTTTCTTTTTCCCTTTAATTTTCTTTGCAGAAATTACTTTTTTATTAAGACTCTTAACCTTTGCAGCACCTTTGATTCCAAAAATGCTACTCTCTCCAGAATCCACAGTAATTTTCTTTCCCAATCGATACTTCAGAGCACCATTGACCTTTGCATCTTGCTGTGCTGTGATACTAAATAACAAAACTGTCCAGATAAAAATAGCTCCAATCTTCTTTAACTTTCTCATATACATTCTCCTTTTTCAACACTCCTATATAATCACCTAAGCAATTATTTAATTTCCATAGTTCCAAATATTTCTTCTATGGCCAGTTGATATTTATACAGATTCTGACACTTTCGAACTAATTTTGCGCACCGATGCTCCTCAACGAAATTCCAGGACACATAATTCCAAAATTCTTTCATCTTGCATAATAAATGCTTGTCCGCCTGCATGATTTGTTCAAAATCCGAATACAATCGATCATGATATTCCTTGATTTGTTCCAGGGTAATGTGCTCTGCTCCCTTGATTTCGTTCACCAGATTCGGGTTGGCAATCAACCCTCTTCCAAGCATCATCCCCCGAATATCATATTTTTCAGCAATCAAATGATAATCTTCCGTTGTATTTACATCTCCATTATAAATCAATGGATTCTTCGAATGCTCCACTGCGTAACCGAAGGCCTTCATATTCGGTATATCACGATACATTTGCGCTCTGGTTCTACTGTGGATTGTCAATTCACTAATTGGAAATTGATTGTAAACTTCCAATATTTCCGGGAATTCTTCCTCACTGTAAATTCCAATTCTCGTTTTTACGGAAATCTCCGGCTTTTCTTCCGTCTGGTCTCTCCAGGAAAACACTTCCTCAAAAAAGCGTTCCATTCCTTCCAGGTCTCGCAGAAATCCAGCCCCTTTATTTTTGGCCACAACCGTTCCTGATGGACAACCAATATTAATATTGAATTCTTCCGTGTATCCTAAAGTCATCAGCTGTTTTGCAGCCTTAATAAAATATTCCCCTTTATTCGTCAAAATCTGAGGGATTAAATGAACCTTCGGATTATTGTTTTCCGGTAACAGGTCCCGAATTTCTTTTCCCTTAAAGCAGGGATTGACTGTTGGTGAAACAAATGGTGCATAATACTTATCGGGGCCACCGAAAAGTTCCGCATGTGCATTGCGGTATACTGCTCCGGTGACCCCTTCTAATGGTGCAAAATATATTTGCATTATAAGTCAATCTTAGGGATTGTTGCGAATCCCTTTTCCAGTTCTTCGTCGGATGGGATATGATCCATCATAACACCATCATTGAATTTTTCGTATGCAACCATATCGAAATATCCGGTTCCTGTTAAACCAAATACAATTGTCTTTTCTTCACCTGTTTCTTTACATTTTAATGCTTCATCCATAGCCACCTTAATTGCATGAGAGCTTTCCGGTGCCGGAAGGATTCCTTCGACTCTGGCGAACTTTTCTGCCGCTTCGAATACTTCAGTCTGTTCCACGGAAGTTGCTTCCATGAGTCCATCATCATAAAGCTGAGATAAAACGGAACTCATTCCATGATAACGAAGTCCACCGGCATGATTTGCTGATGGAATAAATCCATGACCTAATGTATACATCTTTGCCATCGGACAAACCATTCCTGTATCACAGAAATCATATACATATTTACCACGGGTAAGACTTGGACAAGAAGCCGGTTCTACCGCAATAATTCGATAATCTGCTTCTCCTCTTAATTTTTCACCAATAAATGGAGAAACTAAACCACCTAAGTTAGAACCGCCGCCGGCACATCCAATAATAATATCCGGCTTAATGTCATACTTATCTAAAGCAGCCTTTGTTTCCAAACCAATGACTGTTTGATGCAAAAGTACCTGAGAAAGTACCGAACCTAATACATAACGGTAACCTTCCTGTGTTGTTGCTGCTTCCACTGCTTCAGAAATCGCACAACCAAGACTTCCTGTAGTTCCCGGAAACTCTTCCAGAATCTTTCTACCAACTTCTGTGGTATTAGACGGTGATGGAGTCACTGATGCTCCATAAGTTCTCATCACTTCTCTTCTAAATGGTTTCTGTTCATAAGAAACCTTTACCATATATACCTGACAATCCAAATCAAAGTAAGAACATGCCATAGACAGTGCTGTTCCCCACTGACCTGCTCCGGTTTCTGTGGTAACACCCTTAAGTCCCTGTTTCTTTGCATAGTAAGCCTGTGCAATCGCAGAGTTTAACTTATGGCTTCCGGATGTATTATTTCCTTCAAACTTATAATAAATCTTTGCCGGTGTATCCAAATATTTTTCCAAGAAATATGCACGAACCAATGGTGATGGACGGTACATCTTATAGAAATCCTGAATTTCTTCCGGAATATCAATATAAGGGGTTGTATCATCTAACTCCTGCTTTGCCAATTCCTCACAAAAAACAACCTTTAATTCCTCTAAGGTCATTGGTTTCAATGTTCCCGGATTTAACAATGGTGCCGGCTTATTTTTCATATCAGCACGAACGTTATACCATTGCTTTGGAATTTCACTTTCCTCCAGGTAAATCTTGTATGGTATTTTCTTTTCTGCCATTCCTTTCGTCCTCCTATTTTTCCGAATTTAATCCTTTAAATTATAACCGCTTTAAAGTGTGAATGTCAAATTGTATAGGGTTTGAAAAATACCCTGGATAATGGTATACTTTTATGGATGTTTTGGCTTATTTCTCAAAGCCATAAAATTTACAATAAGTGAGGTAATACAAATGAAATTATGGGGTGGTCGTTTTACAAAAGAAACAAACCAGTTAGTATTTAACTTTAATGAATCCCTTTCTTTTGATAGAAAGTTTTATAAACAGGACATTCGTGGAAGTCTTGCACATGTTCGTATGCTTGGAAAACAGGGAATTATTTCGGAAGACGAAATGAATACCATCATAAACGGATTAGAAGGAATCTTAGCAGATTTAAATTCCGGTGCTTTGGACTTTGATCACAGCGAAGATATCCACAGTTTCGTGGAAGCACACTTGATTGAACGTGTTGGTGATGCCGGTAAGAAACTTCATACCGGACGTAGCCGTAACGATCAGGTTGCATTGGATATGAAATTATACACCAGAGACGAAATTGTCGAAATCAATGAATTGTTAAAGGATTTACTCTCTTCCCTCTTAAAGGTCATGGAAGAAAACACGGAAACATTCATGCCAGGTTTCACTCATTTACAGAAGGCTCAGCCAATCACCTTGGCTCACCACTTTGGTGCATATTTCGAAATGTTTAAAAGAGACCGTAGTCGTTTAGACGATATTTATAAGAGAATGAATCTTTGTCCATTAGGTTCCGGCGCATTAGCAGGAACTACTTATCCATTGGACCGTGAATATACCGCTGAATTATTGGAATTCGATGGACCTACATTAAACAGTATGGATTCTGTTTCTGACAGAGATTACCTGATTGAATTAATGAGCGCACTTTCTACAATTATGATGCACTTAAGTCGTTTCTGTGAAGAAATCATCATCTGGAATTCTAACGAATATCGTTTCGTAAACATCGATGATTCTTACAGCACCGGTTCCAGCATCATGCCACAGAAAAAGAATCCTGATATTGCTGAATTGATTCGTGGTAAGACCGGCCGTGTATACGGTGCTCTCACTTCTATTTTAACAACCATGAAGGGCATCCCTCTTGCATATAACAAAGATATGCAGGAAGACAAGGAATTTGCCTTTGATGCTATCGATACAGTAAAAGGATGTATCCTTCTTTTCACAGGAATGATTGATACCATGACATTTAATAAAGATATTATGGAAAACAGCACTAAGAACGGATTTACCAATGCCACCGACGCAGCAGACTATCTTGTAAATCACGGTGTTCCGTTTAGAGATGCTCATGGCATCGTAGGACAGTTAGTTCTTTTCTGTGAAGAAAAGAAAATTTCACTGGATGATATGACTTTAGATGAATACAAGGCAATCAGCCCGGTATTCGAAGAAGACATCTATGATGCAATCAGCCTTCAGACTTGCGTGGACAAGCGACTCACCATCGGTGCTCCAAGTCCGGAAGCCATGAAGAAAGTGATTACAATTTATAAAGACTATCTCAGTAAATAATTGTAGAACGAGAAAAGGATTCGCAAAAATGCGAATCCTTTTTTATTTATACTTTCCAAGAAACTCAATGGTTCTCTGATTTGTTGACGAGAACAGTTCCTCCGGCGTTCCCTGATCTACAATATATCCATTCTCCATAAATATAATTCGGCTGGATACATCTCTGGCAAACAGCATTTCATGGGTTACAATCACCATGGTCATATGCTCCTGCGCCAGTTCCTTAATAACTTTTAAAATTTCAATGGTAAGTTCCGGATCCAGGGCAGATGTTGGTTCATCAAAGAACAAAATATCCGGATTTAATGCCAAGGCTCTGGCAATGGATACACGTTGCTGCTGTCCGCCGGACAATTCGCAAGGATAAGCATCCTTCTTATCAGCAATTCCCATCTTTTCCAATAATTGCATCGCCTGTGCTTCCACTTCTGCTTTATCACGCTTTTGAATCATCAGTGGTGCTTCTGTGACATTTTTCCAGACGGAATAATGAGGAAACAGATTAAAGTTCTGGAAAACCAATCCAAAGGAAGAATGTATCTTTTTCAATTCCTTTGAAGGGGCATAAAATACGACGCCATTTATTGTTTTTGCCATATACTTATCATGATACATTATTTCTCCACCGTTAATTTTTTCTAAATCAACCGCACAACGAAGCAAAGTAGATTTTCCGGAACCGGATGGTCCAATGATAGAAACCACTTCTCCTTGATTAACTTCCAGAGAGATATCTTTTAATACTTCTAAATCATCAAATTTCTTTTCAATATTTGTCATTTTTAAAACAGTACTCATAAGACCTCCCTATTCGTAATAACTATATTTCTTCTCCAGCTTACGCATGATAATTGCAACTGTAAAATTGAAAACATAGTAAAATGCTCCGGCTACCAAAAGCGGAGTAAAACTAGCTGTGGATGCAGCCAGCTGTTTCGCAATCGAAAACATTTCGATATAAGAAACAGAAAATGCCAATGACGTATCCTTGACCAGACAGATAACCTCATTGGTTACTGAAGGTAAAATTCTTTTGATTACCTGAGGCCATATGATTTTGATAAAGGTCTGGAACTTATTGTACCCCAAAAGGCGCGCAGCCTCATATTGCCCTACCGGCATGGATTCAATCCCCGAACGATAGATTTCTGCAAAATATGCTGCATAGTTTACAACAAATGCAATAATAATTGCCGTAAATTTATAATCACTACTTAAAGAGATTCCAAACAGGTAGAACGGTCCGAAATAAATCGCAATAATCTGAAGCATCAGCGGTGTTCCGCGCATTATGGAAATGTAAAGATTTACAATCCAACGAACCGGACGAAACTTCGACATTCTACCAAAAGAAACAATTAACCCCAAAGGCATGGATAAAATCAGAGTGATAAAAAAGATTTTTAAACTCTCAATGATTCCATCTGACATTCTCTCAATAATAACGTTTAACGGCAACGCAGTTGCCGTTAAAACATTCGAAAAACCGATCATATTCTCTATTCTCCAATACAAATCATAGTAGGATCAATATCATATTTCTTTGCAAGTTCTTCCACGGTTCCATCTTTATAAAGCTTCTTTAAATCTTTATTAATGGTATTACACAGATCCTTTTCACCCTTCTTAAAGCCCACACCATACTGTTCTGAATTCAACTGTTCATCAAGAATTACATATCCTTCTCCACGTTCCTTTAACTGGAAGTTTGCTACACCGATATCAATTGCCAGGGCATCAATACTTCCGGACTGTAATTCTGTAAATGCTGTATTATAATCGGAGAAAGGATTAATTGACTCAAATGTCTTTCCAAGTTCCACCTGTGCTCCATCCTCAGCAAACAGAGCCTCTGCAGCACTTGCAGCCTGAACGCCAACCTTTTTGCCTTTCAAATCCGTTAAGCTTACAATTCCGGAATTTCCCGCAACCACAATCACCTGTGTATTATTAATATACGCATCTGACCACTCGTAGTCATTTTCTCTACCATTAATAGTAAATCCATTCCAAATACAATCAATACTTCCGGAATTTAATTCAGTATCCTTCGTATCCCAATTGATTGGCTTCTTCTCTAATTCCCAACCTTCCATTTCGCAAACCTTTTCAGCCAAATCCAAGTCAAAGCCTACATATTCTCCACTTTCTGTATCCATATATCCATATGGCGGATATTCCGCGTCAAATCCAACTGTAAAGGTCTTTCCATTTCCCTTAGACGCTTTCTTATCTGCATTTCCACATGCAGTTAAAGATAAAACCATTGCTACTGATAAACAAATTGCTACAAGTTTTCTCATAATATTTCTCCTCAACTCTTTCTTGAATTATCACGTTAGTAACCTAAAGTAATCACTTTTTATGCTAACAGAAGAATATAGTTTTGTCAACTTTACATCACTTTTCTATCAAATGCACATCTACCTGATTATAAGGAATATGGATTCCTTTCTCATCAAACGCTTCCTTTATGTTTTGATTCATGGAAAAATAAGCCTTCCAGTAGTCTTCCGTACTGACCCACATACGGATTTGTAAAGTCACAGAATGATCAGATAGTTCTCGAACCACCACCTGATTTTCTCTGTCTTCCAGTAAATATTCACAACGATTCATAACCTCCGTGGCAATGGACAACGCATGATTAATGGAATCTTCATAATGAATTCCTACCGATAAATCAACCCGTCGAACTGCTTCTTTTGTATAATTCGTCACTACACTGTTTGCCAGATTTCCATTAGGCAAGGTAATTACTTTATTGTCAACCGTACTTAATTGAGTATAAATAATATCAATTTTCTGAACTGTTCCTTCTGTTCCCTCCACAGCAATATAATCACCTACCACAAAAGGTTTTGCAATCAATATCAATACACCACCGGCAAAATTTGATAAGCTTCCCTGTAAAGCCAAACCTACAGAAACACCAGCTGTTCCAAGTAATGTAATAAAGGATGTCGTCTGAATTCCAATCTGGCTGCAGATTACAATCAGAATAATAATATAACCCAAAACCTTCACAATGGAATCTATAAATCGAACAACTCCTACATCCACGCTTGAACGGTTAAAAATATTCCTAAGAATTTTCCGTAAAGCTCTCAATATCAGTTTACCAATAAAAAAGATGACCACTGCAATTAACAGATTGACGCCAAATTCAAATGCCTTATCCATAATCCCATCCATATACCCGGATAATTTACTGACTTCTTGATTCAGCTCTTCCGGAGCATCAACAGCTGTTCCAACAAAAAACATCATTCTTTTCCTCCCGTTTAATAGAATAAAAAAGGGTCATCGCATCGACAACCCTTTTCTCTTTCCAGTGTTAAAATTAATTATTTTACAACTCTTACTCTGATTACGCCATCAACTGCTTTGATTTTTTCAACCAATTCATCAGTCGCAGGAGCGTCTAAGTCAAGAATTGCATAAGCAAAATCACCCTTAGACTTGTCTACCATATCAGAAACGTTGATTCCAGCTTCTGCTACTGCAGATGTTAACTGTCCAATCATGCTTGGAATGTTCTTATGTGCAACAGTTACACGTCCTGCCTTATCACAAACACCAAGGTCTGCTCTTGGATAGTTTACAGAGTTAATGATATTTCCGTTTTCTACAAAGTTCATGATTTCTTCTACTGCCATTACTGCACAGTTATCTTCAGATTCTTCTGTAGAAGCTCCAAGGTGCGGTGTCGCAATAACCCCTTCCATATTTGCAGTCTTTGCATTTGGGAAGTCTGTTACATACTTACGAACCTTTCCGGATGCAAGTGCTTCTGCCATATCATCATCGTTAACCAAAAGATCTCTTGCAAAGTTTAAGATGATAACTCCATCTTTCATTTCTGCAATCGTCTCTTTATTAATCATTCCCTTTGTATCATCTAATAATGGAACATGAACTGAAATGAAGTCACATTCCTTGAAGATTTCGTCTCTTGATTTTACAAGATGAACTGTTCTCTTAAGACCTAATGCAGCATCCACTGAAAGGAATGGGTCATGTCCGATTACGTCCATTCCCATAGAAACACCGATGTTAGCAACTAATCTTCCGATTGCTCCAAGTCCGATTACACCAAGTTTCTTTCCCTTTAATTCTGTACCTGCAAAGCTCTTCTTTGCCTTTTCCATTGTCTTTCCAATGTTCTCATCTGCTTTATTATCAGCAACCCATTTATTACCACCGATAATATCTCTGGATGCAAGAAGCATTCCACAAAGAACTAATTCCTTTACACCATTTGCGTTAGCACCTGGAGTGTTGAATACTACGATACCTTTTTCAGCACATTTATCCAACGGAATATTGTTTACACCTGCACCAGCTCTGGCAATTGCTACTAAGCTGTCCGGTAAATCCAAATCATGCATTGCAGCACTACGTACTAATGCAACGTCTGCTTCTGCAAAATTATCTGTCATTTCATAATTATCACTCAATAAATCTGTTCCCAAATTAGAAATCGGATTTAAACAATTAACCTTTGTCATTTTATTTCTCCTTCTTTCTTATGCGTTTGCTTCTTCAAACTTCTTCATGAAGTCAACTAATGCCTGAACACCTTCCATTGGCATAGCATTGTAAATGCTGGCTCTCATACCACCTACAGTTCTGTGTCCCTTTAAGTTTTCTAAACCTGCAGCCTTTGCTTCAGCAACAAACTTCGCATCTAATTCTTCATTTCCTGTTACGAAAGGTACGTTCATTAAAGAACGGTCTTTCTTTTCAACAGTACCCTTGAATAATTTGCTTTCATCAAGGAAATCATAAAGGATTTTAGCTTTCTTTTCATTGTGTTCTTTCATAGCCTGAAGACCACCCATCTTCTTAATCCACTTAAATACCTTACCACAGATGTAGATTCCATAGCATGGAGGTGTATTGTAAAGAGAACCTGCGTCTGCCTGTGTCTTCCAAGCAAGCATAGTAGGAACTGTTTCATCTACTGATTCAGGAATTAAATCTTCTCTGATAATTGCAATTACAACACCAGCTGGTCCAATGTTCTTCTGAACACCACCATAGATTACGCCATATTTTTCAACATCTACCGGTTCAGATAAGAAACATGAAGAAACATCTGATACTAATACATGTCCCTTTGTGTTAGGAAGTTCTTTAAACTTTGTTCCGTAAATTGTGTTGTTTTCGCAGATATATACGTAATCCACATCATCATCGATTGCAAGATCACTACAATCCGGAATGTATGAAAATGTCTTATCTGCTGAAGATGCTACAACCTGAACATCTAAGTACTTAGCTGCTTCCTGAGAAGCTTTTTTAGCCCACTGTCCAGTCACAATATATGCAGCCTTTCCGTTTTTCTTTAAGTTCATAGGAACTGCAGCGAACTGCTGAGAAGCACCACCCTGAAGGAATAATACCTTGTAGTTATCAGGAATGTTCATTAAATCTCTTAAATCCTGTTCTGCTTCATCAATAATTGTCTGGAATGCTTTGGAACGATGACTCATTTCCATAACGCTCATTCCTGTTCCTTTGTAATCAAGCATTTCATCTGCCGCTTCTTTTAATACTTCTTCCGGTAATACTGCCGGACCTGCTGAGAAATTGTATACTCTAGCCATTTTGATTTTTCCTCCTAAATATATAAATTGTATTTTGATTATTAATTAAAGAACTGATGCTATTCTTAGCAGTCATATCCTCTTTCAGCTAAATCTTCTTCTGAGAATGCTTCGCTAATCGCTGTTCCTGCAGGAACCATTGGGAATACCTTATCATCCTTTTCAATCTGACATTCGATTACGCAAGGAATATCCATAGCGATTGCATCTTTTAACGCATCTTCAAATTCATTTAATGTAGTAACACGATAAGCCTTTGCTCCAAGACCTTCGGAAACTTTTACGAAATCAACTTCGTCTTCTAAGATTGTATTGGAATATCTCTTTCCATAGAATAATGTCTGCCACTGACGAACCATTCCTAATACTCTGTTATTGATTACAATCTGAATGATTGGAATATTATATCTGGTTGCTGTAGCAATTTCATTCATATTCATACGGAAACATCCATCACCGGCAATGTTTACACATACCTTGTCTCTGTTACCCATCTTAGATCCGATACATGCGCCAACACCATATCCCATAGTTCCAAGACCACCAGATGTAATTAACTGTCTAGGTGCCTTGAACTGATAGAACTGTGCTGCCCACATCTGATGCTGTCCAACGTCTGTTGTAATGATAGCATCCCCATTTGTGATGTTATATAAAGCATCAATGATGGATGGACCATTCAAACTGCTCTTATCTAATGTTAATGGATACTGTTCCTTCATTTCGTCAATATATGCATTCCATTCGTCATGCTTCTGCTGTTCTAACTTAGCATTAACTCTTGTAAGAACTTCCTTGATATCACCAATGATGCTGGAATCTGCATGAACATTCTTGTTGATTTCAGATGGATCTACATCAATATGAATAATGTTAGCATTCACCGCAAACTTCTTCGCATTGCCGGTTACACGGTCGCTGAATCTGGCACCAACAACAATTACCAAATCACTTTCTGTAACACCGAAGTTAGATGTCTTTGTACCGTGCATACCAATCATACCTGTATAACGAGGATTGGTTCCTTCGATAGCACCTTTACCCATTAAAGTATCACATACAGGAGCATCTACTAAATCAACGAACTTACGAAGTTCTTCATGAGCTTCTGAAATAACAGCACCACCACCAACTAATACAAAAGGCTTCTTGGATGCCTTAATCATTTCGATTGCTGTATCTACATCTTCATCAGAAATTGTATCGGAAATACGTTCAACTGGTGCAATTTCCTTGTTTGTGAACTCAATCTTATTTGCAGTAACGTCTTTGGTAATATCAACTAATACAGGGCCCGGTCTTCCCGTCTTTGCGATTTTGAAAGCCTTACGAAGTGTATCCGCTAAATCACCGATTTCCTTTACAATAAAGTTATGCTTTGTAATTGGCATTGTTACGCCTACGATATCAATTTCCTGGAAGGAATCTTTTCCTAATCCTGATTTTGCAACGTTTGCTGTAATAGCAACCAATGGAACAGAATCCATATACGCTGTAGCAATACCTGTAACAAGGTTTGTAGCACCTGGTCCGGAAGTTGCAAAACAAACGCCAACCTTTCCTGTAGAACGTGCATATCCATCTGCAGCATGTGCAGCTCCCTGTTCATGGGAAACTAATATATGATTGATATCCTCACGATTTTTATACAATTCATCATAAATATTAAGAATTGTTCCACCCGGGTATCCGAAAACTGTATCAACACCCTGTTCTTTTAAACATTCAATAACGATTTGTGAACCATTTAATAACATAGTATCTCTCTCCCTTACCTTTTATTTCTTAATCTCTAAAATAGCACCTCTGTTACCAGATGTAACCATTTCAGCATATCTAGCTAAATAACCGGTAGTAACCTTAGGTTCTCTCGGCTGCCATTTTGCTCTTCTAGCTTCCATTTCTTCATCGGAAACCTTAACATTCAGGCTGTATTCCGGAATGTTAATCTGAATGATATCTCCTTCTTCCACCAATGCAATTGGTCCACCAACTGCGGCTTCCGGTGAAACATGTCCAATAGATGCTCCTCTGGACGCTCCGGAGAATCTTCCGTCAGTAATCAAGGCAACACTTTCGCCCAATCCCATACCTGCAATTGCAGAAGTCGGGTTCAACATTTCTCTCATACCCGGACCACCCTTAGGTCCTTCGTAACGAATTACCACAACATCACCTGGGTTAATCTTTCCACCCTTAATTGCTGCGATTGCATCTTCTTCACATTCAAAGACTCTTGCAGGACCTTCATGTACTAACATGGATTCTGCTACAGCGGAACGTTTTACAACGGAGCCGTCCGGAGCAAGATTTCCCTTTAATACTGCAAGACCACCAGTTTTTGTATATGGATTATCAACCGGTCTGATAACTTCCGGATTTTTATTAATACAGTTCTTGATGTTTTCTCCAACAGTCTTTCCTGTAACAGTCATACAATCAAGATTCAATAAACCAAGCTTACTGATTTCATTCATAACAGCATAGACACCGCCAGCTTCATTCAGATCCTGCATATAGGTTGGACCTGCAGGTGCTAAATGACAAAGGTTCGGAGTCTTTTCACTGATTTCATTTGCAAATGCAATATCAAAATCAAATCCGATTTCATGAGCAATTGCCGGTAAGTGAAGCATACTGTTTGTAGAACATCCAAGAGCCATATCGATGGTTAATGCATTTAACATAGATTCTTTTGTAATGATATCTCTAGGACGAATGTTCTTGCGATACATTTCCATAACAGCCATACCTGCATGTTTCGCAAGTTTAATTCTCTCTGAATAAACAGCCGGGATGGTTCCGTTTCCTGGAAGTCCCATACCAAGAACTTCAGTTAAGCAGTTCATGGAGTTTGCTGTATACATTCCGGAACAGGAACCACAAGTTGGACAAACTTTTGCCTCAAATTCCTTAACCTGTTCCAATGTCATATTGCCGGCTGCATGTGCACCAACAGCTTCGAACATGGAAGATAAACTTCTTCTCTGTCCCATAACATTTCCAGCTAACATTGGTCCACCGGAAACGAAAACGGTGGGAACATTAACTCTGGCAGCTGCCATTAAAAGTCCCGGTACGTTCTTGTCACAGTTTGGAATCATAACCAATGCGTCAAACTGATGAGCCAGTGCCATAGCTTCTGTACTATCTGCAATCAAATCTCTTGTTACAAGGGAATATTTCATTCCTATATGTCCCATGGCAATACCATCACATACAGCGATAGCCGGGAACATTACCGGTGTACCACCTGCCATGGCAACACCTAATTTTACTGCTTCAGCAATTTTATCCAGATTCATATGCCCCGGAACAATTTCATTGTAGGAACATACAACACCAACCAACGGCTTCTGAAGTTCTTCTTCTGTCATGCCTAATGCATTAAAAAGAGATCTGTGAGGTGCCTGCTGGATACCTGTTTTTACTGCATCACTCTTCATCATTCAATACCTCCCTTAAATTCTTTCACAGATAGCATCACCCATTTCCTTACATCCTACTAAGGTCATGCCTTCTGACATAATATCAATTGTTCTAATATTGTCTTCCAATACCTTCTGAACCGCAGCTTCCACTGCATCCGCTTCTTTGTCCAAATCGAAGGAATAACGAAGCATCATCGCTGCACTGAGTACTGTTGCAATCGGATTCGCCTTGTTCTGGCCGGCAATATCCGGTGCTGCACCATGACTCGGTTCATAAAGTCCAAATTTATCCTCACGAAGGCTGGCTGATGACAACATTCCAATGGAACCTGTAATCATACTAGCCTCGTCGGAAAGAATATCTCCAAACATATTTTCAGTTACAACAACATCAAACTGTGCCGGATCTTTTACTAACTGCATTGCGCAGTTATCAACTAACATGTGTGTTAATGTCACTTCCGGATAATCCTTAGCCACTTCATTGACCACCTGATCCCAAAGTCTGGAAGAATCCAATACATTGGACTTATCCACGCTAATGACATTTTTACGACGTTTCATTGCAATATCAAATGCTTTAATTGCAATTCTTCTAATTTCTTCTTCATTATATGTTAATGTATCTGTTGCGGTAAGGACGCCATTCACCTCTTCCGTCTTTCTTTCACCAAAGTAAAGACCACCGGTCAACTCTCTTACAATAATCATATCAAAGCCTGCATCTGCCACTTCTGCTTTCAATGGACATGCTTCCTTTAATTCCTTGTAAAGATAAGCCGGACGAAGATTTGCGAAAAGATTCAAACCTTTTCGAATCGCAAGCAGTCCTGCTTCCGGTCTTAAATTCGGTGGTAAATCGTACCAGCTGTCCTGTCCGACGACACCACCGACAGCTCCTAACAATACAGCGTCATTTTCTTTCGCTGTAGCCAAAGCTTCATCGGTCAATGGAACACCATGCTTGTCAATGGAAACACCTCCCATATCTACTTCTGTGTAGTTGAAGGAATGTCCAAATTTTTTTCCTACGGTGTCGAGAACTTTCTGTGCTTCAGCGACGATTTCCGGTCCAATTCCATCACCTGGAATCACTGCAACATTAAAATTCATATGAGTTCCTCTTTTCTCTATAGTTTCATTTTTTCAGGATTTTTCACGCCTTAAAATTGAAAAAAGGGTATAAAAGTCCTAAAAACCTACAGTAACTGTTAAATTATACAGCAAATGCCCCGACTTTTCAACCTATTCCAAAGAAAAAAGACAGGCCTGAAACCTGTCTTAAATATTTTTTATAAATTTATTCTTCTACCTTTTCTACATCAACAATAGCATTTTTTTGCATTGGGATTCGGCAATTCTTATTATTACCAAATTCCACAATTACAGTGTCGTCCTGAATATCAATAATCATTCCGATAAATCCGCTGGTAGTCAACACAGTATCACCAATTTCAATATTTGCTAAAATATCTTTCTGACGCTTTTCTTGATTTTTCTGTGGTCTGATTGTCATAAAATACAGTAAGCCACCAAAAAATGCAATATATGCAATAATTCCAACAACACCAAACCCTGATGCACCTGCCGCCGCTTTTGCTGCTAATAACATATCCATCCTCCTAATTCTGTTCTTTCTCATAAAAGCCCGCAAGTTTACGTGCTTTATACTCTTTATAAGTTCCGGTGGCGATTGCCTCCCGAATTTCTTCCATCATTGTATTATAAAAGTATAAGTTATGCAATACACACAACCTCATACCAAGCATTTCCTTTGCTTTCAGCAAATGTCTGATGTATGCTCTGGAATGAAGCCTGCATGCCGGACAACCACAACCTTCTTCAATCGGTCTGCTATCCTTCTCATACTTTGCATTAAACAAATTCATTTTTCCGTGATTCGTATACACATGACCATGGCGACCGTTTCTTGATGGATAAACACAATCAAAGAAGTCTACTCCTCTATCTACCGCTTCCAAAATATTCGCCGGAGTACCAACGCCCATTAAATATACCGGTTTATCTGCAGGAAGATGTGGTACCACCGCATCTAACACCCGATACATTTCTTCATGAGTTTCTCCGACTGCCAATCCACCAATGGCATAACCTTCACAGTCTATCTGTGCAATCGCCTTAGCATGTTCAATACGAATATCTTCATAAACACCACCCTGATTGATACCGAAAAGCATCTGCTGTTTATTAATGGTATCATCAAGACTATTTAAGCGATCCATTTCCTTACGGCATCGCTCCAGCCATCTGGTTGTTCTCTCTACTGACTTTTGAATATAACGGCGATCCGCTTTACTGGACGGGCACTCATCAAAAGCCATAGCGATAGTTGATGCTAAATTCGACTGAATCTGAATGCTTTCTTCCGGGCCCATAAAGATTTTTCTTCCATCTACATGGGAATTAAAATAGACACCTTCTTCTTTAATTTTGCGAAGTTTCGCTAAAGAAAACACCTGAAATCCACCAGAATCCGTTAGTATCGGTTTATCCCAATTCATGAACTGATGCAACCCACCAAGTTCTTTTACAATTTGGTCTCCGGGTCTCACATGTAGGTGATATGTATTGGACAATTCCACCTGGCATTTTATTTCTTTTAAATCCTCAGCAGCCACTGCACCTTTAATTGCCGCAGCGGTCCCAACATTCATAAAAACAGGAGTTTGTATTGTTCCATGAACTGTATGAAATTCACCACGCTTTGCCAAACCATCTTTACTTACAATTTTAAACATATATCTTTCCTGAATGCTGTTATTTCAAACCCCTTAATGAACAATAACAGGCATTCCAATGTATCCTTTACTATAAATTTTCTTCATTGCATCCAATGGTGTGTTCACGCATCCATGAGATCCGTTTCCTTTGTAAATAGTTCCTCCATATGCAGAACGCCAGGTACTATCATGAAGTCCCTGTCCATCCGCAGTAAATCCTAACCAGTAGTGTACCGTTACATCCCATGAAGAGCCATTGTAGGATCCCTGTAAACGGCAAGGCGATGATTTACTACGTACATAATGAACACCCTTTGTTGTGGACAATGCACCGGCATTTCCGGTAACAACTGGAGTCTTTACATATAATTTTCCGTGAACATACATGTACATCATCTGCTTTGCAATAGAAACCTCAACCCAGGTACCATCTTGCATGTCACTGGTGTTTGCTTCAATGCAAGCAGCTTCACTCTTTGTTTTTTTCTTATTATAATTTCGAACCGCTTTTACAGCATACTCATAAGTAATTCCGTTTTTTAACTTCTTATCCACAAAAGAAGCTTTTTTTGTCCTCTTAACTAACTTACCATCTCTGTAAACTTCATATTCTGTAGCATGCTTCACTTTCTTCCAAGTGAGTTTCAAGCTAGTGTCTGACACCCTCTTCTGTTTTAATTTCTTTGGAGCATCCAACGGTGCAACAGTTTTTGCGATTTTTCCTTCACTAAACGAATTAAGTCCACCTGTCGAACGCTGAACGACAACTTTATATCCAAAGATTTTTCCCATGGTGATTTTTTTATCCGTATAAGAAGTTTTTGTTTTTTTCACAGTCTTTACATACTTATAATCACCTAAAACACCATTATTTTTTTCTTCAGCGCGATAAACAAGATACTTACTAGCTTTAGAATTTTTCTTCCATTCCACTTGAACAGACTTTGCTGTCTTTTTCATTACAGTGACCTTTTCCACTGCTTCCGGTTTTGTTAAAACACTAACCTTTACCGCTTTGCTATGAGTTTTTGCGCCCTTAACAATTCGATAAGAATAAACGGCATACTGATACTTTGTTGCCTGCTTTAATCCTTTGTCCACAAAGGATGTTGTTTTCGATTTCACAGTCTTAATCTTTTTATATTTAGACATTTTTCCGTTTTTCTTCTGCGCGGAACGATACACCCAGTATTCTGTAGCATTCTTTCCTGCATTCCAACGTAATGTAACAGTATTTGTGTTTACATTTTCTGTTTTTAAGTTTTTAACAACGGCAGGAACGATTTTTTTAACCGGAGTAACACCTGATGTGGTTTTCACTTCCGGTACTGTTGTTGACACTTCTGTTGCTGTGCTGGTTTCTTCTCCGGAAATAGTAGTTCCCTCATCTGGAGCTGCAGAAACAGTTTGGGAATTCAATTCTCCAAACACACTCCCTTCTCCTGAAAAACACATTGTTGAGCATACTAATGCTCCCACTAAAATGTAAGCAATCATTCTAAATTTCTTTGATACTTCACACATAATTTAGTTCCTCATCTCTTCCTATTTAATCTAAATCTTCCTAATGAAGATATAAAAAATACAACGCATCAATCAAAATATAATATATTTCTTAAATTCTGTAAAGACACTCTGTTAGATTTTTAACAATATTTTTTTATACATTCTTCGAAAAAGGTCAAAATAGTTATCATTTGCCATTCCCTATGGAACTTGATATAATACATACAGTTTTTTATAAAGGAGGTTCTCATGGCAGGATCAACATTTGGAAATATTTTTAAAATCACTACCTGGGGAGAATCCCATGGCAAGGCTTTAGGCGTTGTCGTAGACGGATGCCCTGCAGGAATTGAAATATCAGAAGAAGATATCCAATCATTCTTAAATAGAAGAAAACCGGGACAATCGTCCTTCACAACCCAGAGAAACGAAGATGATAAAGTAGATATTTTGTCCGGAGTTTTTGAAGGAAAAACTACCGGCACTCCGATTTCTCTTCTTGTCTTTAATAAAGATCATCACTCTGCTGATTATTCCCAGATTGCAAATTGCTATCGTCCGGGACACGCAGATTATACCTTTGATCAGAAATACGGATTCCGTGACTATCGCGGAGGCGGACGTTCTTCCGGAAGAGAAACCATTGGTCGTGTGGCGGCCGGTGCCATTGCTTCAAAAATTTTGGATCAGTTAGGTGTGAAGATTTTAGCCTACTCACAGGAAATTGCAGGAATTGGAATTGACTATGCTAAATTTGATGCAAAAGAAATTCTAAAGAATCCAATGTACATGCCGGATGCCCATGCTGCAGAAATGGTTTCCGAAAAGGCGAAAGAAAAAATGGCAGAAATGGATTCCATTGGTGGAATCATTGAATGTAAAGTATTTGGTATGCCTGCCGGTGTAGGCGAGCCGGTTTTTGATAAACTGGATGCGAATCTTGCAAAAGCATTGATGTCCATCGGTGCTGTAAAAGGCGTGGAAATCGGCGACGGTTTCGCAGTAGCGAAATCTTTTGGTTCAACCGATAACGACGGCTTTGAAATGAAAGATGGTGAGATTGTAAAAACCTCAAATCATGCCGGGGGTATTTTAGGCGGAATGAGTGACGGTTCTGAAATCACATTGAGAGCTGCCATTAAACCGACTCCTTCCATTGCCCAGACCCAGAAGACCGTAAACAAAAATGGAGAAAACATAGAAATCAATATTAAAGGACGTCATGACCCAATCATTGTTCCAAGAGCCGTAGTGGTGGTAGAATCCATGGTTGCCGTCACTTTGGTTGATGCCTTGTTTACCAATATGACATCCCGTATGGATAAAATCAAAGATTTCTATCAGTAATTATCAATGCAAAAAACTGTGTTATTCAAATCAATAACACAGTTTTTTTATCATTTTATTAAGTAATAATCTTGATACTGCAAAATTTTTATTTTTTGATTCATTAAAAATGGACGCTCTCCAGTCTTCAAATTATATTTGATTAACCATTCTCCCTCCAAATCCTCAATGACGATCAAGCATATTTGTTCATAATTAGGTTTTGTAATAAACCATAATTCATTTCTTTCAAGCATCATTCCATTTTCATATCCGATTACAGTTCCCGTAACCTCATCTCCCCATTTCCGGATGGAATATGAATGCCATACCTTATCCCCAAACAGCACCGCTAATATAACCACCGGAAATGTCAGCAACACAACCGCCACAGGGATTACTGAAAAAGTTTGCGGTTCCGTTAAGAATACCAAGGCAATCATCCCAATATAAATCCATAAAAAAATAAACACAAAAAAAACAATTTTGATTGTTAGAATCCCATTTACATGACTTCCCCAACCGGCTTCTATACATTTCTTTTCCGGATAGTCTCTTTGAGTTTCTATTTCATCCCAAATCGTTTTTTCTTCCTGAAACGGAGTCCAAGCCTCTCCTTCCCATTTCTCTTCATAAGTGCTTTCAACACCGGGGCTATGTTTTATTTCATTGTCAAAACCAAAATCATCTTCATATTTTAATGATTTCATAACAAGTTCCTTTCTATCTCCATCGATTTAAACAAGCGAAAATTTCCTGTCTTCTTGGCACTACCCAGTTTCCGGATATATTCCCTGATGCAATCTTATGGAATCGTTCTTTTTCCATCAATTCCTCCACCCGGTCAACCATTTCTTTCATGGATATCTGCTCAGTAAAATAGTGTGTACGAATAAACCAGATAATTTGTGCCAATCCGGACAATTGTCCCTGTTCCACCAGTTGTTCCACATAACGTAAATCAATGGTTTCCTTGTTTATGGAAATCGTGTCTCTACCCACCACTTTCATCTTCACCCGTTCTTTTGCATCGGCCATCTTCTGCCAGATTCTTGTCTTCGAGAAATCGGGAAATTCTAAGGAATCTGCTTCTTTTGTCGAATGCGGATATTGACCGGCAAACTGTTTTGCACGTTCTGTGATATCCACCGGTTTATAGTCGAGCATCTGAATTACTTTATCTGCAGAATAAAAGAAGCTTCCGGAACTACCGGCTACTAAGACAGTGGAAATACCTGTGGAATGATAAATCTCAAGAACCGTATCACTAAACGGTGTAATCGGCTCCATATCACGATGTACTACCTGTTGCATCAATTCATCACGGACCATAAAGTTTGTAGCACTGGTATCTTCGTCCACTAAGAATAGTCTGCTCCCTGCTTCCATGGCTTCTACTACATTGGCGGCCTGAGAAGTACTACCACTGGCATCCGGTGTAGAAAAAGATTTTGTATCCTTTCCATTTGGAAGATTATTGATAAACATGGAAATATCTACCTTTTGAATACTTCTTCCATCTTCTGCTCGGATCTTCATGGCGGTCTCATCGGTAATGACATACTCCCTGCCATCACCTAACACATGATTGTAAACACCAACTTCCAGCGCCTTTAGTAATGTGGACTTTCCGTGGAATCCACCACCCACAATCATGGTGATTCCTTTTGGGATTCCCATACCTTTTATGGTTCCAAAGTTTGGAAGATTCAGTTCCACTTCCATGGTTTCCGGAGTTTTAAATGGAATGGCTTCTTTCATCGGTCTACTGCTAACGCCGGATTCTCTTGGGAGAATTGCCCCGTTTGCTACAAAAGCAACCAAGTCCATTGTCTTTAATTGTTCTCGAATGTATGCCTGATCTTCTGCAAGATTTGCGACCTCCAAATATTTTTGTTCTTTGGACCCTTCATAAACCAGTGTAGAAGATACAATCTTCGGGATATAAGATAATAAAATTTTCTCCAAGCCGTTGCTTTGAATTCTTCTACCATTCGCCGGAAACCCCACCTCAAATCGAACGAGAACATCACCGTGTACAGAAATCTCACAACCGGTTCGTGGAAGATTTTCCGGTCCCGGCGATGCTGCTCCCATAAACCCGGATTTTCCCGATCCTTTTTCACGAAAAGCATAGGTTTTCATTTCTCTGGAAAACCGACGGAGCAAATAATTTTCCAATGCTATCTTTTTTTCCTTCGTGTCATAAAGATGTTTTGGAAATCCTGCTTTCGTTCCTGATACACTCGCACTCAACATGGATGGGGATGCAAAAGGATCCCCTTGAACATGATCAATATTTAAAAGAAACCCATCCATATCATAGCAGGCTTTCAGCTGCTTATATGCCGGGTAACTGTTTCGATTTACATCATGCAATTTACTTATAAGATCTCGCTTTGTTTGCATAACCCGCTCCTATCTCAAATAAGATTTCTTCATTTTTAGATAAAAAATATCGTTGTATCTTTTAAGTTCTACTGGTTCGTTAATCAGATAAGGCTGATTCACTGATCCAAGACAATATTTAATCAACCGCTTTCCCTCCGGCAAATCAATCACAATCTTGCATATCTGTCCAGGTAATCCATTATAGTATGTATTGTCATCCTCGTATCCAATGACATAACCTTGGAGTAACTCCCCTTTACTTTTCACTAAAAGATAGTAATAAATATTGCGAAAAGAATAATACAGCGAACATACTCCAATAACAAAAAAGATTGAAAGCAATACAAATGCAAAAGTCCTCCCTCCTACACTCTCCTCCCCACGAACATTTTGTGGGTAAGATAATATTAAATATCCGAAAAATAAAGGGAAAAACAAAAAACCAGAACCAAAAATCAATCCAAAGGTGCAATTCCATTTTGTTAACGATGCTTCCTTGCATTCTATTTCCGTATAAGATTCTTCATCTGGTATACTGTTCCAAGTATTATTCCAATAATCAAACTGATTGTTATTTTCCATCTCTTTATTTCTCCTTTCTAACAACCCAGAACCATTTGTTGTAATGCAAAATATCAACAACATCATTCTGACAATACACGGGAACTTTTTCATACGTCTGATAATCTATTATCCTTTTTCCAAAAGGCATATCTACCAATATGTCATATCGATATCCAATCATTGTCGGCCATTTGCTTCCGCTCCATTCTGCTTTCCCATGGCTAAGTACAATTCCACTTGTCAGTTTTCCCTTTTCTATCAATTCATTTTGTTTCCAATGTTCTTGAATCGCACCGATTATTTGCACACAACCGAATAAAAAACAAACGATTATAACATAATATATCTCCTTAAAAAAAGGCTGCCAACCGACAGCCCCTTCCATTTTTTTCATATATTACTGATACAGCGGATACTTATCTGTTAATTCCTTAACCATAGCCTTAACTTTTTCTGTGTTTGCTTCTGCATCATCAGCAATTAATGCCATACATTCAGCAATGGTATCCATATCTTCTGCATTTAATCCACGAGTTGTTACAGCAGGTGTACCAATTCGAACACCGGATGTGATTCCCGGCTTCTGTGGATCATTAGGAATCGCATTCTTGTTACATGTAATGTTTGCTGCGTCTAATGCAATTTCGAAATCCTTACCTGTTACGTTTTTACTTCTTAAATCAACTAACATTAAGTGATTATCTGTACCACCGGATACTAAATCGAATCCTCTGTCTGTTAATCCCTTTGCAAGAGCCTGTGCATTTTCCGCAATCTGCTTTGCGTAAGCTTTAAATTCATCAGATAAAGCTTCTTTGAAACATACAGCTTTTGCTGCAATGACATGCATTAAAGGACCACCCTGAATTCCAGGGAATACAGCCTTATTTAATTTATGTTCCAATGCAAATTCTTCACTGGATAAGATTAATCCACCACGTGGTCCACGAAGTGTCTTGTGTGTTGTAGTTGTTGTAACATGTGCGTATGGGATTGGACTCTGATGAACTCCTGCCGCAACAAGACCTGCGATATGAGCCATATCTACCATTAAGAATGCACCAACCTCATCAGCGATTTCTCTGAATTTCTTGAAGTCAATCTTTCTCGGATAAGCACTGGCACCAGCTACGATTAACTTTGGTTTTGCTTCCTTAGCAATCTTTAAAACTTCATCATAGTCGATGAATCCTTCTTCATTTACTCCGTAAGGAACAATGTTAAAGTATGTACCGGACATATTAACAGGTGAACCATGTGTTAAGTGTCCACCGGCATCAAGGCTCATACCCATTACCGTATCACCAGGTTTAACCAAGGCAAAGAAAACTGCCATATTAGCCTGTGCTCCTGAATGAGGCTGAACATTTGCATAAGTACATCCGAAAAGTTTCTTTGCTCTTTCTCTGGCAAGTTCTTCCACGATATCAACGTATTCACATCCACCGTAATATCTCTTTCCCGGATAACCTTCTGCGTACTTGTTTGTCAACTGGCTTCCCATAGCTGCCATAACAGCCTTGCTGACAATGTTTTCAGACGCAATTAATTCCAAATGGCTCTGCTGTCTGTCGTTTTCCTGCTGAATTGCTGCAGCAACTTCTGCATCAACGTTCTTCACTTCATCAAAAGTAAACATATATAAATCCTCCATTATGTATCGCACCGCTAATGCGGTGCTGTTTTTTCGTATATTGGCTAATCGCCCACTGATATATACTTTATCATATTCTGTCCTTTTTTGAAACGGATTTTCAGCAAAAATATTATTTTATCCCTTAGAATTTTCATTGTTTTGTCCATTACAAGGATCATTATTCGGTTCACATCCGCAAGGATTGAATACAACAATGTTTCCATCTTCTCTTTCGCAAGGACTTTCTGTGTCTTTCAGCTTTCCTTCACACTTTGGCGGTTCTAACTCCAACGGCTTAATTTCTCTGGAAAGTAAGCCACTTTCCACAAAGTCAAGGCAGCTATTCTGATCCTCGGTAAGGCTGGCCTTAGGCGGAATTGGTTTTCCTTGCTGAGCCACTTTGTAAGTCTCATAGTAGACAGTCCGCAAGAACAATGAAATGCCTGCCGAGAAAGTTCCTGTCACCGGATTATAATTCATTGCTTTTGCAACAGCTGTTGCATTGATTCCGTTAGTTACTGTATTACCATCCGGTAAAAATCCCACGGTATTAATCACCGGTTCTCCATCTATCGCCGTATACCCTACTCCATACGGTGTATAGAGTTCCACCGTCACAGAGTCCGGATTTGTTTCCGGATCCAAATATTCCGAATCCGGACTAGTGGTGCTTCCCGGAAGATAATTTGCCGTTATGACAGTGGATGCTAAATAGTTATTGCACTGATCAAACAGTTTTGCAAGGAACGTAACAGATACATTGGTTAATACCACCGTGCTGCAATTCGCTCGCGCAGTATTCGTTACCGTTGTTCCGGGAATTCCAGTGGAAGCCGCTGTAAATTCAATATCAATCACATCCAACCGTGCACAGGCTGCTGTAGGATTTGCAGCCAGCACATCTTCCGGCACAGTAACTGTTCTACAAATATTTAAACCGATTTCATCATAAACCACCGGTGCATAAACAGACAATAATTTTGGTCGACCACTTAAAGGAATGTTACAGATTCCGCCCCCACAATAACAGCTCTGACATGCCCCGCATTTTTCACCATTCATAAGTTCCTCCCATTATTTTTTATATATTTTATGCAACGGAGTTCTTTTGGTTCTAAAGCAATTCAATTCTGAATAGAAGTAATTAGAAGCATTTAAGGAGGTCTCTATGGAAAATTATCAGATTCTAACCTTGAATTCAGGACAGCCCCTAATTCTCTATCAAGAAAACGAAAAAGTGTATATGTATACTGTTTATTCCGGAAGAATTCAATCTCATGGAGTTATTTTTGATGACCTATCCGACCAATTGTTTCTTCATCCGGGTGAAGTAAATTATGTCAGTTACATTTCTACCCATGGACGTCTGAGACTTTATCAATTAAAAGATATGCGTTTTTTGGAATTACTTTCCTTATCAAACGACGCCGGGGAACATCGAGAATTTCTTCAATGCAGATTACATGCGTTTCATTCCAAGATTTTTCTGTTTTACAGTGTCCATAATCCAGAGGACAGTTCCAACTCTCTGTTCTACATATCCATGGATTCCCTACAGAAAAGTTCTCTTCTCTGTCAGAAAAATTATTCCTTTCAGGGCTTTTCCATAATGAATTTGCCGAACGGAATTCTTATTGCTGTTTTTTCCAAGGAACAGACTACTTACCTTGAAATGGATTCCAATCTGCAGATTCATCCTTTTCAAAACACAGTTTCTGCTTCTTCTACGAAAGCATTCCAGACATTAGAAAAAGAATTCCAGAAGCAAAAACAACAATGTGAGTCTCTGCAACAGGAACTCTATCAAAAAAATAACGAAATTCTCACATTAAAAAGTACACAAAAGCATATCACGGAGCAATACAACGACTTAGCAGATTTTTCCGGAAAACTTCAGGAAGAATTAAGAAAAGTCCGCTATCTGTAATACGCAGGTAACGGACTCTTTTTATAACAATAGTTCTGATACAAATACCACCAGACAACTTGCCATGGCAACACGGAATAAATTTCCATCCTTCCAAGATAAAGCCACAGCTACCACCAGTGCCAGCGCACCGGAAATTATCGACTGGGTTGCCGTAAGAATTGCCGGAAATGTCATGACCGACAACGTGACATAGGGTACATAGTATAAAAACGAACGAATATATGTATTTTTTATTTCTTTTCTTATTAGTAAAATCGGTAAAATGCGAATAAGATACGTAGCGACCGACATTGCCAACAAACAAACATAAATATTTTTGGACATTTAATCTTCTTCCTCCAATTCCCTGATTGGATGCACTATCGTAAAAGCACCTGCAATCAAAATCGTTAATGCAATAATCTTCACACCACTGCTCACTTCCTTGATTCCCGGAATCACCGTGGATAAATAACTAAGCAGAAAACTAACTACAATCACCAGCGCTACTGCTCTGTTTTTCTTTCCTTCCGGAACAACACATGCCATGAACATTCCGTACAATCCAACGCTTAATGCACTGACAATATTCGCCGGAAGAGTATTTCCCAATGCAACTCCCAATGCCGTTCCTGCAACCCAACCCGGAGATGCGATTACAATCATTCCAAAGACATAATAGGGATTCAATTTTCCCGGAACAGTCATGGACGCTCCAAAGATTTCATCAGTGACAAAGTATCCCATAATCAAGCGTTTCCAAATCGGTGTATCTTCCGGAATCTTTTGGCTTAAAGAACAAGACATCAACAAATATCTGGCATTTGCCACAATTTCCATCAAGACCATAATCACTACTCCGGATCCGGCACCATATAGTGAAAAGGCAATATATTCTCCAGCCGATGCATGTAACCCGAAACTGGCCAAGGCTGATTGGATTACTGTAATCCCTGCTCTTTTCGCCTGTATTCCCAAGGTTAATGCCACCGCAAAATAACCGAGACCAATTGGGATCCCGGTTTTCATACCATTATAAAATTCCTGTTTATTATTGCTACTCATCTAATTTATCCTCTATCGCACTTTAATCAACAATAATGTTCCGTGCTCTACTGTAATTTTACTTTTCTTTCCAGGTAACACCTCGTTGCTCACACCATACTGATATTCACAGGTGATTTCACCATTTTGCAAAAGATATTTCGCATCCTCTATGTTTATGCCATGCGCCATTCCCGTAATGTTCAGTAACGAGAAATTCGAATAGCAATCTTCGACATAAACCGGCTCCTTGGAAACCAATTCCATCTCGGAATAATCATCAACGATAATTCCCTTCTTCCCATAAGATTCCAGAAATAAAAGAATGGAAACATTTGCCAGGGTATGATCTAGTCGGTTTCCGACAACACCCACCAATACAAATGTATCAAATCCACGCTTGATTGCTTCCTTTACTGCATACATTGTATCTGTATCATCTTTTTCACACGGGAGAACAATTGTCTCCGTCTCTGTCACCGGCTTCTCATGGGAATCAAAATCACCAACAATCAGGCTCGGAGACACTCCTAATTTATTTTCATGTTTTAAACCACTATCGCAAAAGATGAAATAGTCATCCTTCTTAAAATATTTTTGAATCATTTCATAATTTTTAATATCGGCCCCACCGATAATAACACATCTACTCATATTTTTCCAAATTCACCTTTCCGTTTTTGTATGATTATTGATTATTTGACGTAATAAACATAATTATTTTTTCTGGAGGTTGGTTCTTTCGCAGCTTCCTTTGCATACCCCAGTGCACAGTGTCCAATCCCCTCATAGTCTCCTTCGATTTCCAACTGTTTTAAGAGATTCTTTCCAAATTCAGATTCAAATTCTTCTTTTGCCCTATGAATCCAAATACTTCCCACGCCTAAACTTTCTGCCGCATTCATAAGATTTCCCAAAACCAGACTTCCATCATACTGATAGGTCGGAATAGACCGGTCAGCTAATACAATCAAAATAACCGGTGCTCCGTAAAACGGATCAAACCCTTCATTCCAACCACCGATTTTACGATTTTCTTCAGCGATGCGATTTCTTAATTCTTGATTCGTTACCGCAATAATAATCGGAGACTGTTTTCCCATTCCGGTCGGGGCATATGTTCCGGCCTTTAGAATCTGGTTCAATTCTTCCTCAGAAATCATTTGCTGCTTAAAACATCTACAACTTCTTCTTGATTCTAATACTTTTAATGTTTCATTCATTTCAATTTTCTCCGTTTTAATTAATTTCATCATTTGTCCCTCCATTCTAGCAATTATATTTTAACACGTTTCCAAGAAATAAAATACCTCTTTATAGATTCCTGCTTCGCAGCAATCTATACTTCCTGCCAAACGCTTTCTTATTGATTCTCGCAATGCTCGAATCAATAAGCGACGGACATTCGCCGAATGTCCGTCAAAATAAAAAGAACACGTAGCAGAGTTTCATGCGAGCATGAAATCTTGCTACGTGTTCTTTTTATTTTAAGCTGTTTGGCTCATTGTTTACGCTTAGTTGTTGATTAATTTGCCGCTTTCGTCGTTCCAGCTGTAAAGCTTTCTGATTTCTTCTCCAACCTTTTCTGATGGATGTTCAGCAGCTAACTTTCTCATAGCCTTGAAGTGTACCTGACGTCCGCCTTCTGACATATCAAGTAAGAATTCCTTAGCAAATGATCCGTCCTGGATATCTGCAAGAACTTTCTTCATAGCTTTCTTTGTTTCTTCTGTGATAATCTTAGGACCTGTGATGTAGTCACCGTATTCTGCTGTGTTAGAGATAGAATATCTCATTCCTGCAAAACCTGACTGGTAAATAAGGTCAACGATTAACTTCATTTCATGGATACATTCGAAATATGCATTTCTTGGATCGTATCCAGCTTCTGTTAATGTTTCGAAACCAGCCTGCATTAATGCACAAACACCACCACAAAGTACTGCCTGTTCACCGAATAAGTCAGTTTCTGTTTCTGTTCTGAATGTTGTTTCAAGAACACCAGCTCTAGCACCACCGATTGCTAATGCATAAGCTAATGCTATATCAAGAGCCTTTCCTGTAGCATCCTGTTCTACAGCTACTAAACAAGGAACGCCCTTTCCTTCCTGATATTCTGAACGAACTGTATGTCCTGGTCCCTTAGGAGCAATCATTGTAACGTCAACGTCTGCTGGTGGTACGATACATCCGAAGTGAATGTTGAAACCGTGAGCGAACATTAACATATTTCCTGCTTCAAGGTTTGGTTCAATTTCATTTTTGTATAAATCAGCCTGCTTTTCATCATTGATAAGAATCATAATGATATCAGCTTTCTTAGCTGCTTCTGCTGCAGTGTATACTTCAAATCCCTGCTTTACAGCTTTGTCCCATGACTTACTTCCTTCATAAAGACCGATGATAACGTTACATCCTGATTCTTTTGCATTTAAAGCATGTGCATGACCCTGGCTACCGTATCCGATAACGGCGATAGTCTTTCCGTCTAATAATGAAAGATTACAATCTTCCTGATAATAAATTTTTGCTTCTGACATAATACGCCTCCATATGTATTTTTATATATTAACTGTGTTTACAGTTATTAACTATTTTGTTTCTCTTGCGAGACCTGTGATACCTGTTCTTACAAGTTCAAGGATTTCATAATCTTCTAATAATGTAAGGAACGCCTGAAGTTTAGACTGGCTACCAATAATTTCAATCATAAGACTGTCCTTTTCGACATTAACGATATTCGCTCTAAAGATTTCAGTCATTGCATAAATCTGCTGTCTCTGTGTAGCGTTTGTCTTAACCTTTACGAGAATTAATTCTCTTGTAACAGAACTAGTTGGTTCTAACAAATCAACTTTCTTGATGTCTTCCAACTTAGAAATCTGTTTAATAATCTGTTCAATAATATCATCATCACCGGTGACAACGATTGTCATACGAGAATATTTAGGATTTTCTGTTTCCCCAACAGTTAAACTGTCAATGTTATATCCTCGTCTGCTGAAAAGACCGGCAACTCTGTTCAGTACTCCTGATGTATTGTCAACTAATACTGATAATACCTTCTTGTTCATATGTAAAACCTCTTTTCCTAGATTTTCGCTTCTAATATAGTACCACAGATAAATTTATGATGCAATAGTTTAGTTGGTTAAAGTAAATGCTTCTGCAAAAAAGAATTGTTTCATATTCAACGAAACACACATAAAAAAGAAGAACTTCTCAGGATAATCCTTCAAAGTTCTTCCAAACATACTATTTAGTTATTTAAGATCACTGGGAATACTTCAATTTCGTATAAGGAATATCCGTATCCTGTAGCTTTCTGAATTCCTTTTATTCTGATATATCTGGTATACTCCGGAAGAAATGCTTCTGTCGTATTCAGCATTGAATTATTTCTTGTACTTCTCTTATCATACCAGTCATTTCCATTTACTGAGAACTGTAAATCATAATCTTTTCCCATAGCCGTTTCCCAATAAAGTTTTACCATACCAATAGGAATTTCCTCGCCTAAATCTACCACAATCCATTCATCATCTGTCCACTGAGAAGACCAACGTGTACTCATATCACCATCTATGGTCTTACCTGCACTTAAATCACCATTTTCTTCGCTCGATGCATATGCGGTTTTTCCTGTGGCAATATTTGTATTGGAAAGCGTATATCCGGAATAAACATATCTTCTAGTATACTCCGTTGTTGTTTCCGGAACCGTTGTCTGTTCTATAGTTGTAGGAACCTCTGTTGTTTCAGGAGCTGTTGTTGTTTCTCCACCTTTTCCATAAACCTCCATTTCATAAATGGAATATCCATATGTTGTATTACGACTGGTTCCAGCCACCTTTACGTATCTTGCATATACGCCACCAAGATAATCTGTTGTATTTTCTTCATTCTGACTATTGCTTGTAATCTTATTCCATGTCGTACCATTTATGGAAATATAAACATCATAAGATGCAGCTCTTGCAGCTTCCCACTTAATGTTCATTCTCCCCACCTGATAAATGGAACCAAGGTCAACATAAATCCATTCATCATCTGTCCACTGGGAAGACCATCTTGTACCTTCATCACCATCAAAAGCCTTACCGGCAATCAGGTCATCGTTTTCATTGGATGATGCGTAAGCTGTTTTGTTTAATGCAAGATTCACAGCTGGAATAGTTGTCTCTTCTGTGGTTGTTTCTGTTTGAGCTTCCGTTGTTACTTCTTCTGTGGTCGGCTCAGTTGTTAGGTAATGATCCCAAACAATTGCTGTGGAGTATGTGGCGGCAATATCTGAAACTTCTCCTTTATATTTTGATCGAACAGCATAACTTAAGCCTCCAGCTCTACCAACGCTATTTTCAAGAATAATTGTATTATCAGTTACCGTTGCCACCTTTGTTCCTTCATCATAAACGTCATATTCATAACCTTTTGCAATCATTCTTGCATCAACATCCCATGTTAATTTCACTCTGTGATAGCCTAAAATTTCTGCACGTAAATTCTTCGGTGCGTATATCGGTTCTTCTAAAGTACAGCTATCCGCAGGTCTAGTGTATGTCTTGTCTGCCCATACCTGAATTTCTTTCAGTGAAATGGTTTCATTGCAATTGGTATATTCAATCTTGATTGATTTCAATTTCCGTGCGTCAATTCCGTTGTAAGTTAAGTTATATACGAGTTTATTTGCGGCAATTGTTCCTGAACTGCTATAACCAAGATTTGAATAAGTCACTCCATTTGTAGAATAATAAATTTTAAAATTAGCAGAATAAGAATTTGCATAATGTAATACGATTCTATGTGCATCAATTGTTTCATTAAAATTCAACACAATATTCTGCGTTGCACCGCTTGCAACCGCCCCCAATGTTTCCACGTTCTCATCAACCAAATTGCTAGCCGGGTATTGTGAAACAGGATTTGATACTGTCACATTTGCCTGTGATGCGATATTAAATTCATCTGCTTCTTCCCCTTCAAATGTTCCTACCAGGTCATAATCATCTGCTACTCTTACACACTTTTCGGCATTTACAATACCGTGACTGAATTGTGCGTTTGTTTCGAAATCTGCAATATGTCGATCTGTATTTTGCATAATTCGTCCCACATCATACGGTAATAAATCCGGATTTACTGATAACATCATTGCCGCAACACCTGTTGTGGCTGGAGAAGAAAATGAAGTACCGTTCATTAATGTAATACTATTATTGTCGTATGATAAACACGGAATGGAAGCTCCCGGCGCACAGATATCCTTCTCACTTCCATAATTAGAGAATGATGCTCTAATATTTGTTGAATAAGTTGCTCCTACAGAGATGACATATTTGGAATCTGAAGGATAGTGAATTTCAGAACTATTGTCATTTCCGGCGCTGGATATTAAAACAATTCCAGCATTGTACAATTTTCTCAAATAATAGTCGTATGATGAGTTTACGCCCAAACTACCAAAACTCATATTGACTGCTTTTGCACCATGCTCATAAGCGTAATTCAATCCTTCAAACACTGCACTGTTTGGAAGAAGATATTTGTCACGATCCGGATAATAATCCCCTGCCTGAATTGCCAGAATTTCCGTAACACTATTATCGTATCCGCTACCAACACCTGCAATCAACTTTCCATTGTTTGCTTCCGCAGCAATCGTACCAATAACCGCTGTACCATGATACTGCTGACTATTATATGTAACCTCTCTGATTGGTTTTTTTGCAACCATATCATAAGAATCGTCTGTGATTACGTTTGTGATATCCGGATTATCATAATAACAACCGATATCAATAACAGCAACTTTAACTTTCTGATGTGCATGCGTACTCAGATAATCCCATGCACCTTTCACACGCATATTGTCAAAATGAAATGCTTCTGTCAAATTATCATTAGTCATTGCAGTAACTGTAGTGCTGGAATTTGTTTCCGGACTCATAGTATCCTGCGAAGCAATTTGTGGATTTTCAATTTCAGTTGGTTCTGCCAAATCATTGCTGTCTGCAGCCTTTACAAAGCTAAATTCTGAAAAATCTTTTGAAGCCTGATCAACTGTTTTTGACATAGAAATCTCAATAACACTCATATACTCACCCGTATGAATCTTAAAACATTTCTTTAATTTAGCATCCTGGGATTTACATACAGCTTTAATATCCTCTTTTGAAACATTCGCATCAAAAATCGCTGTAATCTCTCCCGGGACAAACCCATTTTTTGATCCTTTAGAACGTTCCTTCGCAGCTTTTTCATAATTTACAGCGACTTTCCCTGCTCTTTTGTCCAGGTTATTCACGAAAGCTTTTAACTGCTTCTTATCATCCTTTTTGTAGAAGGAAGTCATCGCTGAATTCAATGCTGCATTATAGTCTTCTTTGTTCTTATAAGAATTTACTTCTTTTGCAGCATTTTTACCGTCTACTAAAGCTTCCTTTGCCACGCCATCAAGTTCCTCATTTGACAATTTTGATACTTTAATTTCATCATAAACTGTCTTCTGTTTTGCCACTGCTGTAGTAGTTGTCTTCTTTGGTGCAAATACACTAAGACCACCGACTAGAAGAGTTAGTGTTAAAACTACAGCTAAAAACTTTTTGATTTTACTGTTCATAAAAAACCTCCCTTTTGTAAAAATTTATTGCATTTTACCATATTTGTTTGGTTTTGTGTTGATTTTTTAGAAAAGCGTTCGTTTTTCACACTTTTTCTTAAAAATATCCACTTTTTCTAAATATTTTTAACTTTTTTGTGAAATACATTACGGTTATAAGAATTTAGCAAAAAAGGATGCCACCTCGTACAATGTGATATGCTCCCTGTCAAGTAGACAGGATAAATATCTAAAATGAGTGTTTAGAGAATGACCATACTTCGTATGAGGTATGGTCAT
>CACXEU010000036.1 GCA_902766735.1 uncultured Lachnospiraceae bacterium
AAATCCTCTTTATACGGAATTGTTCGCATGTTTAACTCCCTTCTTAATATTGATTTAACTCGATTATAACTCCACAAAGCATTTTTGTCGAGTTAAAACCGAGTTAAGTTCGAGTTAAAAAACGAAATAACGATTACCTTTGTAGCAAATTCTCAGTTGGCCTTGTTCAGATTATCCAATTTCCTGTTATCAAATTGTTATCTTCCGGCACAAAAAAAGACTTCCGAAAGCATACTATCAACGCCATCGAAAGCCTTTATTTACTGCTATTTAATTCCTACCTGCAAACCACCCGGTATTATTCCAGCCCTATTATGGCACAATAACGTTGCTATTCTAACCCGAAATTTTTTCTTTTTCAATTCCACCGTTTCACTTTGTAAGATTGTCCATGAATATGGCAGAACAAATGGTATCCAATATAACAGAGATGTATAACTCCATCCAATTTGAGAAATCTCTCAATTTATGGTAGAATATTTATTTGTTGAGGAAAAATACACTTTTCATATAAAGGAGACAGTTTATGTTATTAGAAAAATATACCGGGATGAGTGAAGATGCGTTAACACTTCAGATTAATAAATATGCTGATCGTTGTGTCACCAACTCTTCCATTGATCCTGACTTATATGATACTTATGATGTAAAAAGAGGGTTGCGTGACCGTATTACCGGAAAAGGTGTTTTGACCGGTCTGACAGAAATCGGTGATGTTCATTCTTTCGACATTGTTGATGGAAAATCCGTTCCATGCGAGGGAAAACTTTATTATCGTGGAATCGACATTGAAGATATTGTTCAGGGCTTTTTAGCTGAAGACCGTTTTGGGTTTGAGGAAACGACTTATCTCCTTTTGTTTGGAGAATTGCCTACGGCAAAACGTTTAGAAAACTTTAATCAGGTGTTAGCACAGTATCGTACCCTTCCAACCAGTTTCGTTCGTGATATTATTATGAAGGCGCCGGGACGTGATATGATGAATCTTTTGGCTCGTTGTGTACTCTCCCTCTATGCGTGGGATGAGAATCCGGATGATACATCCATCTCCAATGTTTTACGCCAGAGCTTAAGTCTGATTGCCCGTGTTCCGCTGATGTCCGTTTATGGCTATCAGGTTCATGAACATTATCACAATGGTGGAAACTTACATATTATCAATCCGGACTTAAATTTATCCACAGCGGAAAATATTTTACGTTTATTAAGACCGAATGGTTCTTATACACATCTGGAAGCAAAATTACTGGACTTAGCATTAGTTCTTCACGCAGAGCACGGCGGTGGTAACAACTCCACCTTCACAAACCACGTTGTTTCTTCTTCAGGAACCGATACTTACTCTGCCATTGCAGCTTCCTTAGGTTCCCTGAAGGGACCTAAACACGGTGGTGCCAACATTAAGGTGAAGCAGATGTTTGATCACATGAAAGACACCATTGATAACTGGGATGATGACGAAGAAATCTCCAGCTATCTTCAGGGACTTGTGGACAAGAAATTATTTGACAAGTCCGGTTTAATTTACGGTATCGGTCATGCCGTTTACGCCATTTCCGATCCAAGAGCCAAATTATTGAAAGGCTTAACCGAAAAGCTTGCAAAAGAAAAGGGTCGTATGGACGAATTCCAGCTTTATCAGAATGTGGAACGTCTGGCTCCTGCCATTATTTCCAAGGGACACCGCAGAAATAAAGTCGTAAGTGCCAATGTGGACTTCTACAGCGGCTTCGTTTATTCCATGTTAGGATTACCGGATGCTCTTTACACACCGATGTTTGCTTCTGCTCGTATGGCAGGCTGGAGCGCTCATCGAATTGAAGAGCTCATTAACGCCGGAAAGATTATTCGTCCGGCATATAAGAATGTTGTTAAGAAACATGATTACATTCCATTAACGGAACGATAAAATTTTAGAGGACCTGATTTTGAACAATCAGATCCTCTTTTTACTTGTTCTTCTTTTATGAATTTATGGCTGGAATATGGATGTCAAAATCTTTACCATCTATCTTACACCCAAACTGATATGTTGGCTGGTAAAAGCCCTTAGAATCAAGCACATATTTTATACAGCAATCCTTCACTGTTATTTTCTGAATATGATTCTTGTAATATTGAAACTTTCCTGAGCACAACAAATCATATGCCTGTTGTTCGCTCAGAACCGGATACTGTTTATATAATTCTCCTTTTTTTATGGAATATCGAATATCTGAACATTTACCATCCTTTTGAAAAGTACAATTTACACATCCGTCAACTATGGAATTTCCTTCTTTTTGCATATCAACAGTAAATTGATATCGATTATTTTCTAATTTTTCGAAAGATGCATTCTCTGAAATTTCAAATCCATAGCTTTCTACTGCTTTTCTTGCACTTTCTTCATCGACCTCCACTTTTTCATCGAAGTCTTCATCTCCAAAACTACAGAAGTCTATTTCTCCGGTATAATATACCCATAAGCTCATCCCATCTTTGGAATGATAAATCGCATTTTCCTCATAATAATCATTTCTGGAGGAATCTATTTCTGTACCATTCTTTTTGAAAAACTCTTCTGCTACAGTTTCCGTTTCCTTTTTTGACAACGTTTTTATCTGATACACACCCATCTTGGTTTCTTTTGTACTAAATTGAATTTCTGAATTCATCTGGACGTGCTTCATATTTTGTTTCATCAGCCATGTTTCCGGGTTGTTCCCTAATTCTTTTCTTTGATAAACAATGAAAAGAATCGAAAATGCCATAACAGTAATAATCAATGGAATCTGCAATGCTACAACAGCAATCCATTTTCTTTCCCATTTTCTTTTGGCAATGCACGATATGATGACATCCATCAGAACATAGCATCCATAACCAATCATTGCCCCCATGGTATTATTCATAATATCATCCGGTTCAAACACCCCCCGGTGAAACAATAATTGAATCAGTTCTATGAAAACCGTAAAGCCAAATGCAGCTAAATAAGTTTTCCAAAAACGCCTCATTTTCTTTATTCCCATTGGAAGTAAAAAACCAAACGGAACAAACATCAAAATATTTAGTATGATATTTCTCCAGGAGATGATTGAAAAATTATACCACGCATCCCGATAAGAATAAAAAAGAGGCATAAGTCTGCGATTTTCCCAGAATCCTCCACGATCTATCAGCGTAACCCCTAATACAACAAACAAATACACCAAATAGATATCCCACCAGATAATTCTTTTTAAATCCAGTTGCTTCTTCCTTCGCTTCTTTAATATCAGGACACCAATTCCCATAATTAGAAATTGAACAATTACAACAATAATTGCTATCCTAAAATAACTCATCCCCATATCGAATAATTCAAAGTCTCGCATATTTTCCCTCTATACGAACTGGTTCGTCTCTTCATTATATTCGTATTGAATCTTACGCAATTTTTCCACCAGTGCTTCTTTCTCTACATCTTTTGCTCTGCAAAATTCATCTAAATTCGAATAGTAATCTCTTAAGTTTGTGTTGACCACACTTAAAAGCATTACCGGATCTTTTGGTAAACTGTTCATTACTTTCTCCCCCAAATCAAATATCCAATAATAATTCCGCCAATGATTCCGATTATCATGTGAACGATTCTCATAATGTCGGGACCTTTTTGTTCCTTCGGCTTTCCGTATTGCTTTTCCTGTTTACGGTTAAAACGAACCACGTCAACCATCAGCAGGATGCTACCTACGAAAGAAATCACAAAAGTTATGAGTGCAGTTACCATGGCAATCGCTTGAGCGTTTCCACGTAAAAGAAACAATAAGAGCACAGATAACACTGAAATAATTGCTGCCGGAGCTGTAATCATCATTACAACCTTCCCGAATCCCTGAGGGACATATTGCTCTCCACGATTATTCATCATCGTCTGCTTCTTCTGTTTTCCGTAATAATATTTATTCGTCTGTTTTGCCATAACAAGCTCCTTACTAAATTCCGAAGATTTTCAAAATTCCTGTCACACCCGCGCCCATAATAATTCCGGCGAGAACTACTCCTGCCATACAGGCTGCAACACTTTTCTTGAAATCCATGTCAAGAATGCTGGCTGCCAGCGTTCCAGTCCAGGCTCCTGTTCCTGGAAGTGGAATTCCTACAAATAGGAACAATGCAAAATATAATCCTCTTCCTGCTTTCTCCATTAACTTCTGTCCACCCTTTTCTCCTTTTGACAGACAAAAACCAAAAAACTTTCCGATGACTTTCTTATCCTGTCCCCACACGAGAACCTTTCTTGCAAAGAAGAAAATGAATGGTACCGGAATCATATTTCCAACGATTGCTACCAGATATGTTTGAAAAACCGGCAGGTGATAAGTGTTTAATCCAACGGGAGCTGCTCCCCTGATTTCCACGATTGGAACCATAGATATAAAAAATACAATAAGATACTTTACTAATTTCGACATAATTTCTCCTTCAATACTTAATAACCTAGTAAAGTATATCATTGTAACCCGTTTTTCTCAACTTTTATTTCATCGGGAAGTTCAACGAACGTTCCGATGAAATAAAAAGTCCGCCCCAACGCTTCCTCACGTTGGAACGGACCAAAACACACTTTATTGCACAACTAAATTTCCATCTTTCACATCAAACACGATGGTATCACCAATATGAACCTTTCCTTCCAGAATCACTCTGGCCGCCAGGGTTTCCACATTCTTCTGAATATAACGCTTCAACGGTCTTGCACCGTAGATTGGATCATATCCATTGTCGGCAACATATTTCTTTGCTTCATCTGTAAGTTCCACAGAAAGTTCCTTGTCTTCCAGGCGCTCATTTAATTCCTTGATTACCAGGTCTACAATACCGCCAATATTGTCACGGGTTAATGGCTTGAACATAATGATTTCATCCAGACGATTTAAGAATTCCGGACGGAAGTTCATTCGAAGTTCTTCCATTACCTGCTGTTCATTTTCCGCCTTGATATTTCCCTGTTCATCAATGCCCTCTAAAAGGAACGCAGAACCAAGGTTTGAAGTCATAATGAGAATGGTGTTTTTGAAGTCCACCGTTCTTCCCTGGGAATCGGTAATACGACCGTCATCCAAGACCTGAAGTAAAACATTGAACACGTCCGGATGCGCTTTTTCTACTTCGTCAAACAGTACAACGGAATACGGTTTTCTACGGACGGCTTCTGTGAGCTGTCCACCTTCATCGTATCCTACATATCCCGGAGGCGCTCCGATGAGTCTGGAGACACTGTGTTTCTCCATGTATTCACTCATGTCGATTCGAACCATATTACTTTCATCATCGAAGAGATTTTCTGCCAAGGCCTTTGCCAGTTCTGTCTTACCAACACCGGTAGGACCTAAGAACAGGAAGGAACCAATCGGTTTTCCCGGATCCTTAATTCCTGCCTTAGAACGAATAATGGATTCTGTAATCTTTGTAACCGCTTCATCCTGTCCAATGACTCTCTTATGAAGCTGTTCATCCAGATGCAATGTCTTTTCCCGTTCTGTTTCAGAAAGTTTGGAAACCGGAATTCCGGTCCACCGGGAAATGATTCTGGAGATTTCTTCCTCCGTCACCGCTTCTCGTACCAGACTTAAATCCTTATCCTTCGTCCGCTGTTCTTCTTCCTCTAATTGCTTTTCCAACTGTGGCAATTTTCCGTACTGCAACTCGGCTGCACGATTTAAATCATAGTCACTCTGGGCTTTTTCGATTTCCTTCTTAACGGATTCCACCTGCTCTCTTAATTCCTGCAGACGATTTACGGAAGTTTTCTCATTTTCCCACTGTGCCATCTTGTTATTATAATCATCACGAAGTTCCGCCAGTTCTTTCTGTAATTCTTCCAGACGTTCCTTACTGAGATTGTCAGTTTCTTTCTTCAATGCCGCTTCTTCAATCTCTAACTGCATCACTTTTCGTCTCAGCTCATCCACTTCCGTCGGCATGGAATCCATTTCGGTCTTAATCAGAGCACAGGCTTCATCCACCAGGTCAATGGCCTTATCCGGAAGAAAACGATCTGTAATATAACGGTCAGATAAGGTTGCTGCGCTCACCAGTGCGCCATCCTGAATCTTAACACCGTGGAATACTTCGTAACGCTCCTTCAATCCACGAAGAATGGATATGGTATCTTCCACGGTTGGTTCATTAACCAATACCGGCTGGAATCGACGTTCTAATGCTTTATCCTTTTCAATGTACTCCCGATACTCATCCAGAGTGGTGGCTCCAATACAATGAAGTTCCCCACGGGCAAGCATTGGCTTTAACATGTTTCCTGCATCCATGGCGCCGTCTGTCTTTCCGGCACCAACAATAGTATGAAGTTCATCGATGAAGAGAATGATTTCTCCATTGCTTCCCTTTACCTCTTCTAATACTGCTTTCAGTCGTTCTTCAAATTCGCCTCTGTATTTTGCTCCGGCAAGCATAGAACCTAAGTCCAAAGCAAAGACCTTCTTATCCTTTAAGCCTTCCGGAACATCCCCTCTGACAATTCGCTGTGCCAGGCCTTCCACAGCTGCGGTTTTACCAACCCCGGGTTCTCCGATTAATACTGGGTTATTTTTCGTTTTTCGGGATAAGATACGAATCACATTTCTAATTTCTGCATCTCGTCCGATAACCGGATCCAGTTTTTGCTCTCTGGCACGCTGTACCAGATCCTGACCATATTTTGCCAGAGCATCATAGGTTCCTTCCGGATTATCTGATGTCACCTTGACATTCCCCCGAACAGACTGCAACGCTTCTAAGAAACGTTCTCTGGTCATTCCAAACTCTCTCCAGAGTTCTTTCACTTCTTTGTTCGGTTTTTCAATCAGCTGAAGAAAGAGATGTTCTACAGAGACATATTCATCTCCCATCCGTTTTGCTTCGTCTTCAGCAGATACCAATACATTATTGAGTGATTGGCTGATATAAGTATTTCCTCCCTGTACTTTCGGACGTTTCTGAATCAACTGTAACACCTGGTCAGAAAAATACTCCACTTGAATTTCCATCTTTTCAATCAATTTTCGAATCAAACTCTCGTCTAATGAAATCAAACTGTAAATGAGATGCTCCTGATCTATTTCCTGATTCCCATATTCTGCAGCAAGCTTTTCACAGTTCTGAATCGCCTCAAGGGACTTCTGTGTAAATTTACTAATATTCATCCTATGGACCTCCTTAATCTTATTTTATGTAGCGGTCTTCCCCTCTCCCGAAGAGTAATTAGCACTCTCCTTTGTCGACTGCTAATTCTATTGTACCCTATTTTTTTAGAAAAGTTAATACATTATGTAAACTATTTGTTAATTTTTTTTATAATTTCCTTTTTACCCTGGATAGTTCTCCGAATTTTCCAGATAATAAAAATAGAGGATTCATTGCGAATCCTCTATTTTACCTTTTATAATATTTCGGCTAATGCCTGATATAATTTTTCCATCTCTTCATCGGTTCCGATGGTAATTCGCAAATAATTGTCAATTCTCGGTTTGTTCCAGTATCTCACATAAATATCCTTACTCTTTAAGAAGTCAAAGATTTCTTTCGCCGGTACAGTTTTATGTGTCACAAACAAGAAGTTCGTTCTAGACTCTGTTCCTTCGAATCCCAGTTCCGCCAGTCTCTTCTTTGCGTTCTCTCTGGTCGTAACAATCTTATCACGAATCATTCTAAAATATGCATCATCATTGATGGCTTCCACGCCTGCTAAAATAGCTGGCTGATTCATGGTATAGGAATTATATGCAAATTTCACATTCTGCATAGCGGTAATCAGTTCCTCACTACCGATGGCAAATCCAATTCTTGCACCTGCCATAGCTCTTGATTTTGAGAATGTTCCCGTCACCAGAAGATTTTCATACTTCGGGAGCAAATCTCTGGCAGTTACCGTTCCAAAATCTGCATAAGCTTCATCTACAATGACTATGGAATCCTGATTGTCCTGAATCAGTTTTTCAATGGATTCCAGTGGCATTTCAATGGCCGTCGGTGCATTTGGATTTGCAAAAATCACACCACCGTTCGGAATCTTATAATCTTCCACATTGATTTCAAACTGATCATTTACCGGAATCATTTGATACGGAATGCGGAATAAATCTGCCCACACATCATAGAATGAATAGGTAATATCCGGAAAAAGAATCGGCTTATCTGAGTTAAAGAATGTAAGAAAAGCCATTCCTAAAACGTCATCGGATCCGACCCCGACAAACACCTGCTTTTCTGAAACACCATAATAATGAGCAATCGCACGAACTAGCGGTCCCACATCCGGTGCCGGATATAATCTCAATAAGTCCGTGTTAAAATTATTCATGATTTCATCCACCTTTGGTGTTGGTGGATAAGGACACTCATTGGTATTGAGTTTCACCATATTTTCCTTATTTGGCTGTTCGCCCGGAGTATATGGTGTAACTTTTCTAATATATTTTTCCCATTCTCTCATTTTATTTACCTCTTTATGACACTATTATTATGTATGTTCTCCCTGCCGTGATTTTTTTTCATCATCTGATGTGTCAAAATCAAAAGGATCATAAACAATAAAGCCAGAAGAAATCCTACGGCATCTATCAACACATCCCGCATCTGTGGACTTCTTCCATCCACGAATCCCTGATGAACTTCATCAGTGATTGCATAAAGAATTCCGAATCCTTCGGAATATACTATGCGTTTTATATTCTGACCAATCACTTCAAAAGTGAGCAGAAATCCACCCACGAAAAGTCCCAAAATCGCATATTCTCCAAAATGTCCTGTCTTACGAACAGCAAAACTGACCTTGTTAAATAATTCTTCCTGCCGCTCGGTACTAAGATTGGAAAAATCCGGCTCCATGAAGATTACAATCCGCTGTGTGATTTTATCACTCAAAGATGAGGACTCTGTTGCTGTGGCAGCAGAAAATCCAAAAATTGTAACCATCCACCAAAGACAGAGCCCTAGTAAGATGACTCGGGCAACATAAATTTTTCCTTTCTCAGAGAACCATTTATTTTTCAACTGCATGTCCTTTTTCCTTGATGACAGCAATCACTTCATCCACATAATTTTCTGCTTCCTGTTCCGTCTTTGCTTCTACCATCACTCGGATTACCGGCTCAGTTCCACTTTCACGAACTAGGATTCTACCGTCATTTCCAAGTTTTTCTGATACAGCATCTACAGCCTTCTGAACATCCACATCTGCTCTGGCTTCCGGCTTACTTGCCACACGAACATTCTTCAGCACCTGTGGATAAATCGTTACCGGATTAATTAACTCTGACATTTTCTTCTTAGAAGAAAGCATCACTTCCATCAACTTAATGGAGGTTAAGATACCATCACCGGTCGTCGCATACTTACTGAAAATAATATGTCCGGATTCTTCTCCTCCGAGACGATAGTTATTATTTCTCATACATTCATAAACATATTTATCACCCACATCTGTTTTTTCGTAGTCAATTCCTACTGCATCAAAAGCTTTGTAAAGACCGATATTTGACATAATGGTTGTAACAACGGTGTTATTATCCAGTTCTCCATTTTCCTTCATATAAGTTCCGCAAACATAGAGAATTAAATCTCCGTTAACGATATGTCCTTGATCATCTACACAGAAACAACGGTCAGCGTCACCATCATAAGCAAAACCAATGTCTAAATGATTTCCAATAACAAATTTCTGCAATTCTTCAATATGTGTGGAACCACATCCCATATTGATGTTTGTTCCGTTTGGTTCTGCGTGAATTACATGTGTTTCTGCTCCTAATGCATCGAATACACTCTTTGCAATAGCTGATGCACTACCATTGGAACAATCCAATCCCACCTTGATATTTCTAAAAGAATGTTTTGCCAATGTCATTAAATATCCCATATAACGATTTCTTCCTGCGAAGTAATCCACGGTTCTACCAATCTTTTCTCCCACTGCATATGGAATACTTTCAAAATCTGCATCAATATATTCTTCAATCTGATCAATGATTTCCTGTTCCATTTTTTCGCCTTTACCATTTAAAAGCTTAATTCCATTATCATAAAATGGATTATGGCTGGCAGAAATCATAATACCACAATCAAAATCTTCTGTACTAACCACATAAGACACACTCGGTGTTGTGGTTACATGTAATAAATACACGTCTGCTCCTGTAGAAGTAAGCCCTGCCGACAAAGCGTCTTCAAACATATAACTGCTTCGTCTTGTATCCTTTCCAATTGCTACGGAACACTTATGGTAACGTCCGTAATACCATCCAAGGAAACGTCCTACCTTAAACGCATGCATTGCGGTCAGGTTCACGTTTGCTTCTCCTCTAAATCCATCTGTTCCAAAATACTTTCCCATGTTTCTCCTCCATCTCTTGGAATAACTCCATCTTTACTATTATATAATAGAGTGACCTATTTTACAATTCAATCTCCCGCTTTGAATCAACTTTCACAGGTTCTCAATTATTTTCATTTTTAGCTTTCAAAGGTAACAATAACATTTTCACATTCGTGTTCCAAATCTTTTAACACCCCCTTCAATCTGCTCACATAAGAATTCAGTTTTTCGTCCTCTTTCTCAGAGTTTTTTACAATGATATGCATCTCATCATTTCTTGAAGACATTACATCATAAAATCCGTCCAGATTTTTCCCGTAATATTTCGGAAATTCAAACAAATCCGAAAGCATTCCATGTAATTCTTCTAAATCTTCGATTTTTTTCAAATCTATAACATAATCCATACTTTACTCCTTTTTCTAATAAAGCTGTGTAAAGGTTTCATAATGATCTGATGTATAATAAATCAACCCATCAGAGGAATAAATAATCCGCTTTGCTCCTCGGCTTCTTGCACCTAAGGTATCGATATCACATTCATGGTAGGTACGCCCTTTTGCTTTTGGAAGTTTCTTTTCATAATTTCCGAAATAGTCCCCTCCAATGCATTTACCCGGCGCATATTTTTTTAAGGAACCACCGTCCCATCCTAATGCTTTTGCCTCTTTTTTCGTAATAAAGTTTTTCGGCAAAGTTCCATACTGATGGATATAAGCTGCTACATCCTCTTTAGAACTATATACTCCGTTACGGTCAATCCTTCCCTGTTTCGCAGACTGTTTCTGAGATTTCGTCTGCTCGTCTACTTCTTGTGTAGTTTCAGCATGTTCCACAGCTACAGTAACATAATTGTTCCCGGATTGTTTTTCCTGCTGCGTACTACCTGTTCCAACACATCCGGAAAGAGCTATTGCAACCAGAAGTAAAATCAGAACAGCAACGCACCATCTTCCTCTTGAGAATAATTTTTGTATCATATCATTCGCCTTTCCTTTTATCGGATTGTACAACGAAGTTTCTTGTTATCGATTACAAATTCCCGGTTACAAACCTGTAACGCCGCATTCTTATGTGTAATGATAATACAGGTTTTCTTCTGTAATCTCTGAATATTTTCCAAAACCCGTTCTTCTGTTTTTGCATCCAATGCCGAGGTTGCTTCGTCCAACAAGATGATTGGTGCCCTACTAAGGATTGCTCTGGCAATGGCAAGTCGTTGAGCCTGACCTTCGGAAATTCCCAATCCTTTTTCTCCAATGGTAGTATCTAGTCCATCCGGCAGGGTTTTCACAAAATCTGCAATATCACTTAATTGCAATGCTTCACTAATTTCCTCATCTGTCGCATCTGGATTCACCATGAGAATATTCTCCCGCAAGGTTCCACTAAAAAGATAATTTCCTTGCGGAACATAAGAAAACAATCCTCTGGTATCTGTTCCAGCCTCCTCAAAACTTCCATCTTCATAATATAATCGGATGTTTCCGGCTTTGGGGTCAAAAACACCTAAGAGCATTTTCATCAAGGTACTCTTTCCGATTCCGGAGATTCCCCGAATTGCCACAAAATCTCCCTTCTTTAAAGAAGCATTTCCTTCCTCTAAGACGCTTTCTCTTCCATAATTAAATTGGATATTTTCAAATCGAATTTCCTTGAGTCTGGCATAAGTTTCTTCCACATTGATTTTTTCCTGAAGATACAGTTCTTTTTCAATATTTTCAATTTCAATAATTCGTTCCGCAGAAGCCACAATGGCATAATACTGCGGGAGAACTCTCGTCACGTTCACAAAGGGCATTTGTAACTGGGATACCAGCTGTAATACCGCAGTTAGTGTTCCGTAAGACATCGTCCTCCAACAAACATGTAATGCACACCAAACCAGTGCGAACAGATAACCGGCATTAAATACGAACGAAAAACCGGCGTTGGCTAAAATGCTAATATTTCTTCGCTTCATTTTTGCACGATAATTAATCTGCTGTAATTCATCGCCTTTTTGGGAAAAACGTTCTTCCACACCGAAAGTCTTTACGACTAAAAGACTTTCAATGGCTTCCTGATAGAAGGAACGAACTTTACCATCAGTGGACTGTACTTCCTTATGCAGATTTTTTAATCGCTTTCTAAGTGTCAGGGTTACGGTGGATACCAAAAGTCCTCCTACCAGAAAGACCAACGTAAATTTCCAGTCGAAGGAAACCAACACCACAAACGCACCAACAAACTGAGTCACATAATAAATTAAATCCGGAATGATGTTCGTCATTCCGTCTGAAATAATTTTAATGTCACTGGTAATGCGGTTCATCAACTCACCGCTGTGATATTCGTTAATTTTTTCATATCGTTTTTCGAGGATTCCGGAAAACAAATCGGAACGCATTTCCATTTCTAATCCAGCCTGAGTCCGAATGGCGAGGCTCTGATTGTATACACGCAAAAACAATCGTCCAATAATAATGCAGAAAATCACAATTCCATACACAATAATCATATGAATATATTGATTTCTTATATCAACACTTCCTGCATCCGCTGCCTTTTGTGCGGAATCAATGGCATACTTACTCATGACCGCTAAGGAAGTCGTGGCAAGTGCCAGAAAAACATTAAACAAACTCAATGCAATGATTTTCACACGATACCCTTTGCTGTTATTCACAATCCATCGTAATCCTTTTGATTCTTTCATCATTTATCCTAAAATTTTACGCTTAATCCTGCCTAAAATTCTTCTTCCCTTTTTCTTTATTTTTCGAAGGCTTACAGTAGCGACCCAAACCTTCACATAGATTTGATATCCCAGACTCTTACAGGAATACTTTTTCCCTTTTCGGGTAAAGGATACAACAATACCAATAATCTGAGAATCCTCAATTCCGTATTCCTTCACAAACTGCCCGTCGCCCCGCATCACATACTTGCCCTGACATAAATCAACGACCCGATGTAAAACATAACTTCCGTCCTTTCTTTGATACAACGGCAAATCATATTTTTTCATTGGAAACTGTGCTCTGGCGATTGTAACGGTATCCATTCCATCACGAAGCATGGGAAGCATACTTATTCCTTTGGGCGTGAACGTCGCTTTTCCTCCGGCCTCTAATTGATTCTTTATCAGCGGAATCATATCTTCCATGGAAACTACTTTATTCAAATAATCCCTCCCTCTCGACCTTCTGAATAAATAGTTTAACATCTTCTTTTGCGGTCTCTTCTGAAACCTCAAACTCCTGCATCAACGCCTGGATGAGTTCCTCTTCTGTAATTCCGGCTTGCATTTTTTCAAAAAGGAATGCACCGGTTCCGTTTAAACTCACCATTCCGTTAAAATCGATATTTTCTTTTCCAACGGGAACCACAACGAAATTCCCTGCAATATTCCTTAACAAAAATCCATCTTTTATCTTCATATTCATTTCCTATATTCTTCTTATTTTTTTATAAGCTGTCACCACAGCCTCATCACTTATGTCACATCCCATTCGATATAACGGGGTACTAGTCAGAATTTTCTCTAAATTATCAAGAATGCGATCCATCTGTTCCACTCCCCTGGACTGATGAATGGTCTGCTTCATATAAAGGGGAATTGCCTCTGCCACATCAATTTTCCGAATGTAATTTTCCTTAGAACGCTCCAGAAAAACAATTGCACCCAGTTTTCCTCTGACATTCTCATTCAGGTCCGTTTTTCCACTCCAAGGCGTTCCATAGACATACCACGCGCCATCCGTAAAGCGTAAAACCGGTTTATCATCATTGACAATCACCGCACGATTTCCAAAATGCTCTTTCCATAATGACGTATGGGTCGATTTTCCGGTCCCGCTGTCTGCAGAAAACAAATACACATAATCATCCACCATGACAGCCGAGGAATGAAGCATACATCCCTGCTGCTTAATGATTAGCCAATGAAATAATTCCCCGGTGTAAATATATTCAATACTCTGCATCGGAAGGTTTGCCACAGACTGTTCCCTCATTTCTTCGTAAAAAGAGTGTTCCAAAGATATTTCAATCTCTGCCTCCTCTTCTTTCCAGGAAGATTTTGCCAGATATTTTTTTGCCTGATTTCGGGTTCGGTTATAATATAATGTCATCACAACTTTCAATCCGGCAATTTCATAGCGTTCCTTTTGCGGAATCCCTTCTGTCATCTGTTCCATTTTTTCATCCTCTTTCATTTCTATACAATGGAAAAACACCCATGGACATGCATAGGTGTCTTGTTACAAATTTTATTTATAATATCCCTTGTTCTGTCCGTATCCATAACCGTAATTCGAACCATATCCTTTCTGATAATATCCGCCATAATAGCTTCCCTTATCTTCCGGATCCACTTTATTCAATACACATCCCAGAATCTTACAGCCTGATTTTTTCATCTGCTCAATCTGTTTTTGTGCATATTTATAACTGATATTCGACTGAGATATTAAGAAGATTACTCCATCCGTTTTCGGTGCAACAATGGCCGGGTCAATAACCTGTCCAATCGGTGGGGTATCAATAATTACATAATCATAGTTTTCCCTGGCAATTTCCACCAGTTCATCAAACTTATTTCCGTTCAATAATTCCGCCGGATTCGGTGGTACCGGGCCGGAAATAATCATATCCATATTTTCAATATTGGTAGTGTACTTCACTTCATCCAATTCTGCCACTCCGGACAAAAACTGTGTCAGTCCTTTGATAGCCTTATTGATTTTATATCGACCAATTAAAACAGACTTACGTAAATCGGCATCAATAAATAATACCTTTCTCCCGGAATCAGCAATGGAAATCGCAAGGTTAAAGGCAACCATAGACTTTCCTTCATTTGGGATACAACTGGTTAGGGAAATTACCTTAACATCATCTCCACAGAACTGTACATTCGTACGGAGCGTTTTATATGCTTCTCTTGTTTTAAAATCTAAGTCAGAAACTTTTTCTAGATTAATATTTAACATAATTGACACTCCTTTCCTTATTTGGCCGATTCTTCATTTTTACTGTTAGGTTCTTTTGTTTTGCCACGATCCTGCTCCGGTCGATGTCCGTAACCATATCCGTAACCATATCCATAACCACTCTTGGAATCTGCACTCTTTAATGGAATTGCTGCAAGAACACTTAATCCCAGGTATTTCTCAATATCATCCGGTGACTTAATCGTATCATCTAAAATGAACATGATAACTACAACGATTACAGAAAGACCAAATCCCAATACGAATCCAAGCATGGTATTCTTTTCTACATTCGGGCTAGATGGACTCTGGGGAAGTTTCGCTTCATCAATAGCATTCACTGCCTCAATTCCTTCCATCACGTTCTTTGTCTTTTCATTGGCCACATCTCGTACCTTGTTTGCGATTTTCTGCGCAAGTTTTGGGTCTGTACTAGTCACTGAAATTTCCATCACACGTGTATCTTCAATTAATTCAACAGAAATCATATCTGCTAAAGCATCTACGCTCTGTTCCAAATCCAGTTCATCAATTACTTCCTGTAAAACCGGATCGCTGGTCAGTAATACCTGGTAGTCATTCGCCAGGTATGTTGCAAAAGCTAAATCGTTTGTAGTAAGCCCTTCTGAGTTCGGATCCTGATGAGTCAAAATGTAAACCTTCGTTTTTGCCACATATTGTTCATCCACAAAATATTCCGTATATGCAAATACGATACCACCCACAAGAATTCCAACCAGAATAATAATCATCATTCGATTCAGTATGGCAGTAAACAACCCTCGAAGGTCAATTTCTATCTCATTTCTGCTGTTCTCTGCGTCCATTTCTTATCCTCTTTCTTCATCTATTTATCTTCAATGATTCTCCGAGGATTTTCCTCCAGTAACCACTGAATATACCCCGGACTGCATTTTTTTTGAAGTTGTGTCAGACACTCTTTCCAAAAAACGCCTCGATGCCCGGTGCTATGTGCATCCGTTCCAATGAAATGAAGCATATCCGCCTCAATCAATTTTGCAACAAATTTCTTTTCTCTTCCGAAAACACTGGATGCATTTACCTGAAGTAATGCTCCCATTTCCATAATATGTCGTAATGCTTCCCGATTTAATACGCCGATTTTCTTTCGAAGGCAACTGTATCGCTCACAATGAGCAATTACCGGAATATAACCGCCGTTTTGCAAATCTCGCAGATATTTTTCCATCTCCGGAAATCGAACGGTAGGATAAAACTCCACCAAAACATACCGACTTCCTGCAAGACTCCGAACACGCCCTTCGTCTAACATGGAAACCATATCATTACAGGCCATAATCTCATTTCCTAAAAATAGCGACAAATCGGAATATTTCCTTGCCACGGCTTCCTTTATTTTTTCAAAATGCAATTCTATTGTTTCTTTTTTGGGCATACACTCCCCAATATGAAAATGCGGAGTGAATATGATGTTACGAACTCCCTGATTGTACTCTCTTTCAATTAGCTCCAAAGAGGTTTCCAAAGAGTCTGCGCCATCATCCACACCATACAAAATATGGTTATGCAAATCTGTTATTCCGGTCATAGGCTACCCTCCTAGGCACACGCAAATAATTATACCAAAAAAGAAGTATTGAAACAACTATTACTCTTCATTTACCTGTGCTAATTTTGCAGCCTGATCTGCTGCGATACAGCTATCAATAATCTCCCCAATATCTCCGTTCAAAATCTGTTCCAAACGGTGTGAGGTGTACTTGATTCGATGGTCTGTCACACGTCCCTGTGGGAAATTGTAAGTACGAATCTTTTCAGAACGATCTCCGGTACCAATCTGACTCTTTCTGGCCGCAGATTCCTCATCCTGCTTCTTCTGTAATTCCAATTCATATAATCTGGCACGAAGTACCTTTAACGCTTTATCCTTGTTCTTTAACTGGGACTTTTCATCCTGACAGGAAATCACAATTCCTGTTGGAATATGTGTCAAACGAACTGCAGAGTCTGTGGTATTGACACACTGTCCACCGTTTCCTGATGCGCGGAATACATCAAAACGACAATCGTTCATATCAATTTCAACATCCACTTCTTCCGCTTCCGGCATAACTGCAACCGTGGCTGTGGAGGTATGAATACGCCCACCGGATTCTGTAACAGGCACACGCTGAACACGATGCACTCCACTTTCATATTTCAGTTTCGAATATGCGCCCTGTCCATTTACCATGAACACAACTTCCTTGAATCCACCAATTCCGTTTTCGTTAATATCTACCAACTCTGTTTTCCAATGCATGGATTCCGCATACATACAGTACATTCTGTAAAGTTCCGCTGCAAATAATGCTGCTTCGTCTCCACCGGCACCACCACGGATTTCCACGACTACGTTCTTGTCATCGTTTTCATCTTTAGGAAGTAATAAGATTTTCAGTTCTTCTTCTAACTTACCAATCTGTTCCTTCGCTTCGTTCATTTCTTCTTTTGCAAGTTCTCTTAATTCATCATCAGATTCTTCGTCCAGAATCAATAAACTATCTTCTACAGTCTGTTTAGCATCCTTATATGCCTTGTAAGCTTCCACGATTGGAGCCAAATCACTCTGTTCCTTCATGATTTTTCGATAGTTACTTTGATCATTGACAACATTCGGATCATTTAACTGTTCCATAATCTCATCATATCTTTGTAAAATATCTTCCAACTTATCAAACATTATTTTACTCCTCCATAAACCACTCTGTCGTTTCCCGACAAATCCTTCACCACATGGATTTCCTGAAATCCATTGTTTTCCAATATATGTTTAACATCTTCGCCCTGTTCAAATCCAATCTCGTAAAAGAGCATTCCTCCCGGGGAAAGATGCTGTTTCGCTTTCTCTGTAATCTCTCTATAAAAATCCAACCCGTCTTCATGACCATCTAAAGCAATCCACGGATCATGGTCCTTTACTTCTTCCATCAATTCCGCAATCACTGCCGTAGGAATATAAGGCGGATTCGATACAATCACGTCATAGGTTCCTTCAATTCGTTCAAACAAATCCGATTGAATCAAGGATACCTCTGTCCCGATTTTCTGATTATTCTTCCTTGCTATTTTCAAGGCTTCTTCTGAAATATCACTGGCAAAAACCTCCTTGTTATCTGTCAGTTTCGCAATGGAAATTGCAATACAGCCGGAACCGGTACAAACATCCAGAACTTTCACATTTTCCTTACCTTTCAGATATTGCAAAACAAGCTCTACCAATACTTCTGTATCCTGACGGGGAATCAATACATGTTCATTGACCAGAAATTCCAGTCCCATAAACTCCTGTACTCCCGTGATATGTTGCAATGGAATTTTCTGACAACGAAGTTTTATCGCTGCCCCAAACTGCTCTGCCTTTTCTTCCGTTGTTTTCAAATTCGGTTTCAAAAACAGGTCATTTCGGGTAATCCCCAGAAAATGTTCTGCAAGAAGCATCGCATCAATCTTATAATCTGCAATCTCTGCCTGCTGTAGCTTTGCTTCGCCATTTTTGATTACATCCTTTGCTAAAACTTCCAATTATATCCTGAACCTTCACCTTCCACATGTTGTTCTCTGAGTCTGGCAAGTACTCTTGCCTCTTCTTCTCTCTTTAAACGGTCTTCTTCTAACTCAATTCCGTTTTCGCGAAGATATGTCTTCCAGTCAAAAACAGCTTCCACTGCTGCAATGGCCACTTCAATCATATCATCGGTTGGTTCCTTCGTCGTAATCTTCTGCATCCATAGCCCCGGCTTGCTCAAAAGATTCACTACCGGATTGGTGCTTCTTCCTGCCAGTTTAATAAACTCATAAGAAATTCCTGCAATTACCGGAATCAAAAGAATACGAATCAGATATCTGAGCCAGATTGTTTTCGTCTGAACCAGAATAAAAATCACAATACTAATTACCAGAACGATCAGCATAAAACTGGTTCCACAACGTTTATGAAATCTGGAACTTTCTCTCACGTTGTCCACTGATAATTCTTTTCCACTTTCAATGCAATTAATGCACTTATGTTCTGCTCCGTGATACATAAAGGTTCTCTTAATGTCCTTCATCAGGGAAATCAGCAAAAGGTACGCGATGAAAATCACTATTTTTACTACACCTTCAATAACCGGAACCTGACGGGAACCTACGCCCGGAATAAAACGTTCACATAAATCTGCAATAAATAAAGGCAACAACATAAACAGTCCTACCGCCAAAAGAACAGAAAGCATTACTGTAAATGTCATAACTACCTTTTCCGCCTTTTCTCCCAGTTTATCCAACAACCAGGTTTCAAATTTTCCCGGTTCCTCCTCTTCCTCATCAAAGAAACTGGCCGAAAAAGTCAATGTCTTAATTCCCAGAACCATAGAGTCAATAAAATTAAACACTCCACGAATCAAAGGGAGACCCAGGATTTTCTTTCCTTCCGTAAATCCTTTATACTGCTGTACATCCACTGCAATGGTATCATCCGGCTTCCGAACGGCAACCGCATAATCCCCTTTATTTCTCATCATTATCCCTTCCAGAACGGCCTGTCCACCAATACCGGAAGGATACAAATTACAACATGTATCTTTTTCTTTATTCTTCATCTCTACACCTATTCTAAAATAAGAAAAGAGGTTGAGAATCTCTCCTCAACCTGTATTTCTTAAAACTTATTTCATACCATATTTCTTGTTGAACTTTTCAATTCTACCACGTGCTGAAGCAGCCTTCTGCTGTCCTGTATAGAAAGGATGGCATGCTGAACAAATTTCTACATGGATATCTTTCTTTGTTGAACCTGTTACGAATGTGTTACCACAGTTACATGTAACGGTTGCTTCATAGTAATCTGGATGGATTCCTTCTCTCATTACATTCACCTCATTTTATTTATTTTTTCTCATTGGCAACGCCAATTCGTCTTCGCTTCGAATATTGTCGAATATCCCGAACTTTGTTCGACAACTCAACAGCCTTTATATTGTAGCATAGTAGTACGCTCTGTGCAAGTATTTTTTTCAATTCAAAAATCAACCATTATAATTTGGTCGAATTCGATTCACCTTTGCAATAAACTCTTTATTATCCTTGGTCTTGGCAAAGAGATTAATCACCTGTTCTACCGCATCTTCTTTTCGCATACTGTTCATTTCTTTTCGAATGATATAAGATGCTCCCAATTCCTCAGAATCTAATAACAAGTCCTCTCTTCTGGTACCGGATTTTGTAATATCCACTGCCGGGAAGATTCTTCGTTCCGATAATTTACGATCCAGAACCAGTTCCATATTTCCCGTTCCTTTAAATTCCTCATAAACTACATCATCCATCTTACTTCCGGTATCTACCAATGCAGTGGCAAGAATGGTCAGACTTCCGCCCTCTCGCATATTTCTTGCCGCACCGAAGAAACGCTTCGGCATATGAAGTGCCGCCGGATCCAAGCCTCCGGATAAGGTTCGTCCACTTGGTGGAACCGTCATATTGTAAGCTCTCGCCAATCTGGTAATACTATCTAACAAAATCACAACATCTTTTCCGTGTTCCACCAGACGCTTAGCGCGCTCAATTACCATTTCCGACACACGCTTATGATGTTCCGGAAGTTCATCAAAGGTGGAATAAATAACCTCCACATTTTCTCCCTGAATCGCTTCCTTAATATCGGTTACTTCTTCCGGTCGTTCATCAATCAGAAGAATAATAATTTCCATTTCCGGGTTATTCGTTAAAATCGCCTTTGCTGTTTCTTTTAGCAACGTGGTCTTTCCTGCCTTTGGCGGAGACACAATCATCCCACGCTGTCCCTTTCCAATTGGACTGATCAAATCCACAATTCTCATTGCCTTACTGTGTCCATCCGTTTCCAGATGAAGTCGTTCATTCGGAAAAATCGGTGTCAGGTCTTCAAAGTTTGGTCTGGCAAGAACCTTGTCCAATCCCTCTCCATTTACCTGATCCACATAGTAAAGTGCTCCGAACTTTTCGTTTTCTCGTTTTTCACGAACCCTACCGGTCACAAAATCTCCCGTTTTTAAGCGGAATCGTTTAATCTGAGACGGTGCCACATAAACATCATCTTCTCCCGGCAGATAATTATCACAACGAATAAACCCAAATCCGTCCGGCATAACTTCCAGAATTCCGGTTCGTGTTACTCCGTTTTCGTTAGGCACTTCGTCCTTTCGTTCCCCTTCTTTTCTGCTTCTATGATGGCGATGTCTTCCACTGTTGCTCTTTTCCGTTTCTTCTAAAACAGTTTCTTCGGTTTCAGCAACCGCTTCCGCTGCTTCACCACTTTCCTCGGATTCATTGCTACTCTTTCGCTCGCTTTCTTCCAGAATCATATCAATCAGTTGCTGTTTTCTTAAACTGGACACCGATTTAATTCCATTGCTTTTTGCGATTTCACGTAGTTCTGCCACCGGAAGTGCATTTAACTTTTCTCTCATATAACAATTCCTTTCCTGCTCAATTTATATCAATTTCATTTGAATCAATGGGATATCTGAGGGAAGCCCTCAATAGATAAGTTATCGAATGTTTACTCGAAAAGTATAACACATTTTCCATAAAATAAAAAGATTGCTTTATTTTTTCCCAAAAACAATGCTTTTTTCAGCATTTTTTCTCTTTTTCTATCCATCAAAATGTGCTATTCTAATAAAAGTGTGTTCAGTTCATCTGAACCCCACAATGAATTATATGGAGGTACAATCATGACAACTGATGAAAAATCATTAAAGATGCATGCTGACTTAGTCGGTAAGTTAAGCACCGAAACAAAATGTCCGGTAAAGAGCCGTGAAGATTTATCTATCGCTTATACACCGGGTGTTGCTGAACCTTGTCGTAGAATCGCTGACAATCCGGAAGACGTTTACAAATATACTTGGAAAGCGAATACAATCGCTGTTGTTTCTGACGGTAGTGCTGTTTTAGGACTTGGAAACATTGGTCCGAAAGCTGCTATGCCTGTTATGGAAGGAAAAGCTGTATTGTTCAAGGAATTCGGTGGTGTAAATGCCGTTCCTATTTGTTTGGATACACAGGATCCTGATGAAATCGTGGAAACTGTTGTACGTATAGCACCAGGTTTTGGCGGAATTAACTTAGAAGATATTTCAGCTCCACGTTGTTTTGAAATTGAAAATAAATTAAAGGAACGTTTAGACATTCCTGTTTTCCATGATGACCAGCACGGTACTGCCATCGTCGTTTTAGCCGGTGTCATCAATGCCTTAAAGGTTGTTGGAAAAGAAAAAGAAAACTGCAAGGTTGTAATTAACGGTGACGGTTCTGCCGGAATCGCTATCACAAAATTATTATTAAGATATGGGTTCAAGGATTTAACTCTTTGCGGACGTTACGGAATCTTAAATAAATCCTGTGCCAATATGAACTGGGCTCGTGAAGAAATGATTGCTTTAATCAATCCGGAAAACAAGACCGGTTCTTTAGCAGATGCTTTAAAGGGTGCTGATATCTTTATCGGTGTTTCTCTTCCGGGCGTTGTTACAGAAGAAATGGTTGCTTCCATGAATAAGGATGCCATTCTTTTTGCCATGGCAAACCCTACTCCGGAAATCATGCCGGATCTTGCAAAGAAGGCTGGAGCACGTATCGTTGGAACCGGACGTTCCGACTTCCCAAACCAGGTTAACAACGTTGTTGCCTTCCCTGGAATTTTCAAGGGTGCTTTAGAAGGACGTGCAAAACAGATTACAGAAGACATGAAGCTTGCTGCTGCCCTTGCAATTGCAAATGCAGTTCCTGAATCTGAACTCAGCGAAGATAACATTATGCCGGAAGCTTTTGATCCGAACGTTGCAGAAGCTGTTAGCCAGGCTGTAAAAGATAACATCAAGTAATTCGTCTGATAAAAAAGATTGGAGTTAAAAAATGTTGAATGCAGAAAAAAATGAAAAAGCTGAATTAATTTTCCAAATTGCAGTATCTGGTTATTTCTTAATTATATCCACCGTTGTTATTTTTCTTCTCGCGTCGACATTTATTCACTCAGAAAATTCTAATGAACGGTTGATTTTAACCCCATTTTTATTAGCTTTAATAACTTTCTTTTTCAGTATGGTTGTTTCCATTAGAAAAGCCCTAATCGGGTTAAAAAAGCTCAAGAGTCATGATGTCCCAACGGATGCAGAAGAGGAATTGGATCAGGGCAATACTTTAGTCAGATTCACTTCAATCCTGTCAACTCTGGCGAGCATTGCATTTTATGTATTTTGGTTTTCATTCCTGACATATATCGATTATATGATGGTAAAGAAAAATCGAAAAGATATTATCATTTTCACATTAATTTTTTGGATTGCGGGAATTGTTTCTGCCGTTTCCACTTTTAGAAATGATGAATAGAAACGTAACAAAAAGCAGCTACGGTTTAGAACCCTAGCTGCTTTTTTACATTCTTTTTATGTTGCCAGTTTACTCAATATGTACTGATATATTTCCTGGGACCGATCCTTGTCTTCCCATGCGGCACACATTTTCGACGCCATCTGTCGGTCCGGTGTGGCAATATTGACCTCAATTAACGTAGACTCTCCTTCTTTTACCTGACAATGAACAATATACTCTCCATTGGAAGTACGGTAATAATCCGAAACCGTTCCCACTTCATTTCGCAGTTCATACCGGTTATTTACCAAAAACGAATCTACATCATCAATGATGCTGGACGGAATTCTATTCTCAAAAAACTTCAGACTTTCTCTTCCTTCTGATGTCAAATGATAATAAGATGTATTTCGATTCACATTCAGAAAAACAAAGCCGTCTTCTATCAACTCATTAATTGCCTTTTGTACATTAAAATAGCTGGTATATTCCTCATCCAAAAAGAACTGCGCAATCTGCGTATTCGTTAACGGAAATTCTACTTTATTGAGCATATGCATAATAATTAATTTATACAATGTTTCTGCTGCAAGCGCCATTTTTTTATCTCCTATCCGGTAGAACCCTCTCAGATTCTACTGATTTCCCGTAACAATTTCTTCAATCAAATCAAGAATTTCGTCTCTTCCCTGTTTGGTCTGAGCGGAAAACGGAATCACTGTCGTTCCCGGAACAACCTGTAAGGTATCCTTAATGACCTTTATATTTTTCTGTAGCTGACTCCTCTTGATTTTATCCATTTTCGTAGCAATGATGATTGGTTCAAATCCATTGGCAAGAACCCACTGATACATATTCACATCGTTCTTAGATGGCTCATGACGAATATCAATCAAAAGAAAGATGGCACGAAGCATCTTTGAACGGTTTAAGTATCGTTCAATCATCTTTCCCCACTGCTCTTTTTCCTTTAAGGAAACTTTCGCATATCCATAACCCGGCAAATCCACAAAATACAATTCCTCATTCACATTATAAAAGTTAATGGTCTGTGTCTTTCCCGGCTGGGAAGATGTTCTGGCCAACGCCTTGCGATTTACCAGCCCGTTAATCAGTGATGATTTTCCAACATTGGACTTTCCCGCAAAGGCGATTTCCACCATATCATTTTCCGGCAGTTTACTGGTTACACCACAAACTGTCTCCAACGCAACATTCTTTATTTTCATAATAATTCCTTTATTTCACTAATGCGTGTTTTAAAACCTGATCCATCTGTTCTACAAAAACAATTTCCATGCCCTCTTTGATTTCCTGTGAAATCTCCTCAGCATCCGGAATATTCTTCTTTGGAACAAGCACTTTCTCAATTCCTGCATTTTTTGCTGCCAGAAGTTTTTCCTTTAATCCACCAATCGGCATAACCTTTCCACGAAGATTAATCTCTCCGGTCATGGCAACCTTACAATTTACCGGAATTCCGGAAACTGCTGATAAAATAGCGGTCGCCATGGTAATTCCCGCAGACGGTCCATCCTTTGGTACCGCACCTTCCGGGACATGAATATGTAAATCATTTTCTGCAAAGAATTCCTTATCTACATCATATTTTTCTGCAATGCTTCTGACGTAGCTTAAGGCAATCTGTGCCGATTCCTTCATGACATCTCCTAACTGCCCGGTAATTCGAAGTTCTCCTTTTCCCGGCATAGTATTTACCTCAATCTGAAGGGTCGTTCCACCCACAGCAGTCCATGCCAGTCCCCGAACAATACCAATGTCATTTTCATCATTGGCCAGTTCAATATCAAATTTCTTCTTTCCTAAATATTTTTCAATATTCTTGGAAGTAACCTTCAGCGATTTCTTTCCATCCTGTACCAGGAATCGCGCTGCCTTACGACAGATTTCTGAGATTTCACGGTCTAACTGACGTACCCCCGCCTCACGAGTGTAATATTTAATGATGGAATAGATTCCTTCATCTGTAATTTTTAACTGACTTTTCTTGATTCCATTCTTTTCAAATTCTTTATCCACCAGATGCTCTTTAGCAATATGGAATTTTTCATTTTCTGTATATCCTTCCACTTCGATGATTTCCATTCGGTCAATTAACGGAAGCGGAATCGTATTCATATCATTTGCTGTGGCAATAAATAACACCTTTGATAAATCAATCGGCACTTCCACATAATTATCACGAAATGCGAAATTCTGTTCCGAATCCATGACTTCTAACAAGGCCGATGCAGGATCTCCATGGATTCCTCTTCCCAGCTTGTCAATTTCATCAAACAAAATCAGTGGATTAGAACTTTTTGCCTGCTTTAATGCATTAGCGATTCTGCCCGGCATTGCTCCCACATATGTTTTTCTGTGACCACGAATTTCAGATTCGTCATCCACACCTCCAAGACTGATTCGAACATAACTCTTATTCAATGCCTCTGCCACGGATTTTGCAATGGAGGTCTTTCCGGTTCCCGGAGGTCCCACAAGACAAACAATCGGGCTGTTTCCTTTCGCTTCCGTAAGAACACGAACTGCTAAAAATTCCAGCACACGAGCCTTAACTTTTTCCAGACCGTAATGGTCTCGGTCCAGAATTTCCTGTGCGTTATTTAAATCCGGATTTTCTTCCGTTACCTGATTCCAAGGTAATTCCAGAAGGGTTTCAATATAGGTACGAATGATATTGGATTCCATGGCATTTCCACCAAAAGACTTATAACGGTTCAGCTCTTTTAGCAGCTTTTCCTTCACTTCGTCATTGGCATCCAATGCATTGATTTTTTCTTCCATCTCTTCCGCACCGGACATATAGTCATCCCCTAATTCCTCACGAATGACCTGCATCTGTTCCCGAAGAATATGTTCACGCTGGTTTTTATCCAAACGTTCCTTCACTTTTTCCACAATTTCATTTCGAATGGCACCGATTTCATTTTCCTTATTAAGGAACTTTGCCACCACTTCAAATCGTTCCACGGTTCCATCAGCTTCGAGGAATTCCTGTTTCGTCTTAAATCCTACTTTAATGCGCATCATGGACTGCAACATCAATTCTTCCAATTTAGAAATATTGAGCAGACTCTGTAACGCGGTTACAGGCAACTCATGGGTTGAGGAATCAAAGGCTTTTAACATATCCTTTAATTCTCTGGCAAAGGCTTCTTCCTGAACATCATTTAGTTCCACTTCTTCTATCTGATGTGGAACTACTCTTGCTTCCAGATAATCTGCTTCATCCAGAAATTCAATAACTTCCGCCTTTGATTCTGCTTCCACCATGACACGAACCACATTATCCGGCAATTTACTTAACTGCTTGATATTCACCAGTGTTCCCATACGATATATGCCGTCAAAACCCGGTGTTTCTTCCACCGGGTCTTTCTGTGCTACTACAAATAAACGTACCCCATGAACCATGGCCGCTTCTGCAGCCAGGATTGAGGATTTTCTACTTACATCAAAATGGACTGTTGTTCCCGGCAGGATTGTTAATCCACGAAGTGGAATCGCCGGCAGTCTAAAGATTTTCTCTGACATGTATTCTCCTTAATTAGGCACTTTTCCCTTTTTTCTTTCCGCTTTTTTTCGCAACGGTATCATACTTCAATTCCGGATCTGCTAATCCATTAATGACATCCCCGTTAATGATACATTCTGTAATGGACTCATCCGATGGTGTTTCATACATAGTATCCATTACCGCATTTTCTACAATAGCACGAAGTCCACGTGCCCCAGTCTTTCTTTCCACAGCTTTCTTTGCCACTGCTTCCACGGCATCTTCTGTGAATTCCAGCTTCACACCATCTAATTCAAACAATTTCTTATACTGTTTTACCAATGCATTCTTCGGTTCCGTAAGAATTCGTCCTAATGCAGCTTCATCCAAGAAATCCAATGCCACGGTTACAGGAACTCGACCAATGAATTCCGGAATCAATCCAAACTTTGTTAAATCCTGTGGCATTACCTGCTTAAACAATTCATCGGCAACGGCATCTGTTTTTTCCTTCACCTCAGAATTAAATCCAATGGAACTCTTATCCAGACGTCTTTCGATAATCTTTTCCAGACCGGCAAAGGCACCACCGCAAATAAACAGAATATTTGTGGTATCAATCGGAATCAATTCCTGCTGCGGATGCTTTCTTCCCCCCTGTGGTGGAACGGAAGCCTCTGTTCCTTCCAGAATCTTTAACAGAGCCTGCTGAACCCCTTCTCCGGAAACATCTCTGGTAATCGAAACATTCTCTGATTTCTTTGTAATCTTATCTATTTCATCGATATAAATAATACCGTGTTCTGCACGTTCAATATCATAATCTGCAGCCTGAATCAGCTTTAACAGGATATTTTCCACATCTTCACCTACATATCCTGCTTCTGTCAAGGTTGTAGCATCTGCAATGGCAAATGGTACATTTAAAATCTTTGCAAGAGTCTGTGCAAGATAAGTCTTTCCGGAACCGGTCGGTCCTAAAAGCAGGATGTTTGTCTTCTGGAGTTCCACATCCAAATCCTTCCCTGCCAACACTCGCTTATAATGATTATATACTGCTACAGATAACACTTTTTTTGCATCTTCCTGACCAATCACATACTGATCTAAAAATGCCTTGATTTCCTTTGGCTTTAGCAAATTAATTTCTTCCGGTTCACTGCTATGCTTTCCGTAAAATTCCTCTTCCACGATACTGGCACACAGCTCCACACATTCATCACAGATAAATGCATCTCCCGGTCCCTGAATTAATCTTCTTACCTGATCCTCTGTTTTTCCACAGAAGGAACAGCAATACTTTTCCATCATTTTATTAGCCATAAAAACTCCTCTAAACTTGCAACACAAGGCACCACATTCGCGGTGCCTTTATTGTGTTTAATTTCTATCTTTCTCTGATTACTTCATCGATTAATCCGTATGTCTTTGCTTCATCCGCAGACATCCAGTTATCGCGATCCGTATCTTTTTCAACAACTTCAAGTTCCTGACCTGAGTTTGCTGCTAAAATTTCATTTAACTTTTTCTTTGTCTTTAAAATATGTTCTGCGGCAATCTGAATTTCTGTTGCCTGTCCCTGTGCTCCGCCAAGTGGCTGGTGAATCATCACTTCAGCATTCGGAAGCGCGAATCGCTTTCCCTTTGCTCCACTGGATAAGAGGAATGCACCCATGCTGGCTGCCATTCCGATACATGTAGTTGATACATCACACTTAATGTAATTCATAGTATCGTAAATTGCCATTCCAGCTGTAACAGAACCTCCCGGACTGTTAATATACATGTGAATATCTTTTCCCGGATCCTCAGATTCTAAAAACAATAACTGTGCCACAACGGTACTAGCCACTGCATCGTTGATTTCCTCTCCAAGGAAAATGATACGGTCTTTTAATAATCTTGAGTAAATGTCATAAGAGCGTTCCCCTCTGGAATTCTGCTCAATGACGTAAGGTATTAATGCCATAACGACACCTCCTTAGCTTTTCATTCTAAATCTATTTTGCCTGTTCTACAGCAAACTTTGCTGCCTTCTTAGCACAGATATCTTTCTTGATGTTCTTCTGATCATCTTCTGAAAGGTATCCTTCTAATTTTTCAGTTTCCATCTTATACTGTTCAGCCATCTTAGCAATTTCTTCTTTGTATTCTTCATCAGTTGCTTCAATTCCTTCTGCTGCAACGATTGCTTCTAATACAAGGCTTGTTTCGATTCTTGCCTGAGCCTGTGGCTTAACCTGTTCTTTCATCTGTTCAACAGTTCCACCTGTAAACTGTAAGTACTGATCAAAAGACATTCCCTGCATTGCAATGTTCTGAGCAAATTCTTCTAACATTTGTTCAGCCTGTGCTTCAATCATCTTTTCAGGAATTTCCATTTCGGAATCCTTAACGATTGCTTCGATGACATTGCTTTCTTTTTCTCTTTCAGCATCCTGTGCCTTCTTTTCTTCAAGATTCTTCTTGATGTCAGCCTTATATTCTTCTAATGTATCAAATTCAGATACATCCTGTGCGAAATCATCATCGATTTCAGGATATTCTTTTACTTTTACTTCCTTGATTGTTACCTTGAACATAGCAGGCTTTCCAGCTAATTCTTCAGCCTGATACTGTTCTGGGAAAGTAACATTTACTTCTACTTCATCTCCTACCTTCTTACCAACTAACTGGTCTTCGAAAGTATCGATGAAAGAATGTGATCCGATAGTTAATGGATAATCTTCTCCCTTTCCGCCTGCGAATGCAACACCATCTACGAATCCTTCGAAGTCGATTACTGCCTGGTCTCCATTTTCAATAGCCTTGTCATCCATAGTAACCAATCTGCTGTTCTGTTCTTTTACCTTATCGATTTCAGCCTGAATATCTTCATCTGTTACTGTAGCATCAACAGGATCTACCTTTACTCCCTTGTACTTTCCAAGTTTGATTTCCGGCTTTGTAGTTACTTCAGCTTCAAAGATGAATGCTTTTCCTTTTTCAATCTGTACCACATTAATTTCCGGACGAGCAACGATTTCTAATCCGCTTTCTACTGCTGCATCAGAGTATGCATTTGGGATTAATGCATTTGCAGCATCTTCATAGAATACGCCTGCACCATACATTTTTTCAATCATAGCATAAGGAACTTTTCCTTTTCTGAATCCCGGAACATTAAACTTACCTTTATTTTTCTGATAAGCTGCCTGAATCGCCTTATCAAATTCTTCAGCTGCCACTTCAATTGTAAGCTTTGCTGTATTGTTTTCCAATTTTTCTACCTGTAAACTCATGGTTTCTTCCTCCTAAATCATACCATTGGAATATTTTCCATTTTTCTTTTTCTGGCGTTTGGGCATACTTATCCCATTGACGCAGTTTCATATTATAACACGAAACATTCATCTTGTCATCAATTTTTTGCCGAAGCTTCCGTCCTTTTACTGATATTGAATTGCAGTTGCAACATCCTTCATGGTTTTCTCATCCACAAGAATCCGAATCAGTTCCAGCCCCATTTCCAAAGCCACTCCTAAGCCTCTTGCAGTTACAATGTTTCCATCCGTTACCACACCGCCACCATAGCTTTTGCAATCCATAACATCTTCGAAAGACGGGTAGCTTGTGGCATTTTTATCTTTTAACAATCCTAACTTACTGAAAAGACTCGGTGCAGCACAAATGGCTGCTAACAGTTTTCCTTCTTCATTGTACTTCACTACCTGTTCCATTAATGTCTCATTGGATCCCAGGTTCGTTGTTCCCGGCATGCCTCCCGGAAGGAAGATACAATCTCCCTGACTAAAATCTATTTCATCAATCTTCTGATCTGCATACAATTTTATGTTATGAGAACTTTCAACCAATAACTCATCTTTGATGGATACAGTTACAACCTCTAACTGGTTTGTTCTGCGTAGCAAGTCGATAACCATCAATGCTTCCACTTCTTCCATTCCATCTGCTAAAAACGCATATACTTTCTTCATATGAAACCTCCTATCCTTTCAACACTCTAACCGTTTCAGTATACCACACTCTACCATTTAAAAACCATCTTTTTCTTCCAAAATAATATTTCCAACCACCTGTTTTTTTGATACAATTTGAATAAAAAAGAATTGGAGAATTCATATGGAAATCGAAAGAAAGTTTCTTCCGGCATACCTTCCGGAAAATTTAGACCAATATCAGCACCATCTCATTGAACAGGCCTATTTAAATGTGGCTCCTGTCGTAAGAATCCGTCGCCAGGACGATACCTACATTCTTACATATAAAGGCGGAGGAATGATGGCCAGAGAGGAATATAATCTCCCATTGAATAGGGAGAGCTATCTCCATCTTTTAGAAAAGGCAGATGGCAATATCATTACCAAGACACGTTATCTCATTCCAATTCACGACGGTCTTACTGCGGAACTGGATATTTTTGAAGGAAAGTTTTCCGGTATGCTTCTTGTGGAAGTGGAATTTGATTCCGTAGAAGATGCCAATGCCTTTCAGAAACCGGACTGGTTTGGAGAAGACGTCACCTATGACAAGCGGTATCACAACAGTTATTTAAGCAAACTATAATAACATTTAAAAAAAGCCTCTGTTACAGCAGTAACGAGGCTTTTTTCAATGATTTATTTATATGATTTTTTTGCGTAAGTTGGCCGAACTTTCTTTAGAATGTCATTGTAAAGGAAGTCATGTCTTGCTTCTGTTAACATCAGACAATTCTGATAGAGTCGATCTGCAACACCATAAATCGTATAGTTTGCAACATCGGAATAAACATAAGCCCCACTCTCTAATTGAGCATAGGCACGAATTTTCCAGTTTGTGGAAAACTCCTTGACTGTCTTCGGACCGAATTTCATAGTCATGGAATGACTGGTTGCAAAGTCTGACTGTGCATATACTTTTTCGCAAAGACCTGATGCATTACATTCATAACTGATTACTCTCTCATTGGAACTTCCAACATATAGATCAGAATCTCCTGCATATGGTGCCAGACCATAAATCAGACCGGCTGATACCACTTCCTGTCCGTTAATATGATTATCTACCGAGAAGATTGTACGCATACCATCCACTCTGTTACTAATCTGATATCCATTAATCTCGATTCCTCCGGTAATCTTTCTTGTTTCAGATGCTTTCACAAACTGGAAGTAATCCACGTTTGCTACATAATATGCACCATTCTTTGTGACATACTTCATATAGATTTTATGAATTCCCGTAGAAATCGTAGAATCTAATAATCCGGTATAATCTGAGTAAGTCTGCCAGTTGGAGCCATTGTTCTTTAATGGAATGCTTCCAACCTTATTATTCAAATTATCAACATAAATTTCCACATTTCCATTGGCAACCCCTTTCGGACTGGAATATCTTAACTGAAAAGCTCCTGCATTTTCTGTAAAGCGTACCCTGTCATACTGCATAGTCACGCCATTGGAGATTCCTCCGATATTGTGTCCACCACTAGCATTGGAGTTATTGTCAATCACTCCACCCTGATTTGCATCAAAAGCTTCTGCTTCAATTTTCTGGTAAGCATTGTAAGTCACAGTAGTCGGCTCTTCTGTGGTTGGTTCCTGTGTCGTCGGTTCTGCCGTGGTAACTTCCTTTGTGGTCGTCTCCGGTTCTGTATTAATCAATTCAAAGGATGTGATGTCGAATCGATAATTGTCCGGTGCGTTTCCTAAGTCAATAAAAATTTGTGCACTGTCTGACGCTACAAATTCTAACTCAACGTTGTTATTTCCACTGCTCAAGTTTACCATCTTTTCTGTCTGTGAAATATCATCCTTAAATCGGATATCTGAAACTGCCACACTGGATTTTACACTCAATTTACATTGATATCTCTTTCCGGCAATCACACTTATTTTCTGGGTCTTTACCTGGACTGCCCATGCATTCCCCCTTGGTCCATTGTTCAGATAGACACTGAAATCATTATATGCGTTTCCGTTGCGATATCCACCGGTAGGATTATTCCCCCAACCATTCGCAAGATACAGAGACCAGTAATTCAAATTCGTCCATTCAACACCTGCTGTTGTAAATCCGGATGGTACAGTGGTTGGAGCTTCTGTCGGTGCCTGTGTTGTTGTAACCACACTGTGCACAATTACCTCTCCTGTTACGCCATTACTTTCTTTCCCATTGTAAACGGCAGTAATTCTTACTATATGTTTTCCTTCTGCCACTCCGGTGATGGTCTGAACCGCACAAGTCACGTTGCTCAATTTTCTCTGATTGTCTACATAGATATTATAGAGCTGCCCTTTACTTTCCATCGTCTCATTTCTGCCCCATACGACCGAAATAGTATTATAGTTATCACTGGTAATCACCTGGCCAAACACTTCTTCCGGTCCGCTGTTTTGCTGCGGCTGTGTTGTTGGTTCTACGCTCAAGCCGGCATATTTTAATTCCGGACGTTCACTTCCCTGTTTCCATACATTATTTACACTGTTTAATAAGTTTGTGATTGTTCCATTGATAAAGTCGGATGCATTACGGGACTGTGCATTATTCTCTCTATCACCTGTTCCGGCTTTGTAGAAGCAGTTAGTTACTGTGCCTCCAGGCTTATATCCTATTACGCCACCTTTCCAATAATTATCTCCACTTGTGGTCGAACCGGTATTATAACAGTTATTCACTGTTCCGGAAGTCAACCAACCAACAATTCCACCTGCTACCTGGCTTGTTGCATTAATGGTTCCGATATTGTAACAATCACGAACCGTTCCATTATCTTCTAATAATCCGGCAATTCCGCCCACTGCATTGGTGGATGTGACCGTACCTGAAAAAGAACACTGTTCAATGGTTCCTTTGCAACATCCGGCAATACTACCAACATAAAAACTATTGCCCTGAATTGTGGCATTTTCAATGCGAAGATTTTTAACAATCGCACCGTCTGCCACTTCGCTGAACATTCCTACATAACCAGAATCTTTACTGATTCTTAATCCACTGATTTTATGCCCATTTCCGTTAAACGTTCCTCTAAAAGTACCACAATTCGTAATCGTTCCACTCACAGTAATATCGTTTGCCAATGTCACCGCTTTATTTTTCGTTGATGATCCATTGGCTACTTTCTGTAAAAAGCTTTTTAGCTGGTCTCCATTGTAAATGGTCGTATTATCAGCAATTTTGCTGTCAACATTCAGATTAATTTTTCGGCGAATTTCTCTTTTACATACTTCACAAAATTCCTGATTCAGATAACGCATCTCACATCTCTGATGTGGTCTGTACCAATCCGGCTGTTCATCGTATGCATATAAACCTACACCATTGACTCCGACAAGGTCAGACCACTTACATTTTGATGGATCACTTTCATGAGTTCTGTTTGGTGCCTCAGAACGATTATCTGTTGTAGTTTCCCAATATTCGTCTGCTAAACCGCCACCGGTATGTCCGAATTCATGAAATGCAATATCTCTTGCTTCAGAATGAGCAGAGATACAGCAAAGGCTACCACCGGATCCACCGTATTTTTCACTATTACATACTACAATTGGCACTGCACATTCCGGCATATACTGGTTGATTACATTACGAAGTCTGGTCTCGTCATGGATACAGACAAGTCGTTCAATATTCCAGTTATTGAATGTGGCTCTAAAAAAGGTATCATACGGCGCATTCGGGTCCAATGATGTTCCTGATGCATTCGACACCGTACAAACCGCACGAATATTAATCTTGTTCTTAATATTTGATTCATTAAATGGTGAACGGGTCATAAAATAATCTGCAATCTGTTGTGCGATATTCAGGAATTTATCCTGCTCTCCTGCAGTATAACCATCACCACAAATTAAAATACAATAATTCTGTGAGTCAGAACCGTTGTTGATTAAATCCTTGGTTCTGAAATTATAAGTTTCTGCAATCTGCTGAACCTGCCCCGGTTCAACTTCTTTTCCTCTTGCATCAAACTGTTTAAATTCTTCCGGCTCCACTTCCACATGCTTCATGGAACCATTTGGAGAAAATACTTCTACAAGATTATCTTCCTCCAATGCTGCCGGAATCGGTGTTGTTTCATACACTGGTGTCTGCTTTTCTGGTGCCGCATCAACCGATTCCACCGAACCCATCAATACTAACAATAACAGAAAGGCAATCATCCTCTTTCCCCACAACTTCACTCGCTTCATTTTTTTATCCTTCCCTTTCATTTTTTCCGTTCTCCACACAACCGTTTTCAAGTATAGCACAGAATTTTTCAAAATTTTTTAATGCTGAAATTTTATACCCTAAAATAAAAAATGAGGAAATTGTTTTCACAATTTCCTCAAGAATTTCCTTATAAATGAAAAACTTTTTTCAGTTGTTCATCATGATAAAGTACTTCTTTCGCTTTTTTACGATATTGTTCTTCATGAATATATAAATGTCGAAACGGTTTAATGGACGGTGCCAAGTCAATGGCCTTTTCATAATCCTCCGCATTTAGGTTCAATGTTTCCACATAATCCCAAAAACCGGTATCTGTGAGAATCGTATTCACACGCTTATCTCTATGTTCCTGAACCACACTCATGATGTAGGTTGCAATCCCCACTTGAACACCATGCAATTGTGGTCTCTCCAACAGTTTATCCAATGCATGACTAATTAAATGCTCACTGCCACTAGTCGGTGCACTACTTCCGGCAATTTCATTGGCGATTCCACTCATTGCCAACGAATGTACCAACTCACGAATGAATAAATCATCCGTAATATCATCAAACGGTGTTCGTACAAAACTGTTGACTGCTTTTTTTGCAATCATAGATGCAAAATCATCTAATGTGGCATAACCATGTTCGTCTTCATAAACCCAATCATACAACGATGTAATCTTAGAAACTAAATCCCCGATTCCGGAATAAATGAACTTTTTCGGTGCGCTTTTAATCACATCTGTATCCACAATAATTCCTGTGGCCATCTTTGCAGGCACTGAAGTTCGTCTTCCGTTCACAATCAGGGACGCACTGGCACTGGAAAAACCATCACTGGAAGAAGACGTTGGAACACTGATGAAGGGAAGTTTTCTAAGGTATGCAGCATACTTTGCCACATCAATGACTTTCCCACCACCGATTCCTATCACTGCCTGGGTTTTCATATCCATGGAAAATGCCAATTCAATAATTTCATTAATATTGGAAGTATCTAGTTCCTTCATATCTAAAATTTTGATATCACATTTCTCAAGGGACTTTTTCACTCGTTCTCCAAACAAACCAATCAAGTCATTTCCGAAAAATAATGTGACACTCTTCATCCCATGATTGGCAATATATTCCCCAATATGATCCAAGGTTCCTTCTCCTACCTTAAGGATTACCGGAATCGCAATATGCATATTATTCATAAATTCACTCCTTTACGATATTATTGTCAACTATTCATATGAATATCATACTATTTCTTTCTCATCATTGCAAAAAAAACCGGGTAGATTTCTCTCCCCGGCTTCTTTCAAAAAAACATTATTTTAATGAAATACCTTTTACAATATCCATGGAATCTTCAAGATTTACAAACATACCGTAAACACGTACAGCACCTTCTCCGGAATCCACGAATAACATATACTGTGAATCATTGATTTCCATGTACTGATATGTAATATCACCAATCTTCTTTTCCGTAATCTTATTATCACCACCGAAATTTCCGTTCATGGTATCAGCCCATTCCTTTGCTGTTCCCCATGAAGTAGAATATTCCACTTCTACATATGCGCTTTCGCCTTCTTTTACCATAACCTTGGCACTCTTTTCGTCAAATTCATCAAAATAAGCACCTTCTGGGAGCTTAACAACTGCTGCTGTAATGTCGGCTTCTTTTGCTTCTTTCTTTGCAGCTAAGATAGATTCCTGTTCTACCACATAAGACTGATGTTCTTTCGTTTCTCTTCCTGAAACTTTCAGTGTTACATTTCCAGCACCACTTTCTGTAACCCATCCGTTAAATTCAATTACAACATCTGTTTCCGAATCATTCAAAATCCAGCCACCCTTTAATGTGGTTGACTTTCCTGGCTTAATTTCTTCCTCTGAATTCAATGTTGCAACAAAGTTATCATCCTTGTCTCTTAACTGAGACCAACCAAGAGATTCTTCTCCCTGTTTTGTTGTGATGTTTGCAACGGTTGTAAATATTTTTGCTTCTTTTCCAATGTTTGTCACTTTAATATCTACAATCAGGTTATCTGTTCCATCTTCCTCGTTGTAAATCACTTCGTCTCCTACAATTTCAACTTTAAAGTTATCCTTATATGTCACGGTTTGAACGTCATAGGCAGGTTTGCTATCCTTACCATCTCCCTTACTGTCCTTCTTTCCTGAAGAACCACATGCACAAAGTGCAACTGTCATTGCCATAACTGCGAATACGGCAATCCCCTTTTTCATCAAGTTACTTTCCTTTTTCATAGAAATCTCCTCTCTTTCTTAAGTTTTCTCTGTTCAGAAAAGCTATTTTTCCGAACAATTACTCTCCTAACCATTATAAAGCATTTTCAGACATACATCAAATTGTTTTCACGACACCTGTTTTTATTTCATAGATTCTATACAGTTCGTACTGCTTTTACAAAATCTTTCACTTTTGTCTGATTCTTTTCCTGTCTATCCGTACATTCCACAGAAGATGAGACATCCACCCCATCCGGATGTAAATAACGAATTGCTTCCGCAACATTTTCCTGATTTAATCCGCCTGCCAGCATTAACAATTTATGGTCTCTTGGAATTCGATCCATTAGCTTCCAGTCGAACGTCTCTCCGCTTCCTGGTTTTGCCGCATCGAAAACATATCCCTTAACCCGTTCCATAGATTGATAAGTTTCAAAATCCTGCATGTCAGAAACATTAAAAGCCTTCCAGATTGGAATGGTTGTCTCCTCCAGAATTTCCTGACGAACCTCCCCGTGAATCTGAATCAGGTCAAATCCTGCTTGTTCAATTTCCTTTACCTGGTCTAAGCTTGGTTTCACTACCACGGCAACCCTCTTTATCCTTTTGTCTAATTTCTTCATAATTTGTTCTGCCTGTTTTATGGTAATATTTCTCTTACTCTTTTCAAAGAAGAGGACCATTCCTGCATAATCCACCTTCTCTTCGTTTAAATACGTTGCCTCATCCGGTTTTGTCAGACCGCATATTTTAATCTTTGTATTTCTTCCCATGATTCGCTCCTGTTTTTTTCGTAGTTTCATTATACACCACATCCACCAAGGATGGTCATTAAATATAAAAAAAGTGCCTAACATCGTTAGACACTTTCTAAAAAGTACAGGTGACAGGACTTGAACCTGCACGTCGAAGACACTAGAACCTAAATCTAGCGCGTCTGCCAATTCCGCCACACCTGCATATTACGTCATCTCTTGACTCAACGTGTTTGATTATATCATTGATTTCTTCTGATTTCAAGAGAATCATTCCAGGAATATCCATAATAAAAAATCTCTGCCAAAAGATATGTCTCTTGGCAGAGATTCACTGCTCTACAATTAATCAATTCTCTTTAACATCGTGTGTGTTTCCGTCTGCATATATACTTCATAGTTTTCATCAACGATTTCCTTGATTTCCGGAAGAAATTCTTTTGTTGTTACATGAATAATATACTTCGCCTTTCTGCTCTGTAACAAATTCTGCAATTCGTCATAGAGCGCGAAATCCTTGGCACATTGAAAATCCTGCAAATGAATATACTTATAACATGGATCAATTCCTGTCGCAAGATAGAAAAAGCATCCACCATTATAAGCAATGACCTTATCTCTATCCTTCTCATCAATCACACTAGCCATCTTTTTAAACTCATTTGTTATGGATACATCATTATGAATGAATGCATCTCCACTCTTCCATAAACTCCATCCGAAACCAGCCACTAAACTCAATATCATTACACAATAAATAACTTTTTGGACTATTTTTTTCATATCCAACAAAAGAAACGCCAATAAAATAGTCGGTGCATAAACTAACAGATAATGTTCGTAAAGCGCACTTCCAAATTGGAAGAAAATAGCAAAGACACTCTGATAAATTAACATACTTGCCAGAGAGCTGTACTTTTTCACACTAATTAATCCAACAACAAAACTCAACAGAATGGCAGTCATAAACAATGACACATACTGAAGAACGTCCAGTGCAGTATAATGATATGTCATTTGATTCAATACTGCATATCGGAAATTATATGTAAACGTACAGTAAAGCATTTGTGGAATGGCATCAACCGCATAAAAATAAATGAAAATCGGAATGGACACAATTGCGCATCCACTAATAAATCCTCCGATAGCTTTTCCCAATTCTTTCCACTTCTTATCATGTGCAAAGAAAAGAGTAATTGTTAACATTTCTGCACATAACGGAAATGCATTGGTCAAACGTGTATAAGCACATACTGCAAATGTTATTCCAAAAAATACTGCATAACGAAAGACCTTCTTCAAGTCCTTCTCCTGAAAGAATTGAATTGTAAAATATTGCGACCACACCAAGAAAGGTAAACAATACTCTCCAACTGTATTTCCTCGATCGAAAAACATAGCCATTGCAATCAAAGTACCAAAGAACTGAACATATTTTGTCTTTTTTTCAAAATCAAATAAGCCAATGGTTTTCTGTATTCCCCATATAGTGAAAACTAAAAACACTGCTTCCAGAACTAGCACTGCACATTTATTTTGAACAAACCCATAGGAAATGTACATTAAAAACATGAGCACCGGTCCTTTATGATCAAAAAAATCCACATATGGGATTTCCCCTTGATGCATCAGTTTTCCCATCAACATGAATACATCCGAATCCGCTCCATAAATATGATAAACTGGCGAAGTTGTTCTTGCATAAATTAATAAAAATACCAGCGAAATCCCGGCGTAAACTAAAAATTTTAGGGATGTTTTTTTCATTTTGTTCCTCCATCGCTTTGTCTATTGAAATATCTCTTTTTCTCTTTCCAGTTTTTCAACCTGTTCATTTCCCATCTCAACCATTTCCTGGAATTCTCCAATGGTACTCTTCAGACGAGGTAACGCTTCCTGACGATATTTACTGATATCATCCAGCGCTTCCATCGTATCTGCAAATGCCTGCTTCAAGGATTCTGCAGAAATTGCCGTATCGGTTGCCTGACGATGAATTTCTGTTCCCTGAGTTTTTAACATATTAGCTGTCGCTTCAATCATATGGTTGGTTGTGTCATTCAAAGCATTAATTTTTGCCAGGACGATCTGTTCATCATATAATGCACCTGCCAAAGTAACTGCTGTTCTAAGGGCATTAACCGTTACAGTCTTTGCTCTGTCCACAGAACGGATTAATTCCTTATTATTCTTACGAATCAATTCCATCGCAATGATTCCCTGCTGATTTACTACCGCCAGCTGCTGGAAATCAGTAATTCTCTGACGAAGTGGGAATAACAATTCCTCTTCTATAAACTTAATTTTTTCCGGAGATTCTCCGCTAATCTTTGCATTTTCCACTGCATTGCTTACACTGGCATCCAACTGTAAACCTAACTCAATATTCTGCTTTAATTTCTTTGTCATCTCACGCATAGATGCCTGTTCAATTTCCAGCGTTGTATTATCGTTGACCAGACTCTTTTTCCCTTTATCCAAGGATTCGATAATGTCTGCAATTTCCCTATCTGCCGTTTTATACTTTTCGAAATATCTGCGAATCGGATTGAAGAATTTTCCAAGTGGTCCTTTCTTCGCAAAATCTAAGCCGGAAGGATCCAAATCTCTCATTTTAATTGTTAAATCTTCTAAGCTCTTGGCTACTTCTCCGCCTTCGCTTCCCTGTTGGCTTAACGTTCCCACGCGACGTTCCAAAATAGAGTTTTTCTTCTGTGCCTGCTGCATTAATTCCTGTCCGAAATTATCAATGACATCCGTATATTCTTTTCTCTGCTGAATGGAATCAATATCAACGGACATAATTTCCTGTGCCTGCTGCTGCGCTGTTGTCTGAATGGCAGTCTGTTCCTGTGGTGCCGGTGCCAATTCCTGTTCAATCTGAACTTTTACTTCTTCCTGTGTTGGTAAACTTAAATCTAACATTATACTTATCCTCTCTTTTCCTGATTACATTTCCGCATTAAACAACTGCTTTAACTGATATACGATATCATCTGTGGTACTGTTAATACTTGCAGCTTCATTGATATCACTAATCTGTTTCAGTGCTTCAATATCTGCATCATATCCGATAGTATATACCGGAACTTTCATTCCCGAAATGATTCCCTTTACATCATTGAAACCATATCCCTGGTTGGTTTCCCCATCGCTTAACACAAATAACATCGGCTTTACATCCGGTGTTTTTTCACACTGTTCTTTCAACATACTGAGGCCAACACAAATGGCATCAAAGGTCGCCGTTTCACCACCGGCATAGAGTGTTTCGACTGTTCCCTTAAACAAGGATTGCTGATCTAAATCAAACTTTGCCAACGGTAACTCAATTGTTACATCACTATTGTAAGAAATTAATCCAATATAGTTTTCCCCATTAATGTACTTCATAGAATTCACCAGGGATTCCTTCAAGGAAACAATTCGATCTCCACTCATACTTCCTGAAGTGTCTGCAATAAAAACACATGCTACCGGATTTCCGCTATCCTTATTCTGCTTATATAAATTCTGCATGGAAATCAACATATTTCCGTCCAGTTCCGGATATTCACACTGATACTGATCCATTTTATTAAACCCGTCTTCTTGAGCTAGTTTCTTTGCCTTATCAGTAGAACAATATTCTGCAAATTTTTTCAGAATTTCTTTCTTCTCATCGGTTGTGGAGGAAATTGCAACCAACGGATTATCATGACGATATCCATATGGTGTAAACTTATAATTCTTTGACAATACAGAATCATTAATATAGGTCTGGTATTCAGAAATAAATCCCTCCAGAGAACCCTTATCTGCTGCATTTCTCATCTGTACCGTAGTTAATGCAACAAATGGTACGTTATCCTGGAATTTCTTAAATCCTTCAATCGCAGTATCTGATAGTGGTGATTCTCCATCATATCGTTCCAGGGTACAAGCTAAAAAGTTTAATCCCGCCGTACTAGTGAACGGATTCGTGTACCCCATCTGAATTTCTCCTGCCTCCGAAGCTTCTGTAATGGATTTCATATCTACAGAACCGTACTTCTCCACAATTTTTTTATATACGTTATTCTTCAAAACAATACCTGCCACATTCTTTACGGTAGACTGCGCAACTGTTTCTGTTTGAATACCTTCTTCACTTAACATGGAAATCCAAAACATACTGGATGGTGAAAAGCCGTCCGGTACAGCCTTTCCTGTCTTGATGTAGTCTCTTGCTAATCCACTGCTGACGCTACGAATCTGCACACTGACTTTCTGACCGTTTACTTCATAACCTTTCGCATTAAATTCCTTTGCTAAATCACACATCCATCCGTCAGTTCCAGAACCTGCTTTTTCCGGTGAACAGTAGATTTCAGCATACAACTTTGTATTCGCTTTCACACCGATTTCGTTATTATCAATATCCGGAAGTTCATCTGCTGTTGTATCATCATCTGTATATTCCACAGAAGATTTTACTGGCGTGCCTTTGATAGGTTCAATTTTCTTTACCATTTTTTCCAAATTCTTCTGAGCCTGTTCCTTGGAAATAGTCTTTTCCGATTTTCCTAAATTTCTTGTAAGATAAATACCTCCAAATACGGCAATCGCAACCACTGCAAAAATAATTACGATTAACCCTGCTTTACTCTTGTTCTCTTCCATTTTTCTTCTCCTCGTTTCGCTTTAATTCTTTACTGATATAATTTTACTTCATCAGTAAGACGTTCTATTTCTTCCAGAAGTGCATCTCCCGGTTTATATTCCTCTTTCACATCAGATAATTCCATAGACAATGTATCCATTTTCAAAAGAAGTTTCTCATTAACTGCAATTCCGTTTTGAATGATTTCCATATTCTTTTCATATAACGCTAATTGCTGTTCCTGAACATCATCCGGAATTAAATCTTTCTTATAGTTAGATAGTCTCTGATATTCGTTCTCATCAAACATCTGCATCCTGTTTGCCATGGAAACAATATTTTGCAATGCTGTTTCCCTTGCGGATTCCACAACCGAATAATATTTCTCCCAACTCAAACTTCCCTGATCAAACCGCTCGTTAATCAGTTCTTCCGTTCTTCCAAAAGATTTTACCATTCGCTGTAATTGATTTTCTGCGGTCTTTGCTGTTCCCCCTACATAACGACCTCCGAAGAAGCTTTTCAGGATTTGCTCCGCCTGCTGAGTATTCACGGATTCCATCCGAGAAATTTTTGGAACCGGTTTATCCTTTAACATTTCATAATTTCCATAAAAAAATGCGAAGGCTAATCCCAACGCGATCATAATGGACATCCCCGCCCGAAAAATACTGTCATCAGACGGACGTAAATTTAACAATCCCGGCGAGTAACAAACAATTGTTACTGCGATAATTATAAAGTTTAAAAAAAATATTTTATATGCTTTCATTTGACTCTGTCACTTGAAATATCGTCATCACAATGGATGACGATATTACTCCATTTATTTTTTTTCTTTACTCCATAGCATACAATATGCCTGAGTTCTTGCTGCAAACATCTCCGTTTTCAGCAACTGAGAAATTTCATCCCTAGTAAACCATCCGGCTTTAATCTCTTCCATTTCGGAATGGCTTGGTTTAAACTCTCCTACAGCCTGTCCTACAAGGACAATAACCTTTTCATTAGAAAAGCCCACTGCAGAATAACTTTCCTTCCAAACCTCTAAAACCTGTTCCAGTTCTAACCCGGTTTCTTCTCTTAATTCCCTAGCTGCCGCTTCCTCTGGTCCTTCACCATCATCAATCAGCCCTGCCGGAAAATTGTATACCCATTGGTTGACTGCCATACGGTACTCACAATTCAATAGAATTTTATCATTTTCCTTATTATGCATAATCATAACCACAGCGTCAACCTTATTATGTGCTAAATCCTCTCCACTTTCAATATCCGGATTTCGACTGATGATTTCGTATTGCTTTTCTTTTCCACTTTTTGTTTTATAGTGGATATTATATCTTGTAATAAACTTACCTTCATGTATTTTTTTGATATGATGAAATTTCATTATTACACTCCCTGCATCGAATTATAATACATACAATCATGATTACATTCTCCCGTAAATGCCCCTGGACAGGTTTTCATTCCACAAAGCATCTGTGCTTCATCATCCGTTCGGCTAATTCGCTTCCTAACATAACCGATATTTTCAAAGTTTGATTCTTTTCCTTTAATCATGGACGCACACGTATTAATCCAGACCACATTACAATCATCATGTGCACATAAATCAAAGGACTGTCTAAAGTCATACGAACCCGTGGAGAAAGACGGAACAATAATTAATGTCAATTTAAAACAACGCATTAACTGCTCCATATACTTCGTGGTCAGGAAGTCCTTGCATATCAGAATTGCAATTCGACCAATCCCCTCAAAGTGGAAAATATTAATTACCATGCTCGGGATAATTCCTTCCAAATAAGCACGACCTTCCGCTTCAATACGAAACGGATTCTGTTTGCACTGCTTACAAATCACATCTCCATTTCGATTCATAATCGTTACAGTATTACGCTTATTTTCCCAATAAGAAGGAAGAATAATCATAGATGGAACTTTCTTTCTTTCCTCTTCTGTTAGTGCCTTCAGCTTATCGCCAATATATTTTGTCATTTCCGGGTTTCCTAACATTTCCGGGAATACAATAATATCACTCTCATTCTTTGCTGCCTCAAGGATTTTTTCCCAAATCGTCGCATTATCTTTTTCGAAATCCTTTTCGTCATAAGTGATACTAAAATACTGCACGCGATCCTTTTCATATAAATCCGCTGTAAAATCCGGACTTAATCGAAGTGCTGTGGCTGCTACCTTCAAGGATTTTTTCGTTGCAAAATTCGGAAATAAATCATTGGTCAGGAAGAAATGTCTGTCAATCAATTCTCCCAGAATATTGTTTTCCATCAGCAAGATGTTAAACAAGAAGTTATCCATACGGTTATAGCTATGGGAAAGTCTGTGTTTTCTTTCCCATACACAGGAACAACGTGGCAAAAGGCCAATTCCCGTCGCTTCACGATTCGTGTTTAACACGACGGAAAAATCATCTTCCTGAAATTCAGCAATTCGTTCCAACAGCAGTGTTTTCAAAGCGGCATCCAATGTCTGAACCAATCCGCATACACCAAAATAATCCTCTTTATTTCTCAGTTCTGAACTATAGATATCCAGTTTCTCGAAAAACTCCTCATCCATATCTTCATGGGTTAATTTATGAATAACCTTGTGAGACATACGATCTCGTCCCACATATTCTTCCTCATCAAACAGAATCGGAACTTTATCATTGATTTCATGTTCTATTCGCTGTCGCTCATTCACAGAAAGACAACTGTACATCACAAAAAAATCTTCCGAGCATGACTCAATGATATAGGCACATAAATCTGCTATCACATTATAAATTCGAGCCATCCTGTGTCCTCCTACTTAATCCATCCGGATTTTTTTCTTCAAGGTCAAAATATTACATTTTTCCTTATACTCATAAGAAACCTGATCCATGATTTTCTTTGTCATAAAGATTCCCAAGCCACCAATTTGACGTTCCTCGGCACTCAAGGTCACATCCGGATCTGCTTTTTTTAACGGATCGTAGGGAACTCCCTGATCACAAAATGTAATGGTCACTTCATGATTTTCATCATCCATATTAACCTTCACGGTGGCTGTTCCTTTTTCGGAACCATAAGCATAGTTTGCAATATTTATAAAAATTTCCTCCACAGCAATCCCAATCTGCATAGTATCCTTCATGGAACAACGATATCGTTCCAGATATTCCTCAATAAACCTATTGACCGCAATAAGATTATCCTTTGTGGCATCAAATTTTCTTTCTTCCATATATGATTCCTTTCAAGACAATTATTCAATCGTCAAAATACCTGTGAATCCTGTAATATCAAAAATATCCATAATGGTTTCATTCACGTGAATCATCTTCATGCTTCCCTGCTTGTTCATTCGCTTCTGAACTGCAAGAAGAATTCTAAGTCCCGAAGATGAAATATACTCTAAGTCCTGTAAATCCCATATAAGATCTTTCACATTATCTAAATCTGCCCCAACCTCACTCTCTAACTGTGGTGATGTAACAGTATCTAATCTACCGGAAAGTTTAATAGTCATCTGTTCTCCCTGAATATTTTTTACAATTGTCATATTAGTCCTCCTTATTTTTTCTTGTCGTAAATCACTCTGTTCTGATTATACCATACAATTCAGTTTTTTTCTGTTATTTTCCCTGTTCCACAGACTTAATTTCCTCTTTTGATGCTCCCTTTAACGCATAAGTATCAAATCCTGGATCTGTCGGTAACTGAATTTCAATCTGTGTAATCTTATCCATTCTTCCGTGTCCTTCTCTTAACTTTACTTCAAACACATGACCACCCTTGGTTCTGTCTTTCGAAATAAAATGAAAATGCCATCCTGCCGCATTAATCCCATCCATATAATCCGGATAATATACACAAATCAGGGAACCTTCCACGTTCTCAAACTGAAAGGCTTTCTGGGTTTCTGCTAACATATCCTTCAAAGATACATGCATTGCAAAATAGCCAGTTTCCGAACGAGCATCCACTAAATCAAAGAATCCGTCAATTCTTACCATATGCATACTGTTCAGCCCAAACCATTCCTCAATCAAATTATTCAAATACTGTTTTAAACCCTCCACGTTTTTCACGTATTCCAGTTCAAAATCTCTAGCCTCTTCCATGGAACAAACCGATGCAAATGGAATTCCCATAGTCTCTTCTGCTTCTTCCACGCCTCCGTCATCCTTTGCTCGATAGCATCTTCCATCGATAACAATCATCTCTCCGTCCACACCTTCGTACGTTCCAAGGCCGGTGTTTCCCTGTTCCATCAAATCCTTTACGGTAATGACAGATTTTGTGTAGCCTAAAGCCAGGGCCTGAAGGGTGGAAACCTGATACATTTTAACTTGCTTCATATTCATTCGGCGGAGTTATCCTTCGCCTCCTCCTTTCCCGTTTTTTCCCGTTCTTTTTTCCAAAATCACTATCTTTATTCTACCATATTATCCGCAACGAAAAAAGAACCTCTTGAAAAGAGATTCTTTTTCAGTGAGCCACTGGGGAATCGAACCCCAGACAACTTGATTAAAAGTCAAGTGCTCTACCATCTGAGCTAGTGGCCCGTATAAAATTATATGAGTTTTTCTAACCCATGAACTGGGCTAGCTGGATTCGAACCAGCGAATGCAGGAGTCAAAGTCCTGTGCCTTACCGCTTGGCGATAGCCCATTGTGTAAGGTGGCTAGAGGGATTCGAACCCTCGGCCTCCAGAGCCACAATCTGGCGCGCTAACCAACTGCGCTATAGCCACCATGTCTCTGGTTTCATCCAGAATGTGCCCAAAGGGATTCGAACCCCCGACCCACGGCTTAGAAGGCCGTTGCTCTATCCAGCTGAGCTATGGACACACGGTCATACAATATGAAATTGTATCCCTGTCTTGTAATCCATAAAAATCACAAAACAAAAGCGGGTGATGGGAATCGAACCCACATATCCAGCTTGGAAGGCTGGTGTTCTACCACTGAACTACACCCGCAAGAAGTCGGGGTGACAGGATTCGAACCTGCGACCTCCTGATCCCAAATCAGGCGCTCTAGCCAAGCTGAGCCACACCCCGTTTTAGGTGCTTGCTTAATCATAAACAGCGAATGTGATTATATAACTCTGAGTTCATCATGTCAAGTATAAATATATAATCATTTTTAAATAGCGGGAGGGGGACTTGAACCCTCGACACTACGGGTATGAACCGTATGCTCTAGCCAGCTGAGCTATCCCGCCAGATAATCGTAATGGGGCCTACAGGGCTCGAACCTGTGACCCTCTGCTTGTAAGGCAGATGCTCTCCCAGCTGAGCTAAGACCCCATTAGGTCGTGCCACTCTCTCAACAGCACGAATGTTATTATATCCATATGACATCCAATTGTCAAGGACAAATTTAGAATTATTTTA
>CACXEU010000037.1 GCA_902766735.1 uncultured Lachnospiraceae bacterium
GGCTTCCGTCAATACTCCCGTATTGTAATTCCAAAGTCCAACATTAGGTTCTTTAGCTGCATTAAAGCAAAAAGCCGCGTAACGTTCCACGTATTCTCTTTCATCCAATCCCGGCATAACATTTCTCCAGAATTCTGTGGTTCCATTGGTTGGAACACTTTTCCCTTGTGTAGAGAATTCTGTAATCCAGATTGGCTTATGATACTGTTCCCATGCTGCGTCCACAACTTCCTTTAAAAACCATTTCGCCATGGACTCGCCTCCCGGATTATTTTCCGGATAACAATGAATGGTTATAAAATCAACATTGTTGTCTATCTTTACCATAAAGTCTTTTAGCCAGTTTGAAATAGATGGCCATAAAAACGATGCCGGAGATCCTACGTGAATTCCGTGATTTTGGAATGCCCACCAGCGGTTTGCTGCATCATCCACAGAAATAACACCTTGCCCGTTTAAATCCGGTTCGTTATAAGCCAGCACATAATTGTAACCGCTATTCGCCCAATTGTTCATCTTATTATTAATGTTATTGGCACTATCCGGTCCCCACTGCATCGGAACATATTCCACTCCGTTATACTGCGTACCACCACTTGGTGCTGTTCCCCAATTGTAATACCATGCAATGTTCCATTCCTTTAACTTCGCATGGCTTCCCATGTCATCCCCAAGACCGAGTCCCTTCTTCGACACGAAAAAGTTAATCACCTCGGAATTCATGGAACCTCCATTGGTATAAACCGTTCTCACATAAAGGGTAAATTTCTTAACCTTTGTGGTGTAGTATTCGCACTTTGTATCGGTGGTAGTCGTTATCCTTTGATTGTCAATATAGACCTCATAGTTTTTTACCGATCCTTGTGCAGCTTCCCACTGAATCTGAACATATCCTGCTGCCACCAAAGAATTTTGAATTGGTGCAGTAATGGTAGCTGCTTCTGCTGCTTGGGTAGTCTTTTCTCCCATTGTCACAGGAATCATTACAAGTACTAAAGCAATGGCCAAAATTCCCGCTAATGTCTTTCTCATTAACTTCATTTCTCTCATCCTCCGTATTCAGTTTTCCCCGTTCAATCTTCTACCCAATATTATAATTATAAAAACGTTTTTTGAAAACAAATTTCTTTCATAATTCTAAAATTTTGTTTTTGACCAATCAAAGGCAATTTCCTTATAATCCGGATTCACAACCTTGAGAATTTCCTTATATAAGTACTGATGCGCGCTGTAATTATTGATTAATTGTCGACTGTAAATGTAATCTGCAAGATATGCAACTGATGTAGATTTCATATTACTGTAAACGTAAGTTCCATCTTCCAACTTAGCGTAAGCTCGAACTGCATAAATGGTTTGAAACGCTTTTATATTTTTCCTTCCGAATTTCATGACCTGCGCGTAATTAATTGCCGTGTCAGACTGAGAGTACTGAGCGTTCAAAATTGCACCCGGTACTGCCGCATAACTTTTGACGTACGGATTATTGGAATTTACCACCAGGTCCTCTTCTGTAACACCGGTATTGGTTGTTTCATTTAACTTTTCAATAGCATAAACCACGCCGTAAGACTCTACGTTTTTTCCACCGATTTCCGGTTCCACAGAACAGACTACCCGGTAACCCTCGTGGGTGGTACTAATCTGATATCCGTGCATCTGAATTTGCATTTTCGGATCCACTGCATCCGTACCATAAATTGCCAGATCATAAATGGAATATCCATATGGTGTCGTTCTGCTGGTTCCGTTAATTTTAACGTATCTAGCTGATTGCATCTTGGAAAATCGGATACAATCCCATCTTGCGCCCCGACTACTGCTTACCGTTGCCACAGATTCATAATTCACGCCATCCTCTGAAACATCCACGGAATATTGTGCTGCCGAAGCCCCTTCCCAGACAATGTCCACCTGCTTGATATTTCGCGTTTCTCCGAAATCAATGGTAATGGACTGGGGATCAACTTTCTGAACCGACTCCCAACGACTCGAGATACTATTGTCAATGGCACCGGTTGCTTTATTATTTCCAAGCTCCGAAGATGCTGTGACAGACACTCCATTTCTCGTAATCAAATCTTCGTAAGTTGCATTCTTGATTGTCACGGAATCCGGAAGCAATGCATTTCTATCGGAGATGCTTACCGTATACGGACGACTTTCCAAAGCGACCTGGTAATCATAGCCTGCCGGATTTCCATTATTTACATAGGTTCTTCCTAAATCTGTTAACTCTCCGGTGGCGTTGGTCCAAAGAGCGGACGCACTATTATATCCATCTGTAGTATTAAAAGAAAACCAGGAATAGCGCTCCACATATTCCCTTTCATTCAATCCTTCAATAACCGCTTCCATGAATTCCTTAACTTTTTTCTTTCCATATTCATCAGAAATCCCCCAACCGTTAATTGCAAACTCCGTAACCCAGATTGGTTTATGGTACATGTTCCAAGTTCCATCAACCACTTCCGTCAAGAAGGTGTTTGCTGCCTCAGCACCACCGTAAGTTCCGTAATAGCAATGGAGTGGAATGAATTCAAAACTGTTCTGATCTACGCTATCCATAAAACTTCGAAACCAGCTTCCATTACTCCATGCCGGACACAACGCCGGTGCCGGCGAGCCAAGATGAATGTCCTTTCCACATAGTTTTGTCCAGTTACTAAGTGCCGTCTGAACACTCATGTTACTTCCACCGACATCGCCCCCCATATCCGGTTCATTGTATCCAAGGAAATATCGATATCCCCGACTAACTGCTGTATTAATATTGTTTTCTTCATTTCCTGTACCCCACTGCATCGGTACAAACTGTGCGAAACTATATGTAGAATGGGAAAATTCATTGGTTCCCCAAGTGTAATACCAGCCCATGTTCATTTCCAGAGGAGAGAGATGCTCTCCCATTACTTCATTGACCGCCAATCCTTTTTTCGTCACATAAAAGTTTCGTGTCTCGGAACTTACAGAGCTTCCGTTGGTATAAACTGTTTTCACGGATACCTGAAACTTTCTGACTTGAGTTGTATAATACTCATACTCTGTTTTCGTGGTGGTAGTCACTTTCTGACCATCCACATAAACCTGGTAATTTTTTACTGAGCCACTGGCTTCCTTCCAGGAAATCTTCACATAACCTGCTGCCACCAAGGAATTCTCGTATGGCAATATAATTTCTGTGGTTATTGCCGCCTGAACCGGCTTCACTTCTGCCAATACAGGAATCATGGCAATCACCATAACCATAACTAAAAATCCCGCTAAACCCTTTCTCACGGACCTCATTTTCTCCTTGATTCTCCTTTTTCTACGATTCTTCTGCATAAACCATGGCACATTTCACTGCCCGGTTCCATCCTTTTAATTTCTTCTGTAGCACTTCGACTTCCATTTGATTTTCAAAAATCCGGTCGATGCTACAGTTTTGTACAATATCCTCTTTTCCACTCCAATAACCGGTGGCAAGCCCTGCCAGATATGCTGCCCCCAATCCGGTGGTTTCAATCACCTTTGGTCGAACCACTTCTCCCTGAATCAAATCTGCCTGAAACTGCATCAACAGATTATTTTTACAGGCTCCACCATCCACTTTCAGTTTCTTAATTTCCGTTCCGGCATCCTGTTCCATTGCCTTTAATACATCATAAGTCTGGTAGGCCAGAGACTCTAAGGTTGCCCGGACGATATGCTCTCTTCCGGACCCTCTCGTCAGTCCAACAATCATTCCTCTGGCATCCTGTTTCCAAAATGGTGCTCCCATTCCCGTGAAAGCAGGTACCACATAAACACCATTGGTATCCTCCACTGCACCGGCCACTGTTTCACTTTCCGGTGCATTGCTGACGAAACGTAACTGATCCCTTAGCCACTGAATTGCCGCACCGGCAATAAATACACTTCCTTCCAGCGCATATTCTACCGGTCCTGTAGATGCAGCAATGGTGGTAACCAATCCATTCTTAGAAAATACCGGTTCCATCCCCGTGTTCATTAACAGAAAACAACCGGTTCCATAGGTATTCTTCACGTCACCTTTTTCAAAACAACATTGTCCAAACAGCGCTGCCTGCTGATCGCCTGCCACGCCACTGATAGGAACCTTTGCTCCCAGAATGTCCATGTTCGTATATCCAAAAATTCCACTGGATGGTTGCACCTTCGGAAGCATTCCTTTCGGAATTCCCAGCAACTCTAACAATTCTTCATCCCAGTCTAATTCCTTAATATTGTAAATCATGGTTCGGGAAGCATTGGTATAGTCTGTGGCGTGTACCACACCACCGCTTAACTTCCACATCAGCCAGGAGTCAATGGTTCCGAACAGTAATTCACCCCCCTCGGCTTTTTCCCTGGCACCTTCAACATTGTCTAAAATCCACTTAATCTTCGTTCCGGAAAAGTAAGCATCGGGAACCAATCCCGTCTTTTCCCGAATGGAATCTTCCATTCCTTGTGCCACCAGTTCGTCTATCAGATTCGATGTTCGGCGACATTGCCACACGATAGCATTATAAACCGGCTTTCCCGTGTTCTTATCCCAGACTACTGTGGTTTCTCTCTGATTTGTGATGCCAATGGCTTCGATCTGTGTACCGTCAATCCCCGCTTCCTTCATCACCTGTTCCATGGTCAGAAGCTGTGTCATCCAGATTTCTTCCGGATTATGTTCCACCCATCCCGGCTTTGGAAAAATCTGTTCAAATTCCTTATTGGCCTGACAAATAATTGTTCCTGCATGATTAAATAAAATGGTTCGGGAACTGGTTGTTCCCTGGTCCAATGCCATAATATATTTTTCCATATTTTTTACCTCATCCGTTCCTTAATATCTCCTTATATTTTATCATATCAAAGCTCATCTGAATAGTTGGACACAAAAAAAGGATCACCCTGCTGCAACCGGTCAAAGCAAAGCTTTGCTTTCATAATTATTACAACACAATGATCCATCTATGATAAACAACAGGTGTTAACCGTTGCCTGTTGTGCCTTAGGGCAACTGCCCTTCTTCTTTATCTTATTCTGCCCCGTGAAAAGTGTGCGGAAATTGTATTTTAATCTTCATAAACAATGTGCTTTAACGGATCCACCTTCTTATTCTTTTTCGCTAAAGAAAAGTAAAGATTGTCTCCTTCCTTACTGTAATACTTCGACGGCTTTGCCACATAGGCAATCACCTGCCCGGCTTCCACATAATCCCCTACTTCTACTTCCGGATTAGTAATCTGTCCATAGGTTGCAATATAATCATTGCCCACTGCTTGTTTCATACAAAGCCCTAATTCTTCCTGCTTATCAATCTTCGTAATAACACCGGAAGCCGCCGCCTTAATTGCAGTTCCTTTACTGCTTTGAATCACAATTCCCGGACTGGTCTTATATTCATCCAGGGTGGAATAGTAAACAGTACTTTCCATATCAAAAGGAATGATAATATTTCCTTCTACCGGCCAAAGCATCTGACTATGCGCATCAAATTTCAATAACTCAATCTGCGCTGTTGCTTCGGAGGAAAGTCCGCGGTATTCTTCATTGGCTATGGCACCGGTTTCCCCATTGGTCTCCACGGTTTTTGATGTTTCATGATTCACATCCCCGTTGGCACTGACGATTTTCGTGTCCCCTTCTTTTCTGTCTACCTCCCCGTCTTGCGGACCAACTCTGTCGACTCCGGACGCCAGTTCAGTTTCGAATTGTTTTACCAGATCCTGTGCCACATCCATATTATTTTCTGTCGTAATTCCAAGTTCCGCATTGGTTGTTCTGAAACTTGCTCCCTTTTGTCCTAATAAAATCGTGCCGGCGGCTACTGCAAAAAGTGCCACCACACATACAGCTACTGCTGCTACAAATTTCTTATCCATACTCATCACCTCAAACTATAGTATGAACATTTCCCCAGAAATTTATTCAAAATCAATCCATATTTTTTACTAATGCAGCATCATAAAAATTTACCAAAATTTCCCTGTATGTCTTTCCCTGTTTCGCCATGACTTCTGCCTGATGTAAACTCATCCCCAAACCATGTCCATCACCTCGTACCGAAAAGACAATTTTTTCATCCCTGACACTCACATCAAACGCCGGAGACTTTAACCCCAAAGCCTTTGCAAAGTCCATTCCATCTACCTTCACGTCCCCCAGGGAAAGAACATTTATATACCCTTTAGAATCCGTTTTCTCAATTTTCAAAAATTCCATAAACACCTGTGGCATCATAGCTTTCCCTTCCACTTCACTTCCTTTTTGAAACACCACAATTCCCCGCTTCTCCAGACTGTCAAATATCTCCTTCACTGATAGCTCCACAAACGAATTATAACCGGAAGCCTCCATATCCTCCTGACAATCTTTTGACAGCAAATAAGAAAATTTTTCTCCTAAGACTTCCTTTCCGTCCCGGTTTTTTCCGTTACTCAGCCGATGAAACAAAGGCAAAATCAATTTCCCCTGTATTTTCAAAACTCTCCCCTCTGTCTCTCCAATGATGTCATAGAGCGTATTCATTTTCCGCGTAAATATTTCCCCTGCGCCCCATCCAAATAAATTTCCAACCATTCCCGATATCTCATCCGCTTTTTGAACTTTCTCTTCCTCGAACCACAAACTTTTTAATTGTTCCGGCGTCTTGTAAGGCAATCCGGTTTCTTCCGCAGTCACTTCTTTTTTTCCACCCATCCCATAGAGGATATTGGTTCGAACAACCACTGCCTGCGCCTTCAGTAATTCTTTTGGACTGTCGTAAGGCATCTCCGCCATAAGCACCAGCGGAATAAACTGTTCTAAATCCATCCGAATTCTGCAATCCCTTAGTTCCAGGATGACTGTCCTGCCTGACTCCCGGTGGGACAACTTGTGTTTTGGCAGCGTAATTAGAATGAGACTAGTTATTAATGCCACTGCCACTTTTACCATGAGCTTTCTTTTCATCTATGCTTCCGTTTTTTTCTAATAATATATGAAAAAACATTTCCTATATTCTGAAAAGATTAGCTTCTTTTTTCATTACTCACTACAACTGCCTATCATTTAGCACTTTCCCCTCTCATAGGTACACCTCAACCTTCTACTCTCAAAATGCATACCTATCATCTACCACTTCCCCCTCTCATAGGTACACCTCAACCTTCTACTCTCGAAATGCATACCTATCATCTACCACTTCCCCCTCTCATAGGTACGATCCATTTTTTTCAAACAAAAAAGGGCTGGCATATAAGCCAGCCCCATAAATTATTACATTTTCACTTCAACTTTTTCTAAGTTCCAGATTTCCTGAGCATATTCTTCAATCGTTCTGTCAGAAGAGAATTTTCCGACATTTGCCACATTAAGCATTACTGATTTCGCCCAGCCTGCTTCATCCTTGTATTTTTCTTCAATACGCTTCTGCGCTTCTGCATAGGAACGGAAGTCCTTTAAGATGAAGTATCTGTCCGCTACTCCTGTTTCTTCCTTTGTAAGAAGAGAGTTGTAAATCGGACGGAAGAGTTCCGGATCTTCCGGCGAATAGAAGCCGTTAATTAACTGCATCAATACTTTTCTGATATCCATATCGGAATTGAAAATCTGCATTGGATCATATCCACCATAGTTTTCGAAGTTAATTACTTCGTCAGAAGAAAGACCGAAGATTACTGCATTTTCTTCACCGACTTCTTCTACGATTTCCACATTAGCACCATCCATAGTTCCAAGTGTCATGGCTCCGTTTAACATAAACTTCATGTTACCTGTTCCGGAAGCTTCCTTGGAAGCTGTAGAAATCTGTTCCGAAACATCAGATGCGGCAAAGATAATTTCTGCATTGGAAACTCGATAGTTTTCGATAAAGACTACCTTTAACTTACCATTGATGGATTCGTCATTATTGATGACATCAGCCACGCTGTTAATTAACTTAATGGTAAGCTTTGCAATCTTATATCCTGCTGCAGCTTTTGCACCGAAGATAAATGTTCTCGGTGTGAATTCTCTTTCCGGATGTTCCTTAATTTCATTATATAAATACATAACATGCAAGATGTTTAAAAGCTGTCTCTTGTATTCATGAAGTCTCTTAACCTGTACATCAAAGATGGAACGTGGATCTACGTCGATTCCATTGTGTTCCTTGATGTACTTCGCAAGACGAACTTTGTTCTGATATTTAATATTCATGAACTCAGCCTGAGCCTTCTTGTCATCCGCATAAACTTCGATTCCCTTAATCTTGGAAAGATCTGTAATCCAGTCATCGCCAACCTTGTTTGTAACCCAATCAGCAAGCAATGGGTTTCCATGAAGAAGGAATCTACGCTGTGTGATACCGTTGGTCTTGTTGTTGAACTTCTCCGGCATCATTTCGTAGAAGTCTTTTAATTCCTGATTTTTCAGGATTTCTGTATGAAGTCTTGCAACACCATTGACAGAATAACTTGCTGCAATTGCAAGGTGTGCCATCTTTACCTGACCATCATAGATGATTGCCATCTTAGCAACCTTGTCATGGTTTCCAGGATATTTTGCTTCAATTTCCATACAGAATCTTCTGTTAATTTCTTCGATAATCTGGTAGCATCTTGGAAGCAATCTGGAGAATAACTCGATTGGCCATTTTTCCAAGGCTTCCGCCATAATGGTATGGTTTGTGTACGCTACAGTATGCGTTGTAATATCCCAGGCATCATCCCATTCTAACATATATTCATCCATTAACAGTCTCATTAATTCTGCTACCGTCAATGTCGGATGGGTATCATTCATCTGGAAAGTAACCTTCTTAGGAAGGTCATGTAAATCATCATGATTCTTTAAGAACTTCTTGATTGCTGTCTGCAAGGAAGCAGAAACAAAGAAATACTGCTGTTTTAAACGGAGTTCTTTTCCTGCGTAATGATTATCATTCGGATATAAAACTTCTGTAATGGTCTTTGCAAGATTTTCCTGTTCCACGGCTGCCATATAAGCACCCTTATCAAATTCATCCAGATTGAAATGAACGATTGGTTCCGCATCCCAGATACGAAGGGTGTTTACCACGTTGTTTCCATATCCAACAATCGGCATATCATAAGGAATGGCATTCACAGACTGATATCCTTCCTGTATGAAATGGTTTCTTCCATCACGGTGTTCTACCTTAACGAAGCCACCGAACTTGATTTCACAAGCATATTCTTCACGCTTGATTTCCAATGGGTTGATATGGCGTAACCAATCTTCCGGAATTTCCTTCTGGAATCCATTCTCAATTTTCTGCTGGAACATACCGTATTTATAACGAATACCACAGCCGTATGCCGGATAATTTAATGTCGACAAACTATCCAGGAAGCAAGCAGCCAGTCTACCAAGACCACCATTTCCAAGAGCCGCATCCGGTTCCTGATCTTCGATTACATTTAAATCCAGACCAAGTTCTGCAATAGCTTCCTTAATTTCCTCACGCTCAGATAAATTAATAATCATATTTCCCAGCGCACGACCCATTAAGAATTCCATGGATAAATAGTAAACGGTCTTTGCATCTTTTTCTTCGTATGCCTTCTGTGTGGCAATCCACTGATCAATAACAATATCCTTTACCGCATAGGCCACGCAGACAAACTTATGTCTGTCACTGATTTCTTCCAAGGTCTTTCTGTAAAGCATTTTTGCCTGATCTCTTACATGAGTTTTAAACTCATTCTTGAAAGCTTCGGTTTCACTAATAACATTTCTTCTTGCCATATATGTTTCTCCCTTTCTAATTCGAAGGAAACTTCTCACCCTTTCCTTCTACCAATGGACGAAGAGAAACCAGGCGGTTCCTCTTCATTTAAAGTCATTCCCAATTAGTTTCTAAGATTAAGCTTTCTCAACACCGAAAGTTACTTTTTCGCCGTTAATACTCCACTCCTTCTCGTATCCACTCATTGTACCAAAAGCAATAGTATCTGCCAACACTTCTGCCTTAATTTCATCAATATTGTCTTCAATGATTGTTTTTATCTTATCGTTTTTATCCACATTGACGATGATTTTATCCATTACTTCGAAGTCAGCCTCCTTACGCATTGTCTGAATCTTACTGATGACTTCACGGACAAAACCTTCTTCAATCAATTCCTCAGAAAGATTTGTATCTAATACCACAGTAATTCCCTTGTCACTTTCAGAAACAAAGCCTTCTACCTGTGCATTGTCGATGAGAAGATCTTCCATTTCCAGAACAACTTCATTTCCATCGAAATCAAATGTCAAAGGATTTCCGGCATTTAATGTTGCCATTGCTTCATTGCCATCCACATTTGCCAATGCTTCCTTAATCTGTCCTAAGAACTTACCGTACTTTGGTCCCACGGTACGAAGCTGTGGCTTGAAGGAATAGGATGTAAATGCGCTGACATCCTGTGTAAATTCAACTTCTTTCACATTTAATTCTTCTGCAATGATTTCTTTAAAGAAATCAGAAAGGTCAAAGTCTGCCTTCACAAACATCTTGCCAATTGGCTGTCTGTTCTTGATACCGGATGTATTTCTGCAGGCACGTGCCAAAACAACCACATCTAATACCTTTTCCATATTATCTTCCAATTCTGCATCAATATACGCTTCATTGACTGCAGGGAAGTCACAAAGATGTACAGATTCCGGTGCACTTGCATCAACGCTGCAAACAAGGTTTCTGTAAATATCTTCTGCCATGAACGGAATCATTGGTGCTGCAGCTTTTGCAACAGTAACCAATGCTGTATATAAAGTCATGTATGCATTAATCTTATCCTGTGGCATTTCCTTTGCCCAGAAACGTTCTCTGGAACGACGTACATACCAGTTACTCATTTCATCCACGAATTCATCCAATGCTCTTGCTGCTTCCGGAATCTTGTAGCTTCCCAAAGATTCATCCACAGTCTTCACCATGGTGTTCATCTTAGATAACAACCACTTGTCCATTACGGAAAGTTTGTCATAATCAAGTTCGTACTTTGTCGGATCGAACTGATCGATTTCTGCGTATAATACATAGAATGCATAAGTATTCCAAAGCGTTCCGAGGAACTTTCTCTGTCCTTCCTGAACTGTCTTTCCTGAAAAACGGTTTGGAAGCCAAGGTGCAGAGTTGATATAGAAGTACCAACGAATTGCATCGGCACCATACTGTCCTAAAGCTTCAAATGGGTCGACCGCATTTCCCTTAGACTTACTCATCTTCTGTCCATTTTCATCCTGAACGTGACCTAAAACGATTACGTTTTCATAAGGAGCCTTGTCAAATAATAAGGTAGATTCAGCCATTAAGGAATAGAACCAACCTCTGGTCTGGTCAACAGCTTCTGAAATAAACTTAGCTGGGAACTGCTGTTCAAATAAATCTTTATTTTCAAATGGGTAATGATGCTGTGCGAAAGGCATTGCTCCTGAGTCAAACCAGCAGTCAATAACTTCCGGTACTCTCTTCATGGTACCACCACACTCATTACACTTAAATGTTACTTCGTCAATGTAAGGTCTGTGAAGTTCCACATTGGCATCATCCGGGTTTCCGGAACGTTCTGCTAACTGTGCTCTGCTTCCGATAGATTCCTGGCATCCACAGTCACAACATTCCCAAATATTAAGTGGTGTACCCCAATATCTGTTTCGGGAAATACCCCAGTCCTGAACATTTTCCAGCCAGTTTCCAAAACGACCTTCTCCAATAGATGTTGGAATCCAGTTAACAGTCTTATTATTTGCAACCAGTTTATCCTTCACTTCGGTCATCTTAACAAACCATGATTCACGTGCGTAGTAAATGAGCGGTGTATCACATCTCCAGCAGTGTGGATATTCATGCTCAAATTTTGGTGCAGCAAATAACTGGTTTCTGGAATCTAAGTTCATTAAAACTTCCTTATCTGCATCCTTTACAAATAATCCGGCAAAAGGAGTTTCTTCTGTCATTTCACCCTTATCGTCTACAGTCTGTACGAAAGGAAGATCATATTTTCTACCAACATTGGCATCGTCTTCACCAAATGCAGGTGCAATATGAACAATACCGGTACCATCACTCATTGTTACATAAGAATCGCATGTTACAAAGAAACCTTTCTTTCTCTGCTTCTCTGCTGCATCCTTTGCACAATCAAATAATGGTTCATATTCTTTATGTTCTAAATCGGTTCCCTTATATGTTTCCAACACTTCATAGGCAGGAGCATCATCTTCAGTCAAGTTTCCTAATACACTATCAAGCAAAGCTTCTGCCATATAATAGGTATATCCATCTGCTGCCTTTACCTTGCAGTAAGTATCATCCGGATTCACACAAAGTGCCACGTTCGAAGGCAATGTCCAAGGAGTCGTGGTCCATGCAAGGAAATATGCATCTTCGCCAACGACCTTAAAACGAACGATTGCGGAACGCTCTTTTACAGTTTTATATCCCTGTGCTACTTCCTGTGCAGAAAGAGGAGTTCCACAACGCGGACAATAAGGTACAATCTTAAAGCCCTTGTACAGTAACTTCTTATCCCAGATTTCCTTTAAAGCCCACCATTCAGATTCGATAAAGTTATCATCATAAGTTACATATGGATTATCCATGTCAGCCCAGAAACCAACAGTTCCTGAGAAATCTTCCCACATCCCTTTATATTTCCAAACAGATTCCTTACACTTTTTAATGAAAGGTTCCATACCATATTCTTCAATCTGTTCTTTTCCATTTAAGCCAAGAAGTTTTTCTACTTCCAATTCTACAGGCAAACCATGTGTGTCCCATCCTGCCTTTCTTGGAACATATTTCCCCTTCATTGTTTGGTAACGAGGAATCATATCCTTGATAACACGGGTAAGCACGTGTCCAATATGAGGCTTACCATTGGCAGTCGGAGGTCCGTCATAGAAGGTATATGTTTCTCCTTCCTTACGGCTGTCCATACTCTTTCTGAAAATGTCATTGTCTTTCCAGAACTTTTCTGTTTCTTTTTCTCTTTCCACAAAGTTTAAATTCGGCGATACTTTCTTGTACATTGTTTGCTCCTTTCTTTTCCTTATATCATAATTCTTTTTTTTCTAATGTTACAAGGCGTTATACTGACATTCGCAAAATGCTTCGCATTTTTCTCATGTTGCGGTATTTTCCAAATGCCTTTTTTCGTACAAGGCGTTATACCGGCATTCGCAA
>CACXEU010000038.1 GCA_902766735.1 uncultured Lachnospiraceae bacterium
AATAAATATAATGTGCGAGGGTATAAAAATGTTAGAGGTTAAAGACTTAAAAAAATCCTATAAGCCCAAGAAAGGAGTGGCGGTTGAAGCATTAAAAGGAATCAACCTGAAATTTCCGGAAACGGGAATGGTTTTTCTTTTGGGAAAATCAGGAAGCGGTAAATCCACACTCCTGAATTTATTGGGTGGACTGGATCAGTATGACGATGGAGAAATTGTAATTAAAGGAGTTTCTTCGAAAAGTTTTAAACAGAATCAGTTCGATTCTTACCGAAATACTTATGTAGGATTCATTTTTCAGGAATACAATATCTTAGAAGAATTTTCCGTAGGCGCAAACATTGCGCTGGCTATAGAATTACAGGGGAGAAAAGCAAAGGATTCTGAAATCAATCAGATTCTTACAACGGTGGACCTAGAGGGTTTGGGAAACAGAAAACCAAATGAATTATCAGGAGGACAGAAGCAGAGAGTTGCCATTGCCAGAGCCTTGGTAAAAAATCCGCAAATCATCATGGCGGATGAACCGACCGGTGCACTGGATTCCAACACAGGAAAGCAGGTGCTTGATACATTAAAGAAACTGTCCAGGGATAAGCTGGTCATTGTAGTTTCTCATGACAGGGAATTCGCGGAAAACTATGCCGATAGAATTATTGAACTGGCTGATGGGGAAGTGATCAGTGACGTGGAACGAAGCGAAGGCTCCGGGGAAGCGGAAGTATCCGTAGGAATGGAACTGAACAGTGATGGAATTGTTTTTGCCCAGGGATATCACTTGACGGAAGAAGACCGGATTCTCATTAATGAATACTTAAGTGGAAAAACAGAGAAGGTCAAAGCTGTAGTGAAGGGCAGAAAGCGGGGAGGCTTTGAGGAAACAGACCAGACGAAGATTGTTCACCACGACAGAGTCTTTCAGCTGATTAAATCCCATCTTCCTTTGGGAAACGCAGTGAAAATTGGTGCAAGCAGCCTGAAACATAAAAAGATTCGATTAGGTATTACGATTTTATTGTCTTTGGTGGCATTTTCCCTGTTTGCACTGGCAGATACTTTTGGAAGTTATGACAATGTGAAGACCTGTACGGAATCCCTGATTGATTCTAAGGTAGATTATGTATCTTATGCTAAGCAAGGGGAATATGAGGATGATGACTCTAAGAGTTTGGACTACGGAGCTTTTACCAAAGACGAAGTAAAAAAAGCTTCCGAAGAAACCGGCCAAAACTTTAAGGGGGTTCTGGTTCCGGATATTGATTGGATGATGTCGAATTACGGAGAATCTGAAGAACTTTCAGAAAACGGAGAGGAAAGCACTTATTGTACTTATTACTCCGGGTTTGTCAGCTTAACGGAAGAAGACTTTAATGCGTACGGATATAATTTTGTGAAGGGAAGTATTCCTTCAGCAAAAGATGAGGCGGCGATTTCCGTGTATGTTTTTGATACATTTAAAAAAGCGGGGTACTGTGAAAAACAGGGAGCAAAAGCGGAAAAAATAGAATCCTACGGTGATATGATTGGAAAGACAATCCAGGTTGGAAAGGAAACTTTTAAGATTTCCGGAATTTATGATACCCATCTTGACCTGGAGCGTTATGCAGTTGTGGGAAAAGATTTATCCAATGCATCCATGGCAGAACGTCTGGGGGCGTATGCGCTGTCAGCAGAATTATCTGAAATGAAAGGATATAGTTTATCCGGAGCTGTTGTTGTTACCGACGAAAAAATGGAAGAACTGATGCAGGAACAGTTCCAGAAGGTTCCGGTAACCGGTTCATCCATTCAGGGTGAAACAAAAAACGGACTTCTGGAAGCTATGTATATTTCAAAATTTGAAAGTGTAGATCCATCCAAAGTTACCTGGGTTGATGGGGAAAGAACTGCTTTAGCAAAAGATGAGGTGCTTCTCTCATCAGACTGCCTAATGATGGACGAGGAAGTCACTGTGGGAAGCATCTTTAAGGAAATAAAAAACAGTGATAAAATTCGATTCACCTTTAATGACATTATGGGGGAAGAAAAAATTAAATTTGGAAAGAAAAAAGTTGTAGGGGTAGTAGATACGGAACAATTCCCAGAGTACTGCAGTACAATTATTTTACCGGATCAGGACTATCAGGAAGAGTGGGATTTATTAAGGGGAGATTATGAATATGTGGTTGCTCCGATGCCGTCTAAGAAGAGTGCGGTGAAAGACCTGGTGGAATATGGCTTAAAGGTTCAGGATAAAAAAGGAAATGAAAAAATTACTTATGAAATGAGAAATACGGTAACCAATGAGTTAAGCAGTATTGACATTGTTCTGAAATTCTTTGCTAAAGGATTCATTTATGTGGGACTGGGTTTTGCATTGTTTGCAGCATTGATGTTGGCGAACTTCATTGCAACCAGTGTTTCCTATAAGAAGCAGGAAATCGGAATCTTAAGAGCCATTGGGGCAAGAAGCAGTGACGTATTTAAAATCTTCTCTGCAGAAGCTATGATTATCGCATTGGTGAACTTCCTGCTGGCATGTATTGGAACTTATGTGGCGGTATATACAATCAATTACTGGATGCGAATCAGTCTGGGTGCATTAATCACGGTACTGAATTTCGGATGGAGACAGATTTTATTATTGTTACTGATTAGCGTGTGCGTTGCATTAGTCGCAAGTTTCATTCCGGTATACCGCATCGCAAGAAAGAAACCGATTGATGCAATCCGAAACAAATAGTGCTTGCACGACGAAGAAAGTCACATTATAATTGAATGTGCAGACTATATCTATAAGTGAAGTTTCTTGTATCGGAAGTGGTATATGGAAAACGAATGAAGTATGAATATTTTACAGAGGATCTGAAAGAAAAACTGTCAGAGTTTGTAGAGGAGCATCTTGATGATGGGACAGTGGTCATTCGAAATGTCATGAAAAACAATGGCGTTCGAATGAAGGCTGTTAGCATTATCAGAAAAGAGGAAAAGGCGACTCCTTCCATTTATTTGGGACAATATTATCAAGAGTACCGAAATGGAAGGAGTATGGACAGTATCTGTAAAGAAATTTTCGGCATCTATCTGGAGAGTATGGAGACGTTTCGGAAACGAATTAATATTGAACAGCTTGGCGATTTTGAAACCGTAAAGGATAAAATCTACTATCGGTTAATCAATTATGAGATGAACCGTACCATGTTAGATGATGTGCCCCATTTTTGCTTTCTGGATTTAGCAATTGTGTTTTATCTGTGCCTGGATTGTGATGAGGAAGGAATTACATCGGTACTCATTCATAACTTTAATCTGGAAACCTGGGAGAAAACACCGGAAGAAATCAGGGAGTTTGCCCTGAAGAATACCTGGGAAAAATATCCTGTTTGGATTCGGGACATTGAGGAAGTGGTATCGGAAATGATCATGAGGGATTTAAGAAGCACAATTCATCGCGACAATCCGGGAATGGTTGAGGAAGAAAGCTTTTACGGGAATTATAATGTTTCTGATGTGAAAAAGGTTATTCAGGAAGAAGTCAGAGACCTGAAGGCGGAAAAAGATATGAAAATGTATGTGATGTCGAATCGAATTCGGTTAAACGGTGCCGCCTGCATTACGTATCCGGGCGTTCTCAGGGATTTTGCAAGAGAGCATAATTCGAACCTTTGCATCATTCCCAGTTCCGTTCATGAAGTGATTTTAATTGTGGGGACGGAATGGGATTTGGAATGGTTAAATAAAATGGTCCGTCAGGTGAATAAGGAAGACCTGGAACCAATCGATATTTTATCAGATCATATTTATATTTATGATCGGGAAAAGGAAGAAATCGTATATTAAAGAAGGGGGGGAGTAAGAGTCAAAAAAAAGTGTGCTACCATTAGCACACTTAACAGGGAGTGCACCCGACAGGAATCGAACCTGCATTACCGCCTCCGGAGGGCGGCGTTCTATCCGTTATACTACGGGTGCATTCTTGTATTTTACCTTACAGGTTAATAAAAATCAACAATTAAATAGAGAATCAAGGAATCATTTTACCATATTGCTGAAAAGAGAAAAGTTGAATTTTGAGAGGTTTTTTGTTATGATGTCCTTAAAATGTGTTTAAGGAGATTTTCAAAGTGGATACTGAGGAAAAGAAGTTAACAAGTGCTGAGATTGATGCGATGCTGAGAGAAGTCGAAGAGATTCATCGACCTCGTAGAACTGTCAATAAAAACAGAAAGCCAAAGAAGAGATTCCGTATGGATCGCTTGATTGCTTTTTCAACATTATTTTTGTTATTGGTTGCCGTAATCGTAATCGTTGTAAAGATGTTTAGTGGAAGTAACCTGATTGGAAAAATCGGGGAACCGACTACGAAACAAACAACTTCGAAATTACAGGATGATAAGTATCCTGAAATTACGGAATTGGTTCAGAACTATCTGAAAGCGTACCTGATTGTAGATGATGACAAGAGAATGGGAGCGTTCCGTGAATGTGTCATGGATTTGGATGATCTGAACAGTATTAAGCGTCGTGATTACGTTGCAAACTATTCCGATGTAGAATGTTACACAAAGGATGGTCCTTATGAAGGAACTTACATTGTTTATGCATACTATAAGGTGACATATAAGAACATTTCCACACCGGATCCAAATATTAATACGCTTTATGTCATGCGTCAGGGAGAATCGAATAATGTATACATTAAGAATAAAATCCCGGATGATGTGAAAAAATATATTGATACCGTATCAAATGACAAAGATGTACAGGCGTTGTTTGAAGAAGTAAAGACAGAGCATGAAGCAGCGATGCAAAAGGATGAAAACTTAGCAAAATTCTTTGCTGATCTGGAACAGAAGGTTAACGAAAAAAGAAATACGAAGTAATATGGTTGGTGTCGGTTTTCCGGCACCAACTTTTGTAAGAGGATATGAGAGAAAATAAGAAAAAACAGGAACTAAATATTACGGAAGAAATCCGAATTAATAAGTATCTCAGTGATGCCGGTGTCTGCTCTCGAAGAGAAGCGGACCGTTTGGTGGAACAGGGGAAAATTATCGTCAATGGAGAGCCGGCGGTCATGGGACAGAAAGTCCGGATTACCGACGAAATCATAGTAAACGGAAAAGCAGTGGAACGGGAAGAAGAAAGAATTCTCATTGCACTGAATAAACCGGTGGGAATTGAATGTACCACCGATGCATCAAATCCGGATAATATCATTGATTTCATTGGATACCCGAAACGAATTTATCCGATTGGAAGACTGGACAAGAATTCTCAGGGACTCATCCTGCTAACCAATGACGGAAGTCTGGTAAACCGGATCTTAAAGGCATCTAATTATCACGAGAAGGAATACGTGGTTACAGTGGATAAGCCGATTACTCCGGAGTTTGTAAAGAAAATGACTCAGGGGGTGGTGATTCTTAACCAAAAGACCAGACCATGCAAGGTGACCCAGGTGTCTAAGCATACATTTCAGATTGTGCTGACCCAGGGACTGAACCGACAGATTCGAAGAATGTGTGAAACGCTGGGATACCGGGTTCAGAAGTTAAAGAGAATTCGTATCATGAATATTGAATTGGGAAACCTGCCAAAAGGCAGTTATCGGGATGTTACCGATCAGGAATATGAAGCATTAGTAAAGTGAGGATAAGATGGAAAAGTCAGAACGTATCAAAGAATTAGTGGAATTGCTGAACCAGGCATCCAAGGCCTATTATCAGGATGCGGAAGAAATCATGAGTAATTTTGAATATGATAAACTTTACGATGAATTAGTGGAGTTGGAAAAAGAAACGGGAATGGTTCTTTCTAACAGCCCTACGGTTAATGTGGGATATGAGGTGGTAAGTGAACTACCGAAGGAACAACATGACCAACCAATGCTTTCCTTGGATAAGACTAAGGAGGTAGAAGCACTGAAAAGCTTTCTTGGAGATAAGAAGGGATTGTTATCCTGGAAATTAGATGGGTTGACCGTTGTTCTAACCTATCGGAACGGAATTTTACAGAAAGCCGTTACCCGAGGAAATGGTCAGGTAGGAGAAGTTATTACTGCCAATGCCCGGGTATTTCAGAATGTGCCGATTTCCATTCCTTATCAGGGAGAATTGGTGCTTCGTGGAGAGGCCATTATTAAATATTCTGATTTTGAAACCATTAACAGTGAAATCGAAGATGTGGATGCAAAATATAAAAATCCGAGAAATCTATGCTCCGGTTCTGTGCGTCAGTTAAACAGTGAAATTACAGCGAAAAGAAATGTGAACTTCATTGCCTTTGCACTGATTTCCGCAGCCGATGTGGATTTTGATAATTCCATTAAACAGCAGATGCAGTGGCTGGAACAGCAAGGATTTGAAACGGTGGAACATAAAATTGTTACGGCGGACGCTATGGAAAATGCAGTCTCTTATTATGCGGAAAAAGTAAAAGGTTATGATTATCCATCTGATGGATTGGTGTTGATGTTTGATGATATTGCATACGGTCTGTCTTTGGGACGGACTGCCAAATTCCCGAGAAACGGCATTGCCTTTAAATGGGAAGATGAGCAGGCAGAGACCACTCTTCAAATGATTGAGTGGAGTCCAAGTCGAACGGGACTCATTAATCCGGTGGCAATTTTTGAACCGGTGGAATTAGAAGGAACCACAGTGAGTCGTGCCAGCGTTCACAATGTCAGTATTGTGGAGGAACTGAAATTAGGCGAAGGAGATCGAATTAAAGTTTATAAAGCCAATATGATCATTCCGCAGATTTCAGAGAACCTGACCGGAAGCGGAAAGTGTATACCGCCGGAAACCTGTCCGGCATGCGGAGGCAAAACAATTATAAAAAATGACAATGGCGTAAAGACCTTATATTGTCCGAATGAAGAATGTCCGGCAAAGCATGTAAAATCCTATGCGTTGTTTGTATCCAGAGACGGAATGAACATTGAAGGATTGTCGGAAGAAACACTGGAGAAATTCATTGAAAAAGGATACATTCAGGAGTTTGCGGATTTATATCATCTGGACCGCCATTATGAAGATATCATTGCAATGCAGGGCTTCGGAGAGAAATCTTATGAGAAGCTTCAGAAGGCATTGGAAAAATCCAGAAAGGTTCCATTGCATTCCCTGATTTACAGTCTGGGAATTCCGAATATCGGTGTGGCAAATGCGAAACTGATTTGTAAGGCATTTCAATATGATGTGGAAGCAATCATCAAGGCAACACCGGAAGAATTGACGAAAATTGATGGAATCGGGGAAGTCATGGCAGAAAAATTCTGTGAGTACTTCCGAGAAGAAAAAAATACAACAGCGCTTCGAAATCTGCTGGAGGAAGTGGAACTCGAAGCAGTGGAAACCAATGAAGAACAGAGTATGGAAGGACTTGTTTTTGTAGTAACGGGAAGTGTGAATCATTTTCCAAACAGAAATGCAGTGAAAGACTATATTGAACAACGGGGAGGTAAGGTAACCGGATCAGTGACATCAAAGACCAATTATCTGATTAACAATGATGCGACGTCCGGTTCCTCAAAAAACAAGAAAGCGAAAGAATTAGGCATTCCAATTATTACAGAAGAAGAATTTCTTGAAATGTGGTAAGAAAGGAAAAGGGGAAACATATGCTTACGGTAAATTTTCAATCCAGAACACCGGTATATCAACAGCTTTATGACGATGTTGTCCGACTGGTGTCCATGGGAGTGTTAAAAAGTCATACAAAGCTTCCGCCGGTAAGAACGCTGGCTGCGGAACTGGGAATCAATCCCAATACGGTTTCCAAGGCATATAAGATGCTGGAATCCGATGGATATATTTATTCCACCGTGGGACGGGGGAGTTTTATCTCGGAACAGCTGGGACAAAAAGAAGCAGCGAAAATCCAGGTGAAACAGGATCTGGAAAAAGCGGTGAAAAATGCATACAAGCATGGATTCGTGAAAGATGAAGTGATTGTAATGGTGCAGCAGATTTATGAGGAGGCAGAAAAATGATAAAGATTGACAGTCTGACGAAACGGTTTGGGGAAACTGTGGCGTTACATGAATTAAATTGTGATATTTCAGAAGGCTCGATTTTCGGACTGGCAGGTAGTAACGGAAGCGGAAAGAGCACTTTGTTAAGAACGCTGTCCGGAGTTTATGAGCCGGATGAAGGATGTGTCATCATTGATGGAGAAGAAGCTTTTGACAATGAAAAGGTCAAAGAAAAATGTTATTACATTCCGGATTATCCATGGTTCTTTAATGACAGCACGGTGGAAAATCTTGCATCTTTGATTCGGAACGTTTATTCCAATTGGGATGATGAACGATACAAGGAATTGTGTAAAATTTTCCCAATCAAGACGAATTCCAAGATTGTGAATATGAGTAAAGGTATGCAGAGACAGGCATCGCTGATTCTTGCCTTTGCAGCAAGACCCAAATACTTATTCCTAGATGAAATCTTTGACGGACTGGATCCTGTTATTCGAAAGAATTTAAAGAAACTGATTATAGAGGATGTGACAGATCGTGGAATGACCTGCATCATTGCGTCTCATAACTTAAGAGAAATTGATGATATCTGCGATAAGATTGTTTTATTGCATCAGGGTGAAATGGTAACCAATGAGGATACGGATGAATTAAAGAATCAGATTAATAAGGTTCAACTGGCATTTAATGAAATGCCTGATGCAGATATCTTTGAAGGATTGAATGTGGAAATCAATAGCCGCGTGGGCAATTACTTCAATGTAATCATTCGTGGTGATTTAGAAGAAGCATTAGAGCAGATAAACAGATATGAACCTTCTTTCTTACAGGTGTTACCATCGACCCTGGAAGAAGTATTCATTAAGGAAATGGAGGATGTAGGATATGGAAAGCAGTAATCGGAGAAAAGCACAGTCCATCTTTTGCTGGACTGTGAAGAAATATATGGGTGTATCGATTGCATATTGGGTATTGTTATTCCTTTCCCTGCCGGTGATTGAAGTGTTTGGAATGCTTGCACTCACTTCACAACAAAGGACGACAATGAAAGATTATATAGAGTTATTTCAGAAGACAGAGGAATCCGCGATTGCCATGGCATTGTTTATTCTGGTGGCAGTGGTGATGTCCACAATTATTTCCTTTGTGACATTCTCTTATATGCATAATAAGCGATGCGTGGATTTCTTTGGCGGTCTTCCGGTAAGTCGTAGAACCATGTTTTTTAGCAGATATCTGGCAGTGGTTACAATGGTTGAAACACCGATTCTGGTGTTTGGAATTATAGGGTCAGCATTAACTCTTTCCAGCGAGGGATTTACTGAATTCATAAAAATCGTATTCCTGTTAATGCTTGCCATTTGGGGAAATGTGTCCTTTGTGGCATTTATTTCTCTTTGCAGTGGAACCGTGGTGGATATGGTAATTTCTTATCTGGCATTAAATATTTCTTACCCGATTTGCGTGTTGATTTGTGCATATTATCCGACGATAGTATTGCCGGGAATGGAAAGAATGCAGTTATCCGCCAGTACCTTTACCTTTTTTACTCCGTTGGCAGCACCGTTTACCGGAGCCTACGGAAACTGTAAACTGTTACATTGTATTTGGTGGGTAGTAATTAATGTGGTGACATTGGTCGGTTGTTATTTCTTATGTAAAAAGAGAAAGGCGGAAACGGCTCAAAACTCCTCCACATTCTCAGTACTGTCGAACATCATTAAATTTATTATGTGTTTTGCGGCAGGATTTGGAATCGGCTGGCTCTTATCACTTCTTGGAATAGATTCTAAAACACCGGTAATCTCTTATGCGTGGTTCATGGCTGGATTGTTTATCGGTGTGATGGTCACCAATGTTTTATTGCACCTCATTTTTAATAAAGGATTCTCGAATTATGCCAAGAGTTTAAAACTTTGTGCCAGTGTTTATGCGACAGCAACGATTTTCTTGTTTTGTATTACATCCGGAGGATTTGGATATGACGAATACGTTCCTGAAAAAGATGAAATTGAAGAGGTATGTGTATACGAAGGAACTTCCGGGTTCTATATCGGTGATAAGAACATTCTGGAAAAATACAGTAAGAATGAGGAAATCATTGACGCGGCTATAGATTTACATAAACAGATTGTGAAATCAAAAACAAAATATAAACATCATGGTGTATATCTTCCAGCGGGATATGATGCCAGATTCAATTCAGTATATGATACTGACGAATATGAAAGCGATGATCCGTCTGACTATTGTGACGAGCATATAATGATAAAATATCGCTTGAAAAGCGGACGAATTGTTACCAGATACTATGAAGTGGAATGGACTGAAAAAATTAAAAAAAGAGCATGTTTAAATCATGACTTTTACGTAAGTCGTGATTTGGCAGTAAAGATACCGGAACGTTATCTGAATGATGGATTGGGAATCGGAATCTATGAAGAAGATGGTATGTGCGAAGACTACATCAATGTAAATGATAAGACTCAGAAACAGGTGCTTGATGCCATTCGAAAGGATTATCATAAAGTCGGACTGGTTCAAGGGGTTAAATATCATGGTGTTTCCGGAGAAATAGAGCTCGTAGAGGACAAGACGGTATATAGTGTTGAACTCAATTATGTTGACTTACGTGGGCATACCCTCACAGTTTATTGGGCAGTGGATGACACGTATAAAAATACTATGAAAGTGTTAAATAAGTATCGTCTCCTGAACAGTGACTACAGAAATATGAGTGACTTTTGCATCGAGGAATCAGATCCGGAAGCGTTATCTGTAAATTCAACAAAAACAGTGTATATTGAAGTTCCGAAAGATTGGAATGCCGAAAAACTTCAGGCGGTTCCAATGGGGGATCAGTCACCTAATATTCTCTGGAGATTGGATGATCAGAAAACTTATTGTACCCATATAAAAGATAACCTTTGGTCCATTACTTTACCGAAAACGGAAAGGTACCCAGACGTTATGTTTTATGAAGTAAAGGATGCAACCGTTTATTCTACCGGTAAGATTCCAATGTCAGGAGAACGTGATAAGGATATGCTTGTTCATCTGGAACAGATAAAAGGAGTCTGTGTACAGGATAACTTCCCGGAACCACTCTATACGTATGAATGGACGAATTACAAAAAATAGTATTTTCAGCAGGGTCAATTATTGACCCGTAAATGAAATAGTAGTATATTTAATACAATGCGGGGAAATCCACAGGGGTTTCCCCACTCTATATTAAATTTTACAGCACGGAGGATATATAAGATGGACAAAAAAAATATCGACTGGGCAAACCTTGGATTCGGATATATTTCATCTGATCAGAGATTTGTTTCAAACTATAAGGATGGAGCTTGGGATGAAGGAACCATGACTTCTGATGACAAAGTAGTAATTAGTGAATGTGCCGGTGTATTGCAGTATGCGCAGACCTGTTTCGAAGGGATGAAGGCATACACTACAGAAGATGGAAAAGTAGTTATTTTCCGTCCGGACTTAAACGCATCCAGAATGAAAGATTCCTGTGAACGATTAGAAATGCCGGTTTATCCGGAAGATAAATTTGTGGAAGCTGTTGCTGAAACAGTTAAGGCGAATTTAGACATCGTGCCACCATATGGCTCCGGTGCCACATTATATATCAGACCATATATGTTCGGTAGTTCACCGGTTATCGGTGTTAAACCGGCAGAAGAATATCAGTTCAGAGTATTTGTTACACCGGTTGGTCCTTACTTCAAGGGCGGTGCAAAGCCAATCGTAATCAAGGTAAGTGATTTCGACAGAGCAGCACCACACGGAACAGGACATATTAAAGCCGGATTAAACTATGCCATGAGTCTTTACCCAATTGTTCGTGCACATGAAGAGGGATTTGCTGAAAATATGTACCTGGATGCTGCAACAAGAACAAAGGTGGAAGAAACAGGTGGAGCAAATTTCATCTTCATCACAAAAGATGGAAAGTTAGTTACTCCAAAGTCTGACAGTATCTTACCTTCTATCACAAGACGTTCGATTATGTACGTAGCAGAACATTATCTTGGAATGGAAGTAGAACACAGAGAAGTTCTTTTCGATGAAGTAAAAGACTTTGCAGAGTGTGGTCTTTGCGGAACTGCTGCAGTTATTTCACCGGTTGGAAAGATTGATAATCATGGGGAAGAAATCTGTTTCCCAAGTGGAATGGATGAAATGGGACCAACAATCAAGAAATTATATGATACATTAACAGGAATTCAGATGGGAAGAATCGAAGCTCCTGAGGGTTGGATTTATGAGGTGAAATAATAAAAATTGAATTTTTAGGGGGCTGCTTGTAAATTCAGGCAGTCTCTTTTTTTATAGGAAAGGGAAGTTTATGTCAGAATTATCAAAGAATGCAAATGCTGTAATTAATGAAGTGAAAAAAGTTGTAGTTGGAAAAGAGGATGTCATTGAACTCATCATGACAGCGATTCTAGCCAATGGGCATATCTTGATGGAAGATGTTCCTGGAGTGGGAAAGACTACCATGGCGGTGGCTTTTTCCAAGGCTATGGGAATTGAAGAAAAACGTGTGCAGTTTACGCCGGATATTATGCCATCAGATTTGACCGGGTTTTCCATGTACCAGAAAGAAACAGGGCAGTTCAAGTATCAGCCGGGGTTATTAATGTGTAACTTGTTTCTGGCAGATGAAATCAATAGAACCTCACCGAAGACTCAGTCAGCTTTATTGGAAGTCATGGAAGAACGAAAGATTACCGTGGATGGAGTCTCCAGAGTTCCGGGAAATCCGTTTATTGTTATTGCCACACAGAATCCGGAAGGCTCTGCAGGAACGCAGCTGCTACCGGAATCCCAACTGGACCGTTTTATGGTTTGTATGAATATTGGCTATCCAACTGTGGAAGAGGAAGCAGAAATCATTAAGCGTCGACAGAGCGGAAATCCAACGGAAAACGTGGAAGCGGTAATACAGGCAGAGCAGATTCTTGAAATGCAGAAAGAAGTGAAGCAGGTCTTTATGAATGATGAGGTATTAAAGTATATTGCACGACTTGCAGAAGCTACGCGAAACAATGATATGCTTATGGCGGGAATCAGTCCGCGAGGAACTGTGGCATTGGCGGCAATGAGTCGAGCCAATGCGTGGCTGAAGGGAAGAGACTATGTGATTCCTCAGGATGTGCTGGACATCTTTTTTCCAGTTGCCAGGCATCGTATTCGCTTAACCCTGAAGGCAAAGGTGGGCAATGTGACATTGGATCAGGTATTGGAACAGACCGTAGCAAGTGTGAATGTTCCTGTAATTAGAAAGAAGTAGCTCTATGATAAAACGAACGTTTATTTTTTTAGTCCTTTTTGTAATCACAGGGGTGTTATATTTTCTGTTTGATGAAGATATTTCCGGATATTTTTTGATTCTGGAAGCTGTGTATTTTCTTGGAGCGTTTTTGTTTTGCCTCATTGAAAAAACAAAACTGAAGATTCGGTTGAGAGATAATCAATTTTCCGTGGAAAGGGAGCAGGATATTCCGATTCAGGTACAGGTGGAAAACAAATCAAGAATCATTGACCAGAGAGTCCGTTTGTATTTTAAATTGGAAAACAAGGCGGCAGGAAATAAGAAGAGATTTTATCGGGATTATGTAATTCCAAAAAAATCAAAACAGATGATCAGCATTCCGGTCAGCGCGAAAAATTGTGGAGCTATGGTCGTTACCTTATCAAAGGCTCGCATCTACGATTTGTGCTATTTAATGTGTATTCATAAACGGATGAAGCAACAGATGAAAGTGACGGTCCTTCCGAAGGCACACTTATTGGCTTTGGAAGTATCGAAAAAAACGAGAGATTTCATTGCCGATGCAGAAGAACATTCCGACAGAGAAAGTGGAGATGATGTTTCGGAAATTTTCCAGGTTCGTGAATATACGGAACAAGATTCTGTCCGAGATATTCATTGGAAGCTGTCTGCAAAGATGGATGACTTATTTGTAAAAGATTATGGAAAAACACTGGGGAGTTCTGTTCTTATCTGGTTGAATACAGAAAAAGGGAAACAGAAGAAGAAAAATAGAAAGCAGTATATGCAGGTTCTGGAAATGATTGCTTCCATTTCCTTATCACTGTTCGAGCAGGAGTGCATTCATACGGTGGCGTGGTATGAAAAAGAACAGGTTAAGGTTCGAAAGAAGCGGGTAAGCAAGGAACGAAACGTATATGAACTAATGAATCTTTTAGGAACCATTGAAACTTATGAAGGGAATGATTTGCCGGTGATTTATGAAGACGCCTTTCGCGGGGAAAGTTTCAGCACGATTATTGAAATTTCCTTAAGTGGCGAGGTTCTGGTAAATAAGGAACACTGCGATATCCCTAGAAAAAAGGGAATGATTGATTGGAAACAAGTCGCATTTTCAGTATAGAAAGAGAAAATATGTCAGGATTTAATGTAGAACAAAAAAGAAAAAAACAGAATAGTATATGGTTGGATTTTGTTCGAATTGCAGTAATCATCATCGGGCTGGAATTGTTATGGATTTCTTTTTCCCGGAGCATCAGGATTCCGTTACAAGGAATGACGATTTTAATTGGAATGATTCCAATGATTTTTTGCGGCTACTTTGTGGCGTCGTCTGATTCCTGGATTGCAGGAAAGGTGAAACCGAAAATCATGAATCTGTTCAGGGTACTCGCGTTGTTATCCTTTTTTCTTTTGATGCTTTTTATCGGGAGAGGGGCCTTTGTTGAGGGATGTGTTCGAATTTATGATAACTATTCCGGATTGTTTAACACCATACGATTGATTTCGGATCTAGATTTTATAAAAATGGATGACCTGGAATTGGCTTGGGTGATTTTTCCCGTTACATTTGTGCTTTCCATGTTTTATACAAAAATTCAGGAAACAAGAAAAGGTTTTTTTCTTTTGGGGCTGATTCAGTTGAGTCCATTGTTTGCAGTAATTATTACAAACCATCTACCTGAGTACCTTTACTTTGTGGGCTTACCGGTTTCCATTATTTTGCTGATGGTCAGCAGTTTCGGAAATCGAACCAGAGTGATTCTAAAAAAAGAAGTGATGGTATGTATTGTTTTTGGCGTGGTGTTTATTTTGGGAGAAGTCCTTGTGGGGAATCTGAAGGATTATAGAATTGAGGAACGAAGACAATATGCAAAAGTGCGAGTGGCTCTAAAGAATATTACGGATGTGAAACTGGAAAAAATGCTGGAAGAAATTCATGGGAATGATTTTTCAAATCAGGGAATTGGAAAAGGAGAATTGTCGAAACTTGATAGCTTTCAACCATCCGATAAAAAGGTTGCTGAAATAACGCTTCATACGATGCCGGAAGAAACTGTTTATTTAAAGTCCTTTGTAGCATCAGAATATTCTGGAGAGCGCTGGAAACTGGCAAACCAGGAAGTGGAAGAAGAGTTAGATGAATTGTTGTGGGATGAAACGGATAAGGAGTCTGTTTTTAGTCACGGTGGCTATAATATGATGGCAATCGTGAATATATGCGAGAGTAACTTGCGTGGGAAGGTTGTGAATCAGGAAAAAGAATACAATGTGTATGGAGATACGATGATTCTGAAACCGCTTATGGATTTAGATGGGGTGCAATTGCTGCCGTATTTTGCACTTTTGAATCAGGATGATTTGATTTTTAATCAGGAATTGTTCCCACAATCTGATATGGAAGGTGAAAGCATAAGCTATATTTATTATCCGAAAAAAGCTGCAGAACTTTTTACGGAGGAGCGAATTAACGAAACCGTTGTAAAATATTATGAAGGCGGGGATGGAAATGAATATAGGGGAAGCGAGGTTCTTATGGAACCTGATAAATATTGGAATGGTTATCGGGACTTTGTGATTGATTATTATGAACAATATCCGGAAGATCTTGATGCGTTTAATGAATTAGTGAATCAATTACGCAGACGGGCAGATGAACCAGACTGGAAAGGCATTGATGCAGAAATCGATAATTTGATTGCGTCAAAGTTTCATTATACAAGGAAACCTGGAAAAACTCCTGAAGGTATGGATTTTGTTGAGAATTTTGTAAAAACAAAAAGAGGTTTTTGTGTTCATTTTGCAACCTTATCCACATTGCTTTATCGTGCTATGGGGATTCCGGCAAGATACGTGGAAGGATATGCAGTTCCCAAGGATGCATTTCATACAACCGGAATGGGAGGATGCGTTGAAGGCACGATTGACAATAAAATGGCCCATGCATGGTGTGAAGTGTATGATGAAAACATGGGATGGATTCCAAAAGAACATACGCCGGGATATGTGGAAGTGGAAAAGAAGCAGGGAAATAACAAACCAATAAAAAATCAAGCACCATCTACCACGAAAACAGCGAAGGAAACAACGACGGCGAAAATAGTGGAAAATACTACGGTACAGTCTACTGAGACAGTGACAAAAAAAGATGAAAAGCTGACAGTAGTTTCCGGGAAAACTGAAACAGAAAAATCAGTTGTTCCGGTGTTTGTATTTTTCGGAGTACTTGGTGCTGTAGGGGCAGTTTATGTTCAGTACTTTGTCAGAAGACGGAATAAGGAAAAGAAGTTTAAAAAGAAGAAAGATAACATTGGAATGCGATATATGATTCAGGAATTGTTCCAAATATGTGGTGCAGTGGGAATTGATTTGAAACATTGCAGTGACCGGGAGGCTTTTTTGAGAATGAAAGAAAACATTCCGGCTTTAGAAGAGCAGCAGTGGTCCTGGATTTATGACAGAGGACTGGTGGCAGCCTTCTCCCAGGAAATCATTCCAAAAGAAGAATACCGTGAAATGAAAAAAATGTTGAATCGACTGAAGCAGCAGATTTGGAAGGAGATGAATCCATTCCGAAAAGTTTTAATAAAACTAGTGTATGCTTTATAGACAGTTACGACATATTTTGATATGATGAAGCATGAAAACATGAAAAACTGAAAGATAAGGAGATTTATTTATGTGGACAAGAGCAGAATTAAAAGAACGCGCAAAGCAGAACCTTCATAAGAACTACTGGATGGTAGTGGCAGTGACATTTATTGTTATGGTTGCTTCCGGAGGATTAAATTTTGGAGCAAACATTCCTATTACCGGTGGCTCGGGTTCAAGCAATCATAGTTCGGTGAGCAGTTGGGAATCAGATGAGGATAGTGGAATTTATGATTCTTACGATTCCTATGATGACGATGAAGAAGAAGTGTCTTCTACAGACTGGGGGGATAAGAGTACTTGGCTGATTTTTGGTGGATTTGCCGCAGTATTTTTTACAATTATTTTTGCCATTGCAATGGCGATTGCTGTTTTCGTATTGAACCCGTTGAAAGTCGGATGTCTGAAATGGTACATTCAGAACAGAAAAGAAAATCCGCAATTTGGAATTGTTGGAGATGGATTTAAGTATAATTATTTAAAAACAGTACAGATTCTCTTTTGCCAGATGTTGTTTAATTTCTTATGGTTTATGTTATTTATCATTCCGGGAATTGTAAAAGCATACGAATATAGAATGATTCCTTATATTGTTGCAGAAAATCCGGACATCACTCGTGAAGAAGCATTTCGTATGAGTAAGGAAATGATGATGGGAGAAAAAATGAATGCATTCATTTTAGATCTTTCATTTATCTTATGGAATATGCTGACATTATGCTGTTGTGGAATCGTAGGATTCTTCTATGTATATCCATATAAGCAGCTTACTAATGTTGAGTTATATGTTAAATTAAAAGAAACTCATTTAGGAATTCGTGATGATGCAGATCCATTTGGTAAGGATGATTACTATTCCAATAGCGGAGATGGATATCAGGAAGTATAATGATGATCAAAAAGTCCACGGCGATGCCGTGGATCTTTTTTATTATGGGTCGTGACCCTGTTGAGCGCGCAAAGCGTGCGAAATATCAACCACCCGCTATGCGGGTGCGCGGTGTTTGTTATACAAAA
>CACXEU010000039.1 GCA_902766735.1 uncultured Lachnospiraceae bacterium
ATATCGTGAAGACCCATATAGAATTGTGAACTTCAAAAAAGATTCCGATGGAAATCTTGTATGTCCCAACGGCAGACGTTTCATATTTAAATATAGCCGGCATGTCAAAAGAAATAAGTATGGACGAACCGAAGAAATCTATGAATGTGAAGATTGTACAGGTTGTCTTTATCGTGAAGCATGTTACAAGAAAAAAGAAGGTAACAGAACCGCAAGATTAAACAAAGAATTAACGTCCATGCATGAAGAAGTGATTGAGAATCTTGAATCTATTCATGGAGCTCTGCTTCGCATGAACAGAAGTATACAATCCGAGGGAACTTTTGGTATTATCAAATAAGACAGATCATACAAAAGACTATTCAGAAGAGGTTTAGAAAACGTAAATTTAGAGCTAACCTTGATTGCCTGTGCTTTTAACCTTTATAAATACCATAATAAACGAAATCAATTAAAGCTGATTGCATGAAATCAGGTAATTAAATAGTTTAAAAAAGCTCTTATTAACACAGGGCTTATTAAAGTGCCTCTAAAATCAACATTTATGATGTTTTTACATAAAGAAACAGAACTGCATTGGCAATGGCAAATGCAGTTCTGCTTTTTAAGGAGTTTTTTTACAGCCCCTCTTATCATTTTTTCTTATTTTACAAGTAAATCATCCCAGTTATAATCCAGTTCTACATAAGACGGATTTACCACCTTAAGGATGTTGTTATACAGATAATCATGGGATGTTAGATTTGACATCATTCTTCCCTGATATAACTGATTTGCCATTTCGTAAACACTCTTCTTCGAAATATCACTATAAGAATATGTACCGTCTGTATATTTTATATATGCTCTCACACAAATTTTTGAAGAATAGAATTTCGCATTCTTTATAAACTTCATAACCAATGCATAGCTTTGCTTGGTACTGGTATTAAATCCTACGTTTACTTTTCCCTCATCAGCAGCTTTGTAGCTGTAAACACTGCTATTGCTACTGTTTACAACCATTTCGTTATCGCTACAGTAGTCGTCTAATCCATATACCAATCCTGCTTCTGCCACTTCACTCTTTGGATCAGACACAGTATAGATGGTTCTGAAACCTTCTAAGGTTGTGCTGATCTGGAATCCATTAACCACAGTAGTTGCTGCATGCTGATTTACTATTTCAGTAGTTGGCTCCTCTGTTGTAGATTCTTCTGTTGTCTTTTCTTCTGTCGTCGGTTCCGGTGTGTCATTATTTCCAGGATCATCATTCTGTTCTGTAATAAAGGAACGGTTCAAACGATTTATTTCTTCATTTACTTCGCTTGCCATGGACATGCCATTGACTTTGAAATTCTTCAGGCCGGAAGTACAACTCTTCATCATTCCAGTAAACTCAACGGTTTCTCCCGGTCCCATTCCAACATTAGATGTTATAATTACTTCCGTGAAGTCACCGTTTTCCACATCTCTTGTCGTAGCGGTTCCACCCCAGCAGGAAGTAAATGTGCTGGATTTTGGTAACCAGAAACTAAAGGTAAATCCTGATGGAAGAGAAACACTACTGTTATTCTTCACTTTAATGCTGTAAGTATTATTTGGATGATCATACTTACTTGCACTGGTATCAACGCTGAAGTCAAGCACATCATTGTTGTAATCAATATCTGAGGTTACCTGAGAAGGTCCAGCCTGCTTAAATGCGTTATATAACTTTGTTGTTAAAGTATCACCGATGACATACTCACCCTTTGCTGCATCGTAATCATAATCACCATGCATTACCCAAATCAATACACCACCAAGATTTTTATTCTTTACAAAATTGATTCTTTCCTGAATAGATTCTTCATCTTCAAAAGTAAGGAAGGTGTTGTTTGTAGCATTCCAGATATGTGGAACCTTACCAACACTATCCCAGTAACGTTTGTAGTTTCCGTTTTTCTTCATGACATTCATAACATGCCACAATGGGTTTGCTCCCGCTGCCACTTCCTTACCATTAGCATCTAAGTCACACCATAAGTTTAAGTTATCTGTAGCATTGGTCAGTGGGGAACCGGAAGAACCATGAAGTCCTGTGGTACCACCGGATACATTAGTCCATCCTCTTGTATAATACGGAACACCCATCAGAATCTTTTCTGATTGAACTCTACCTCGATAGAATTTATAGGACCAGTCAAAACCTAATGTCTTTACAGCCTGAGTTAATGTTTCTCCGTCTGCATCATCCGGATAAAGGTTTGCCTGATTTTCAACATAATTGTTCCAACCACCATGGTAGTCGTAAGACATGATAGATACAAAATCAAGATAATCCAGGAAGGAAGAATCCTTCTGTCCACCAAGTACCCAGGAAGAGGCGGAAACTGCTGAAGTTAACCAGTAATACTTTCCGTCTTCTTTTGCTGCTTTCGCTAAATCTTCACTTAAGATTTTAATGAACTGTGCATATCTTGTTGCAATTCCCGGTCTGATAGATTCTGTAAATGATGTATAGTTACCGGACTGCGGTGTTTCTGATGGGAATTCGAAGTCAATATCGATTCCATCAAATCCATACTGTCTGATAAATCTTACAGCGGAAGCACTGAACTTTCTCATGGATGCTTCATTCTGTGTCGCATACCAGAGACCTTCAGAGGCTCCCCATCCACCGGTGGAAATTAATACGGTTACATTCGGATGCATCTTCTTTAAAGTATGCATTAAGTTAAACTGTCCGTAATAACCAAGGGATTCATCCATCTTGATTTCCACACCGTCATGGTAGAATTTACGATCTGTGAATCGATTGTTAATATCATTTTCAACATCTCCTGCTTCTAACTCACATGTATTCTTATTAACAACACCAAAGGCGTACTGTACATGCGTTAACACGTCCCACTGTAAATCAGCAATGCTGAAATGTTCATGGGCATCGGAGTTAATTGCGTAATTTGGAAAATATCCAACCACTTTTTTATTGTAGTATGTTGCAGGAAGTTTTACCCCCTGAATATTTGTTCCAACAACCGGATTTAAGGTTGCTTTATCTACACCGTTCTGATTAGAAGTTGTCGGATTTTCCGGATTCTGATTATTTCCGGATGTGGTTGGTTCAGATGCAGTAGAAATTAATTTCCACTCTCCACTGGCAACACCATCGGCCGGGATTTTTCCCTGACTCCACCACTGTGCTTCATAAACATTCCCCTGGTACATTGCCTGATCACCTTTTAAATAAACAGTAGAACTGTTCCATTCTGCCACTGCCTCCACGGAAACAGATGAGAACGGTGTAACAACTCCTGCCATGGAAAGAGAAGAGGTTACCAATGTCACTGCCAGACATGTTACCAAAACTTTTTTTGCTTTACTCCAAATTTTTTTTCTCATTTTAACGCTCCTTGCACTTTTCTAAAAAATGTTCTCTCAGTGAAATATTCTAACCTACTTATTTATAAGCGTAAACCGTTTCTGAAAAAACACACCCTATTTTGAAATTCCATTCAATTCTTGTCTCTTTTTGGGATTTCAGACAATTTTTTTCAAATTTGGAACCGTTTTATAAAAAAAAGATACCTTTTTCAGAAATCTAAGCATTGTTTGAAACATTTTTATTTCTTACGATGTAAAAAACGTATTATTTAAGGAGGAAAAAGTTTTGAAATCTCGTTTCAAACGCATACTTTGTATTGCTCTGACACTTGCCCTTCCGCTTACCCAGTTCTATCCGGGTTCGGGAACAAAGCAAATCTCAGGAGCAACCAGTATGACCATTAACGAAAATGCAATTTATCGTATTGTAAACAAAGCAACAGGAAAGGTTATTGATGTAGATAACGCAGGAACAGAAAACGGAACCCTGCTCCAGTCTTACACCAGTAACGGAACAGTTGCTCAGCAGTTCAAATTCATCCCGTCTGTTAATTCTGGCTACTACTGCATCATTCCAATGTGTGCAAAAACCAAGGCCTTCGATGACCCATCCTATTCCAAGGAATCCGGGAAAGTTCATCAGATTTACCAACAGAATGGTGAAGGTGCTCAGGATTACCAGATTACCGACGCAGGAAACGGATATGTTCGAATCATCAGTAAGCCAAGTGGCTTTGCCCTGACCGATGACGGAAAGATTAAACAGTACGCCGTGGCCAATGATGATCGTCAGCTTTGGAAACTGGAAGTGGTTCGTTCCACAACCTGCTTTACCAATCCGATTCGCCAGGACGGTGCAGATCCATGGGTCTTTAAAGCTGGAAATTCTTACTACTACTGTCAGTCTAGTGGTGGTGTGGCATTATATAAAATGAACGACCTGACCCAGTTAGGTATTTCCCAGTATCATAATATTTTCCAGAATGATTACACCGGTTCAGAAACATTAAGTTCCTATTGGGCTCCGGAATGTATTTACTTACGAGGACGTTGGTATTCCTACTTTGCTCCGGAAGTCAATCGTGCCGGCAATGACAGCCACCGTACTTATGTCTTGGAAGGTGGAACCAATCCCAATGATCCATTGGATGGAAGCTACACCTTAAAGGGACGTTTAGCAGATAGTACCAATAAGTGGTCCATTGACACCACTGCTTTCGAATATAATGGAAAACTCTATGCCGTATGGTCCGGATGGGAAGGGGACACCAATGTAGCCCAGAACATTTACATTGCAGAAATGAGCAATCCATGGACCATCTCATCAAACCGTGTTTGTATTTCCAGACCGACCTACAGCTGGGAAACCAATACCAACCCACAGGTTAATGAAGGTCCGGAAGTTTTAATTAAGAACGGTAAGGTACATATTATTTATTCTGCCAGTGGAAGCTGGACTGACTCCTATTGTTTAGCTCGTCTGACCTGCACCAACGGAGATTTCATGAATCCAAACGCATGGTCCAAAGGAAGCGAGCCGGTATTCCAGCAAACCTCCACGGTTCACGGTGTAGGACATGCATCCTTTACCAAATCACCGGATGGTACGGAAGACTGGATTGTATACCATGCTGCAAAACGTTCCGGCGGTGGATGGGATCGAGATATTCATATGCAGCTCTTTACTTGGCATGATGATTATCCATTTTTCGGGACACCTGTTTCCAATGATGTGGAGTTGGGAAGACCTTCGAAATCATCCGCTTCTCCGGTGAATGAGAATCACTACTATGTCATTAAGAACGTTGCAACCGGACGTTGTCTGGATATTCCAAACGGAGAAGATAAGAATAGTCTTCAGTTACAGACATGGTCCATCAACAATTCCAATGCACAGCAGTTCAAATTTACAAAGAAATCCACTGGTTGGTTTACTATGTCACCGAAGTGTGCTCCCGGAAGAGGATTAGATAATCCTGTTGGTTCTACCGGCACAGGGGTACAGTATCAGACTTGGGAATTAAATAATAACAAGGCTCAGAACTTCCGATTAGAGCAAGTTGCTGACGGAACCTATCGAATCATCAATCAGGCAAGTTTATATGCTTTAACCGATAATGGTGAAGGTGCCGGTTATAAGGTTACACAGGAAGCTTTAACTAATAACAATAATCAGCGTTGGGAATTAATTGACCGCACTGCCATTGAAGAAGCTACCACTCAGGCACCGACCACAACTCAGGCACCAACGACTGCAGAACCGACCACCGTATCCGATGGCTACACTACCGGAACTGCAGGAGCCTGGAGTAATACCGGAAAATGGGGATTCTATTACGGTGCATGGGCACCTGCAGAGGCATCCTATAAAACAGGTACCTCTCCTGCGTTTTCCGTAAAAGTAAAACAGAACACACTTGGCACAGCCTGGTTACTTCAGGCCAGCTACACTACAGATGTCATTCCTGGCCACACCTACAAGGTAACTGCCAATATCACAACAGATAAAAATTCCTCCATCGGAATGAAAGAAGAATTATCCAATACAACGGGCAGTCCGGCATACACAAATCTTTCTGCCGGCGCAGCAACCAATTTGGTTGGTACTTATCGGGTTACAACGGATCAGATTAAAGTCATGTTTGAACTTGGAACCGGTGTGGAATCCGGAACTATTGTAAACTTTAATTCCATTCGATTAGAAGATGTCACTCCGATTGAAACAACTACCGCAGAGCCGACAACGAAAGAACCAACGACTGCAGAACCGACTACTGAGGAACCAACCACAGAATCACCGATTCAGGTAGTAGCATCTGGTTTAGAGGTCGACGGCTATCAGATTAGTCCAACATTGCAGGGATTCCGTACCGTATATTCCGTGGAGCCGAAAATAAACGGAAAAGACGTTCAGGAAATCGGATTAGTTTATGGCTTAACTGATTATATCGATGCAAACGACTTATATGTTCGTGAGGATCATCCATATGTTAAACATTATGCATCAAGCACAAACTTGTCTGAGGTCTACGGAAGCACTCCGAAAAAGACCCGCCATTCCATGACAATGCTCTTCTCCCGCTTCAATGCGAAAGAGTTTTCTATCGGAATGACCGTTCGTGCCTATGCAAAATTAAGCGACGGAACTTATGTTTATACTGATCGATACGACTACACAATTTTCCGTGTTGCAGAGGTATTATATACGGGCAATTACTTTGGAAATGCCGACGCACATAATTACCTATATAACCGAATTCTGAAGGTGGTAAATCCAGGGTATCAGGAAAACCCATTTAACTACCAAAACACAATAGTAAACTAAAAAAACCGGAAGACAAAAATGTCTTCCGATTTTTTTATATTTTCACAAAAGAAGGGCTGCGGAGAAATGAAATGTATCAATCTATGCAGCCCTTCGGGATATTCAGTTTTTTAGTATCTCTTTTCTTTTCTTACAACCTGTACTGATTTAATGAATCCGGTTGCTTCATCAATAGTAATTCCTTTTCCATCAATTTCTACATAACCCTTTTTCGCATCTGTTGCAAGAACAAATTCGTCTTCATTATTATATGGATGATATCCATAGAAAATGAAATCATCTAAAGTTAATGTAATCTTCTTAAGATTAACATTCTCCTTTTCCTTAAATCCTGTAATATCACCATCAACGAATTCCTCTGCACTAGTAAATGCAGAACACCATACCTTCATGGTAGCGGTACCATCAACCTGTTTCAAATTAGCCATGTTAATGGTCGTTTCAATAATCTCCCAACCGGCTGGAGCATTAACTGTAGCATAACTCAGTTCTGCTCTGGTAGGATTGACTGTCTCCTTTTCTGACTCTTTATTATTTTTCTTATCTGTTTTTGTGCTCGTAGCTTTTGTACCTGCTTCAGCCTTTTTATTACTATCGGAATCGCTTCCACCACAAGCTGTAAAAATAAAAGCAAGTACAACAATACTCATTAATAATACTAATTTTTTCATATGTTTGTACCTCCGCTCGTATGTCTTATATATAATATACTACAAAATCTAATATAATAAAACAACTTTATATGGAATTTCACTTAAAAAAAGGTTTTTATTTTTATAAAAATGTCCTTCTGATGGACTTTTCACCAAAAGAATCAAGTTCCCATAAAAAATACATCTATTTTCTATAATAGATGCATTTTTAACGGTTTATTCATTTTGATATGAAATCCAATAAGATCCAATATATTCTTTATCTAACTGCTCCCCTATCACGATGAACACTTCCTGTCCTACCTCACTTTTTTGAAGAGAAATTTCCGTTTTTGTGGCATTCACTTCCAGCCACGCTTCTCCCTCTTTCAAGAATCCCTTAATCCGGAAAATATTTCCCGCCTTAGAATCATTCATCAGATTCTGTAGAGTTTCTTCCAATGTATCCAACGATGTTTCCACATGAAAGAAAAAGACCGAATCAAAATCCTCCATACCGGAATATTTTTTTACTGTGGCGTTCCGATACCCGGAACTTTTTAATTTTCTAAATTCCTCTTCTGTCATCATTCCCCGTTCCCATCGGTAAACAGAATTGAGCTTTTGTTTGCACTGAAACTGTGCCAGGCAACCTTCCAAAAATTCCACCAGTTCCGAAACATCGTTCTGATTCTTACACTTACTGACCACCACAGTTCCCGCATTCGCCACCTGGGTTGCCAGAATGTATTTTGCAAAATCAGAAAGATTCCGATCAACTGCAGCCTCCACCACAGTTAATACGTTTCCACGCTCATACCATCGTTCCAATGGATCTTCATATAATAAATCAAAGAATTCTTCTACTTCAAATAATCCGGATGGTTCCACCAAAACCTGATGATAGCCTTCCAACGCCATGGTAATTAATTTTGTTTTCAGTCGTCTCCTACTACAGTCCTTATCTCCACCAATTACCATTTCCAGCTGACAGCAGTCCCCCAGCTCCCGGTGCAAAAGCAGTCGGTCCACATTAATGGCTCCGTAGTCATTCACAATTATTGCGACTTTTTTTCCTTCCGCAACAAATTGTTTCGCGTACTCTATTAAAAATGTAGTTTTTCCTGCTCCCAAAAAGCCGGTAACCAAATCCACCTTAATCATATTCTTATTCCTTCAAATCCTTTTTTAATTGTTTTAACTGTCGGCTCAATTCCTGTTTCAAGGAACTTTTTTCCAACAAACAGACCAATCGATTTGCTCTATCATATTCCATGGTACTCTTTTGTTTCCTGGCAATTTTCACCGACCATCTTGCCTGTTTTTCCTGTTTCATCCACTGTCGGATATACTTACAAATCGTTTTCGTCCAAACCCGGTAACCGCTCATGGTAACATGAACATAATGGTCACTACAGTAGGCCGCCGCCAATCCACCATGAGAATCTTTTAACGGTGTGGAAATATCGATGAAATAAACATCTCTTGTCTCTTTACAATACTTCTCTAATAATCGGTTTAAACGATTAACATTCTTATTGTTGAGAGACTGCTGCTGCTTTCCATAATAAACCGGTGTCGTACTCTCAATAAAAATGATAATGCCAGGATTCTTTTTCCGGATTCCTTTAATATATTTCTTATATCGCCGAAAAACGACCTCCGGTCCTTCCCACATATCATTAATTCCCATATTAATGAAAACGTACTTTACCTTTGCCTTGGAAACTGCATCCTTAGCGGAACAATTCTGCCCTTTATAATTCAGTCGGTATTGTCCCCCGGCAATTTGATCATTCGTAAAAGAATAACAGCCCTTCACTAACATCGTAGGATTTCCCAGATATTTTTTTCCTTCGTAATCCAGATACATTCGCTGCCCCACACCAATGGAATTTCCAATAAATGCAGACTTTTTAAAGAAACGCTTAAACTCTTTTTTTGTAACGGAAACCTTGATTTTTTTTAATCGTTGTTTTTTCGGTAAGCTTTTTTTAATCACAGTGTTTTCAGAAGTTTCCGCTAAAATTGTAACCGTTTCAGTCTGCAAAGTAAAACATTTCGGTTCCTCCCTGGATTCTTCCGCCCAGACAGAGACAGGACTACACACAAAAATGGAAACCATACATAAAATAATCATGAGACCTGTTACGGTTTTATGCTGCTTCATCATAAAACATCACCTCCGGACCTTATTAGATTATTTTACTATAGTTTCCATTTTCCGTCTATTTTTTCAATTGAATCACTGCTGCTTTTGAAACATAAGATGGCTGAACAATCGGGTTATATAAATAGCCTCTGCGGTAACCGCTCATGATTTCTTCAAAGAATCCCGGACATTCCAATACCATGGAAATCACATTGTCTCCAATCGGATTCAGATAAGAATCCGGAATATAGAATTCTTCCTGAGGACCAATGATATCGTACTGAGCAACCGGCTTTCCATTCACATAAATGAGAAGTCTTTCATCTGCCTTGATTGGAATCATCTGAAGTGGTGCAGAAATACCTTCTGCAGGATTATAACGGAAGTGGCGTCTGAACCATACCACATGTCCCATTTCTTTTCCGACTACCAATTTTTCCACATCCGGAGCTACCTGCCAGCTATCATCACTATATTCCAAAGTCTGGAATCCCTGATGATAACCGCTGAGCTGATAGCGAACCTTGAAGGACTCTAATACCACATCCAGCTTCATTCCATTCTGATAATTACCTTTAATGAAAATCGGATTCATAATTCCACTCATCTTCACTAATGCGCCTTCATGAGGATGAGATTTATTATGGAACTCATTGGCATATAAGATTGCTATGGTATTCGTTCCCTTTTTCAATGCTGCCGTCACATTATGTCGGTCAATAGACTTATTTCTGGCACGGAATACCAATTCCCCATTAATGTATAACAAATAGCGGTCTGTATCATTGTGGTCAAAATATAAATAACCGTCCTGAATATCATCCTCTAATTCAAACTTGGTGCGATACCAATAATATCCATGCTGGAAGAAATCCTCTTCTTCTAAAGAAGTCGGCTTCGGAAGAACCTTCCAGGAGTCATCTGCAAAGTCCTCTGTGATTTCCTCACTATCTGCCTGATATTTCCAATTCGATGTCCACTGCACAGAAGGGTGATTTACGAACTGTGCTGTTTCAAAGGAAACTTCCTGAAGTCCGCAGTTACAAGACTGTACCTGTAAATCTTCTTTATCCAGGAATGCATCCTTAAGTCCTGCACCTTCCTTCATTGGATAGAACTGAATAAAATTCTTTGTATTTTCCTTATACTGGATATTCAAAGAAACTGTTTTCTCGTCTTCTTCCATCGATTCCACATAGTAAAGATTATGGAACAATAATCCGTCCTTAAGGAAGTCCACACGGCCAATCATGGCATCCTCTAAAATGAAGAAGCGAACATCCTTCGCCCTCACGATAACCATATCCCCATGCTCATAAGTCACAAGGCTGGTTCCGTTTCCGGCATCATATTTCTTTGCATTTCCACAAATGATTTCCACATCCTTTGCATCCACATTAAGGCAAAGTTCTCCTGCCATACCATGGCTTCCATACATTACTACCGCTGTCTCTTTTTCATATTTTTCTGTCATCCAGATTTCTGATGTGGAAAAATTAAGTTTCACATGGGTTTCCGGAATCTTGAATGCAATTGGAAACATTCGTGTCTGATTTGCCTGAACTGTCGTCTTAAAAAGGTATTCCCTGTCGTTTAATTCTGCCGGGACCCTTACAGTAATTGTCTTATCTGATTCTTCCACGTTACGAACAAAGAAGAATCTTCCCTGATCATTTCCTTCCTGGTAGGTTGTGAAATTCTCATAAGCCTGGTCAATGGACTTGTCCAAAAAGGCATTATCCTTATTCAGAACTGCAATATTTTCTCCACCGGAAACAATTTCCATATAAGATTTCCGGTCACTTTCGGAAATGATATGAGAGAACTGTTTTGCAAAGCGAATGAAACCTTTAATCCAATAATATTTTTCCCGATGAACTTCTCCGGTTTCTCCGATCGGTGCGCCACCAAAATCATAGCTGGTGATGTTTCCGAATCCGCCGAGCGCCACGTCACCACGACCTCCGATGAACGGGAAGGTGGTTCCCCCCACCATCATATAGTAATTGACAATGGACGCTCCTGTAATAAAGACACTCTTGGAAACCCCTTCTACCACATCCACTTCCGGGATGTATGTAGGAGTTCCAATCTGTGAGAACCAGCCTGCCTGCAATTCCAAAATCATGATTGGTGCATCCGGCTGGGTTTCCTTAGAGCTTAATAACTTCTGCTCGAAACGTTCATATTCTGACATCCATAAGCCGGGAATATTTGGATAATACGTTCTGGTATCAATGATTCCCTTTCCACGTAAGAATTCTGCCTCGTTGGCAAACTTTGGAACATTGATTCCATATTCTTCCATAGAACCTTTCAGGAACATGAAATATTCAATGGCATCTTCTAAGGAAATCGGTTCTTCCCCGTATTCCATCAGATGATCGTATTCATTTTCCACCTGAGCTGCAATAATGGTTCCACCATTGGTAATCAAGTGCGAATTAATCTGCTCTGCCACGGAACGATACCAGTATTTACAAAGTTCCAGATACTTTTCATCTAACATACGAATTCTGAATTCTCCATTGGCCACCTTTTTAATCAGCCAGTCCGGATGTCCACCGAAGTCCAATTCCGCACAAATATATGGACCCGGTTTAATGAGAACATAAAATCCATATTTTTCACAAAGAGTCAGGAAGCGATCTAAATCGTAATCGCCATCCCAACGCTGCTTTCCTTCCTCCGGTTCATGCATATTCCACGCAATGTATACCGAAATCAGATTCGCTCCTGTCGCCTTCATTTTCTGAAGACGATCTTCCCACATTGCTGCCGGAACACGGAAATAGTGGAATTCTCCACCAATTAGAAATTCATGCTTTCCATGAATAATAAATCCGTTTTGATCGTAATCAATAATCTCTTTTAAATCAGTACTCAAGGTTCAAAACTCCTTTCCATTGTTTTTTAAAAAAATATATCCATCCGGTCGATTTCGCCACTTCTGATTCTTCTGGCATATGGCTCTGCCACAATGTTTCCTTCGATTCGCTGAACCAGATGATTTCCTTGATATAATTCGATTGATTTCATTGTTGCCTCTGCATCATAAGTATTCACTCTTTGGTCGTTATGATAAACCGTCAGAATGCTTCCAAATAACGTTGCCACAAAGGTATTTTGAGGCTGAGCAAAGGTTCTTGTTTCCTTTTCCCAAACAACTTCTACCACCTGATCTTCTTCCGTGAACAACCAGGCCGGAAGTTTTGGATCTGGTTTAAAGCACAATTCCCCATCTTCATTTAAGAGGAATGGCTTTGCCCCAACGGTCATCAGTCGCCACATATGAAGCATCTCGGTGGAAGCTCCCGTCAAACGGGACTGATATCCTGTCCCATGAAGACTAACGTTTGGATGTACTGAGCTGGCAATAAAGGAAGAATTTTCCAGGATACTTCTTCCGTATACTTCCGGATTTAACGCCGGAATGAAGGAAGTCTTTAAGTAATCATAAAATTCCTCATAGAGTCCGCAGCGGAGTAATTCCAGAAAATACTTATATTCCATATGGAGGAATACTGCTTCATTTTCCAACCAGCCTCTTGGGAAAACGTTCTGTCTTCCAATTTCCTTGGTTTCCTCCATTACATTTTCATTTAACTTAAACATCTGCAGTTTTTTATCATAGATTTCACTGTTCTTCAACGCCTGATGAAGCTGCTTGGAACCGGAAGGATTTACACGCATCATATGGACCTGTCCTTCCAGGAATGGAGGGATAGGACGGGTCTTAAACTCCGTGACATTTACCAACGGAAGATTCATTGCCCCATAAAGTTGATTTCCTTCCTTATCCTTTTCTAATTTATAAGCGACTGCTTCATTAATGAAGTAGGTATTATAAATTCCTTTTTCTGCGTCAAAAGCTTTCTTCAGTCCCTGCTCAATTCGTGTCTGAACCATCTGGAAGAAACTGCGAACCTGATGTCCGGATAGAATCTCTTCTTTTCCGTCAATGCCGAAAGTAATCATATCCCGATAGGTTTCCTTCGCATTGTTACTCTTCTCCCAATATTCCATACCTTCGATATTTTCTTTTAATAATCGGTAAATACAGTCAAAGAAAAACTTCACTTCGGAAGGGACCTTAATTTCATCCTCTTCTGCAGTCCACAAAAGCATTATGGAAGCCAATCTTTGGATTTCCGCACTTTCGTTGATGGACGAGCCAATGATTCCAGGCATTCCATTTAAGGCATCGCACCATCCCGGTTTTCCACCTTCCATTTCCACACCAATTCCTTCCGGATCCAGCGAAGCAATCTTATTCATTAACAAAATTAAGATTTTTGCCGCCAATGTGGTGTAGTAAATGTCACCGTTTCCTTTTCCGGTGCGAACCTGTGTAGGACGATATTCTCGTTTAGCCATCAGGTCTGTCTTTTCCGGCACCTTCTTCAAAGCACCATATTGTCGAACGCCTGCCTCGGTTAAAACATAACGTCTGTTTCTTGGTACGACGATTTCATCATTATCAAAAAATGTATAGTCACAAGATTCAAACAGAATCGTTCGAACCTTGTCCGGATAAACCTGAATAAACTGTTCCAGTAAATCAATATTGTAAATCCAGTGATCCACCCAGTATCCTTCTTGGAATGTGGCAAGATCCACTTTAATACACTGTTCCAACAAATCATTCAGAAAACTATCCAAGGTTCCTTCCTGAAGCAGAAGTTCCTTCTGTTCAATTTCCATCAACAAGGCTCCCGGCGTGAAGGCTTTTGCAAGAACTGGTTTCAAAGTCTGAGCATCTTTCCCTGCAAAGTACTTTTTCAGGACTGTCTCACAGGCTTCCTGATTTTCCACTTCGAACTTGGAACCATTCAGCACTAATGGATTAAATCCGTCAAGCTGAATCAGATTAAAGAAGGTCTTTAAATCCGTATCTTCAATAAACGGGAAGAAATATACATCATTTCTTCGATTCTGATTCACATCACGGAAGTTAGAATTACCCTGGGAGTAATTTGTGGAATCCACCTGAAAGAAATTATATTCACGTTCCAAATCCCCATGTTTTCTGGAATAGACATAGAACACGTGCTTTCCATTCCCCACAGAAATCGGATATCCACCACGCAGGTAATTATCCATGAAAGATTGACCCATATATAAGTCCAGATTTTTGAAGTTACTAGAAGTAAATGCATGACGTTTTGTCCGCTCTATCAACTCTTTATTCTTAAGAATCTTATCTTCCATATAATCCGGAGTAATGGTACTCTTTATAAATTCCTGATATTGGTTAAAACTTGGTGCACTCCCAACCAAAGTATAGGTCACATCCGAGGTCGCCGGATCTAACGCAATGGTCTTACAACCAAACGCGCAAGGGGTATACCCTACGGAAACCTGTTCCTTCGGAACCTCAAATCCTTCTTCTAAGAACTTCGCCGGATAAGTAAAATCCGAAACATTGCCAAAAATATTAGAAGGGTCCACGATGGTCTTTGAAATCTTCATCTCCCCTTCTACAAAATTAAAATTCAAATAGAAGTTTCCACCTTCTAAAAGAACTGTTTCTGCCGTATCATAAGGAAGTGATTTAATCCGATAGAAAGGTAACCCCTCATCTAAATCCGCATTCATCCATGCCTGACGCAAGTTGCTTTCATTCTTCATATCCTGATTAATTAGAAAGTATGGAATAATGACTGCCATACCATCCGCAACTTCCACAGAAATCGGTTCACTTCCAATATTTTCAATAGAAACTTTACGAATCAATCCCGGAATCTTTTCTTCCGGTAAGGTACAAAACATCACCGTGGTCTTGATTCCTAAAGTTTCATTCACATCCTCCAGACTTACATCGTAGGAGGTAATCATCATTTTCTGTGTTACTTTCTGAGCCTTATCCAGGGACATATCCCGAAACGGCTCGTAGAAACATTCTTTCCCATCTGCCTTTTTAACTTTCAAAAAAGTACGGAATCCCTGCAATGCCGTCTGACGATATGCCTTATTGGCAGGCTGGAATTCCATGATGGAATAATCTTTATTGTTCACACCGAAGGTCGCCATAGCCTGTCCACGATTTACGTAGTAGGCCCACATTGGCTTTCCGTACAATCCGGACACTGCCGGCAGGAAGCTGGCAAATGGCTTTTTTTGATTGTACTCTTCAATTACAAATTCTTCATTTTCATTAATATAATAACTTTTGCTCATTCTTTTCTCCATTTTCTCCCACTGCAACATCAATGTTTTAACCGATATTCCCTCGGTGACATTCCAACGATTTTCTTAAAGACTTTTGAGAAATATTTTTCATCATGAAATCCCACTTTATAAGCCACCTCATAATTTTTCAGATAATTCTGTTCTAAATAGCAGCATGCTCTGTCAATTCGAACTGTATTTAAGTAATCCACAAAACCGCATTCTAAATTTTGGGATAGAATCGTGGATAAGTATCCGCTGGAAATTCCAAGAATATCTGCCACGGAAGATAAAGAAAGATTATCCATATAATGTTCAGAAATATATTCCTGAGCAGCCCGAACTAAATGTCCGGTATTCTTTTCTTCCTCCAGAACCTTGATTTCTTCCTTTCCATACTTTTTTTCCATATGTTCATTAATGCATTCCAGAATCTCATTGGCACGAACCGGCTTCAGCAGATAATCTGCCGCCCCATACTTTACAGCCTGCTGAGCGTACTTGAACTCATCATATCCACTCAGAATCATGGTAATCGGCTCCAACCCTGCTTTTTTCACTTCCTTCATGACTTCAATTCCCGTTTTCAACGGCATCTGCACATCTAAAAGAATCAGTTCCGGCTGATACTTGATAATCATATCAATGGCCTGCTGCCCGTTTTCCGCTTCATAAACCTTATCAAAACGATTACTGTGAAGCTGAATATACTTTGCTAATCCTCTTCTGATTGTATCTTCATCATCTGCAACCAATAACTTCATAAATTTATCACCCCTCGCTTAATGGAATTTCTACAATTACTTTCGTTCCATGACCTAAACTGCTTTCGATTTCCAGTTTAAAATCTCCGTTATATCTTAAATCCAAACGTTCTCGAACATTCTTAATAGCATAGCGTCCGATACGCTGATTTGCATAACTATCATTATCCGTATTCCAGATGGCTTCCACCTGTTCCTTCGTCATTCCGATTCCCGTATCCAAGACCTCAAAATGGATATAATCTCCCATCTGCTTTCCGATTACTTTCAAGGTACATGGTGTACTGATATTTTCCAATCCATGAACCACAGCATTTTCCACAAATGGCTGAAGGATCAGTTTCGGAATCTTCACCTTCTTAATCTCTTCTTCCACTTCTATTTCATAATTCAGTCGCTTGGAAAAACGCATCTTCTGAATCTGCAGATACTTTGAAATCAAATCCAGTTCATGGGATACAGCCACTTCGCTATTTCCTCGGTTCAGCACTAAGCGGAATAAATCCGAAAGTGCCATGATACTTTCTGCAATTTCATCATTGTCTGCTGCTGTAGCCTGCCAGTACAGGGAATCCAAAGTATTATATAAGAAATGTGGATTAATCTGTGCCTGCAGTGCCGTCAGTTCGCTTTCCCGTTCTTCCAATTTAATCAATGTGGTAACAAACTTTGAAATAATCAGGAAAACCGGCAATAATCCTACCAGCATTCCCACCAGTAAGGAAATCGGCATATACGCCACATCTAGCATTCTCGTCTGTTTACTGTACTTCGGTACTACCTTACAGATAATACTTGCATTGGAATCAGACTGTTTACAAATCACTTCATAATCCTGATATGTGAAATGAGAATCGCGCTTACGATAGTTCTTCTTCATAAACTCGTCTGCTTTCAGATAAGCTTCCACCTTCGCATCCAATTTTCCCGCACGACACAATTCCCCACTGTTCTGATCCAAGACAATGACACCTTCATTTTTCTCTTTCAGTGCACTCTCACATAAGTCTTTAAATTGTTTCTGGTTTGCACCGATTACGATATAACCAATCACTTTCTTTTGACGAAGATCATATATTTTTCGATACAAACCAATTTTGTTCTTTCTATTCGTATGATAAGTATTTCCGGAACCCTTTGGGACAAATTCCCAAAGCATTCCGTTTTTACTTTTCATGGTTTCTTTATAAGTTTCGGTCTTATGAACTTTTTTTACGCTTGAAACATAAGCACTTCCATCCATGCATCGAAGATAGGGGCGAACACCATTTTCCGGATAAATCGCCATTGTCTGTATATCCCCTTTTAATGCCATCATTTCCTGAATCATCTGCATTGGTGCTTCGTCATACCAGAGTCTGGCATTCTCATTTTTTTCCTTTGGATTGTCTGCAGTCAAAAGTGCCTTTACTTGATCGTTAATACAGATATAGGTGGAAAAATTTTCCATATCCGCCTGAAGCAACTGAATGCTGTCGGCTAACGCATTCACACTTACCAGGTCATTATTTAGTTTTTCTTCCTGTACCTTGTCGTAATTTTCCAGCAAAAGAATTACACAAACCACTGCAATCATCGGAGTGATAAACATATAGCCATATAAAATCAGTTTCTTCTTAATGCTTAATCTGGTAACCCCTTGTTTCAAACCCTTAATCATAATTCCTTATCCTTTAACTGCACCCATTGCTACACCCTTAGTAATGTGCTTATTTAAAATAATATACACAATAATTGCAGGAGCTGCGGTAAGGGTCATTACGGCAAACTGGATTGCATAATTCGAGGAGTACTGTCCTGTAAAGTCCAGGATAGAGAATGGCAAGGTCTTCCATGTGTCAGAACTTAAGTAAATTCTTGCCATCATAAATTCATTCCAGTTATTTAAGAATGTCATAATGGATACCGTAGCAATGGATGTTTTTAACATCGGTGTAATTACCTGGAAGATAATTCGGTAAATACCACAACCGTCAATGACTGCTGCTTCTTCCAATTCAATCGGAATCGACTCAATAAAACTGGTCATCAGGAACAATCCCTGCGGCAATGAGAACGCCACGTAAGGAATCAGTAATGCCCACATCGTGTCAGTCAATCCCAGTTCCGTATAAATCTTGTAGTTTGGAAGTAATGTGGCATGAATCGGAATCATCATTCCCATCAATAAGAGGGTCTTAACAAATCCACTAAGTCTCCATCTCATTCGACGGCAGGCAAAACCAGCCATGATAGAAACAATAATTACCAACACTACTGCCAAAAAATTTATCAAAATACTATTCTTCAAATATAGTAAGAAATGTCCGTCTGTAAATGCCTTCGCATAATTTCCCCACTGGATTTTCTTTGGAATAATCAATAATCCGCTGGTAAACATTTCCGTACTGCTTGCCAATGAGAAATCCAACAACCAGACTAATGGGAAAATCTGAATTACGGCAATGATAATTAATATTAACCATAAAAAGGGTTTCGTAAATTTCTTCTTTTTCTTCTTATTCATTTATGCAACCCTCCTTACTTTTTTTCTATTCTTCTGTTCCAGTTTACGAAGTTTTACTTCATCACGGTCTTCGAATACCTTATTTAAAGCAACCGTTGTAATCAAACAGATAATAATGAAGATGACACCAATGGCATTACCATATCCATACTTATATGCGGTAAATCCCTGCTGATATAAATAGTTGGCTGCAAACTGAGTACTATTTCCAGGGCCACCCTGTGTCAACAGATAAACGGTTTCCATCTGCTTCAATGCTGAGATAACAGCCATGGTGACATTTACCTGAATGACCGGTTTCATCAATGGTAATGTTACATGAATAAATGCCTGTCTCTGGCTTGCTCCATCAATCGCCGCTGCTTCATAAAGAACCGGATCAATGTTCTTGATTCCCGTGTAATAAATTAACATACCCCATCCAAATCCATGCCAGATTAAAACAAGAAGCACAGACCATATGGCTTTGTCTTCATCCAACCAGTTAATATTTCCTGATCCCCCAAACGCCTTAATAATGTTATTGAGCAAACCAAAACTTGGATTATAAATAAAGCTCCAAAGTTTTGCGATTACTGCGATAGAAATAACATTCGGTATAAAGTAAACACATCTGAAAAAGCTTTCTGCCTTTCCTCCCAATTTATCCAATACTGCTGCGACAATCATTGCAATCGGATGCTGAATACAGATAAAACCAATTGCTAATAACAGCGAGTTTCTAAGCGACACCATGAAGACTTCATCGTGAAGCAAATTCTTGTAATTCTCCCAACCAATCATATTAAAGTTTCCCATACCGGTGTAATCGGTGAATCCATAGTAAACACTTAAGCAGATTGGAGCAAGAATCGCAAATATAAACAATAATAATCCCGGTAATATGAGGCTTAAAATAACCAACTTATTACTATATAACTTTTTCATCTTTAACTCCTTATAAAAATAGGCCGCCGAAATATCCGGCGGCCCAATGTTTCTTTCATCGTTAATTATTTACAAGCCCCGCCAAGTGCTGAAAGAAAATCATCTACACTCTTACTTCCATTACAAACACTCTGAATTTCACTTTCAATCGTTGTCTTAAATGCTGATGTTCCTAAGTCGTTAATTGGTGTTCCTGAAAGATTTGTTGAGTTACTTAAAATTTCTACAATCTGCTTCTGAAGTTCTGTTTCATCACCTGTCATGTATGAGCTCTGATCCTGTGCTGAAAGTCCAACACCGTTTTCCCATCCAAGCTTAGAAAGCTTTTCTGGCTGATACATGTAGTTTAAGAACTTAATTGCTTCTTCCTTAACTTCTGAGTTAGCGCTTACTGCATATCCACCACCGTTCCAAGCTGAGATGTCAGTAGCTGTAGCTTTTCCACCTTCAACAGTTGGCATTGTGAATACTCTGATGTTTGTACGGATATCTTCTGCAATATCTTCATTAACAGCCATAGATGTTTCCCAACTTCCCATGTAGAACATTGCTGCCTGTCCGTTTGTGAATAAGTTCATAGCTGCGCCGTAATCCTGAGTATCGTAACCCTTCTGGAAAAGGTTAGCATCTGCAGCATCCTTTAATAACTGAGCTGCCTTCTTCATTTCATCAGAACTGAAATCACCTGATTCCATTGCCTTGCTAACTGTGTCTAAGTAATCTGTTCCTGTAATCTTGAAAAGAACATCTGCTAAGTAGCAGCAAAGTGGCCATCCGTCTCCACCATCCATTGCTACCGGAACGATACCTTTTTCATTGATTTTCTTTCCTAATTCTAATAATTCATCATAAGTCTTAGGTACTTCCCAACCATTATCTTCGAACATTTTCTGGTTGTAATAGAATACGCCGATATCTGTGTTTCTTGGAAGACCATATAACTTACCATCATATGTATATCCGCTCAATGATCCTTCAACGAACTGATAATCTTTGTAATCATCCTGATTTAATTCAGCAAGTACTCCTGCTTCAACTACTTCATCAAGGAATGCCGGCTGTCCCCAGATACTAACGACATCTGGCATACCTGACATGGAATAAGCTTTAAATTTCGTCTTATAAGCTTCTTCATCCAATGCTTCCACTTCAATCGTAACGTTTGGATTTTCTTTTTCGTATTCATCAATGATAGTCTGTTCTACAAGTCCCTGTCCATTCTTACGATCTGTTAAGTTTGAAAATAACTTAATGGTTACTTTTCCGTCTGCTGACTTTCCGCCACCAGCCTTCTTTGTGTCACTGTTTCCACATCCAACAGCCATTGTTGCGACCATGGCAACGGATAAAGCAATTGATGCAAATTTGTTAAACTTTCTCATTTTTTTCCTCCTTATTCGTTCAACATTTTTTTCTTGTTGTCTGAATTTTATCATTGAGTTTCGTCTCTTAACAGATAGTAATCTTACGAAAAGGTGGAAAATTTTCATATGAATTTCTACTTCAGATTTTACCCTCTAAAAACGTTTTTTACAACGCCGGAAGGCGCATTCCAAGGGCATCTCAGGATTTTTGTTCATTGTGTATAATCACCCCTCTCAAACCCCTTTATTTCCTACGTTTGAGTTTTTTGCTTTTGTCTATTTTTCATTTTTTTCTTCTTCCTTTGTGTGGGAGAATTGATAAAACATAAGAAAAATATTTTTATCGGTAATTTTCGACTGGGGAAGCATTTTTTAGAGTTGGGATGAATTTTTTAGAATGCGATTGAATTTTCATTTTTTTCTGGTTGCGAGTCAATTAAATCCCATAAAAAAACTGACCACATACTTTATTACAGTACGCAATCAGTTTCTTTATAATCCAATCTCCTTATAGATTCGTTGCAATCGTTCTACCTTTTCTTTATCTGTCTTCATAATGCTCTTTGCTTCCCTGGAATGTTCTCCCCAGGTGTCCCGGGTTTTAAAGAACCGATGAACCCAAGCAATCGGCAGAAGCCAATGCTTTCCCCTAAGATAGGTGTATCGACTTTCAATACTTCCTGCTGACGGAAAGAGCCGCTTCCGCAAAGTCTTCCCTCTGGAAACTTCTCCGCCCTCCTGCGTGGTCTGTTTTAAAGAAATCAAACCGGCATCTCTTCCAACTTTTCCAAAAGTTCCACCCTTCATAGTAAACAACACAAAATCATTATAAACCACCTCATCTATTGGGCGTAACGGAATCACGCTCTGCACCGCAAAAACATTTTCCACCAATGTGAAAACCATATTGGCAAAATCTTCAAAAGCCAGTTTTTCGAATTCCTGATGCAAGTATTCTACGTTCAGCTTTCCCTCAAAGTATTTCAGAAAAACTGCCACATCTAAATACATCCGGATTCCTGCTCCCGATCCATTAATATGCTTTGCAATATGCGTTAGCATATAAATGAGATGGTCTTCCGGTGAAAGAACATAAGTATGTCCCTCCTGAAGTCTCGCCCGTTCCCAGATGTGACGAAAGTACTCCCTATAATCTGCCTTATCTGACACATCAATTTCCATCACATCGGTATGCACTTCATAATGCTCCAGCTCTTTTCGGTAACTAAAAACCGGTTCCCAATTATCCTCTCGTGCAAAACCATTCTTCATCATCAGCTCATCACTCGCCTGGCGCTTCCCTTCCGGAATCAGAAAATCAATATCCCCAAATGTTCGAAGTTCCGGAACCGGATAATATTCCCGAAGGACAAAGCCCTTGAAAAGTAAATGTTCAATCCCTTTTTGGTTCATCTGCTCAATAAGAGCTTTCATGCACTCCGCTTTCTGCGAATACAATCCAATGGACTCCAGACAATGTTTTCGAAGAGCTTCTCCATAAACACCTGCTGTTTCCTGCGGGTAATTCATCACCATATAACCAAGAATGCTGGTTACCGAGTGTACCTGGGAAAGCTGTATTAACTTTTTCCAGTCCCCCGGAAAAACACCCGGATTTTCGTTATGTATGAATGATTTTAATGTTTTTAGCAAATATTCTGATTCTATGCGCATACTATAAGTCCTTTAGTCCTCTAGGAGTTTCTTCATTTTCAGTACCTCATCCACCGAAACCATCAATGTATCGGCAACTTCTTCGACACTATTTCCCGACTTGAGCAGTTTTATGATATTCTCACCGATTTCGATTCCACGCTGCTCGCCGATTTCGATTCCACGCTGCTCGCCGATTTCGATTCCACGTTCCTCACCGATCTTCTCGTGTTCCTTCAGAGTCAGCTCATAATACATATATTCCGCCCTCCATTCTTCGCTAAACTTAATACACTATGTAATCCATTTACCTACCACAGGTATTTTTCGGATTATATAAGTTCCCATTAAACTTCCAAGATAAATCAAAACAATATATAGAATCAGAACCACTCCAGGCAACGGTAAATTCTTTGGTAACGGAATATATTCCATGACTGAATTAACTAATCCATGTAATATAAATACACCAAAACTGTATTCTGTTAGTCTTGCAAAGATTTTTTTTGTTTTTTCACTAAAATCAACCTGTGACACCCTGTTCACAAAAAAGAAATAAATCCCAGAAGAATAAATAATAACATTAATTTTTTGATATTGTTGGATAAAATCTCCAGCTGGTGATGGTATATGATTATAAATCATGTACCCCTGTGCAATAATTGTAAAAAGATACATTAATATGCCAGCCAAGTAAATAGTTAGTACTTTCTTTTTAGTCCATTCTGATTGATATTTGTATATGAAGTATCCTAAAATGTAATACGTAACATAACCAGTAAATAACTTAAATTCAAATCTTTGTACAAAAGTATCAATAATATGTCCAACTTTTGGAATGTAAATTACATAACTATTAATTAGAATAATCAAAAACGAAATAGCTAAAAAATACAGAGTTAGCTTCTTATCTTTAACAATCAAACGCAAAAACGGAGTCAACATATACAAGCTAATCAGTGTTAATAAATACCAAAAATGAAATGGTCCTTGAATAAACTCTTCTAGGATTCCCCATTTGTTTAATCCTGCAAATGCTCCTGTATAGTAATAATAAATTGAATAAATCAACGACCATACAATAAAGACGATAACCATATGCGATATATTCTTCTTAAATATTTTTTCAATTGTGTTTTCTCTCTCAGGATCTAGAAAAAAACGCCCTGAAATCATAAAAAATACCGGCACGCACCATACAGTTGATGCAATAACACACCCCCAAAATGTATTATTAAAGTGACTTGTTATTTTTTCGTGTCCATTAGCATGCATTAATATGACTGCAAAAATTGCACCAAATCGTAATATATCTAATTCTGTCTGTCTTTTCATTTCTTTCATATTCCACTTTCCTCCCAAACACTAATTTAATATTATCCGATCAAAGTACGTCATTGAATCACCTGTGATTTACTGGTCTTCCCACTAAAAACGGGATATAACGATTTAGTAAATATACCACCGGGATTTCAAAAAACACAATTACTATAAACATCAAAATTCCCATCAATAAACTTCCATTATAAAATGAAGAGACAAATGTCGGTAACGCATATATTACCAACTGATGTGTTCCCATAATCGAAAGGGTGTGTTTTCCTATGATTTCACTCCCTTTTATTTTTATGATTTGTGCTATTCCTAAAATGAAAACTGTCCCACTTACACCTCCTATATAAAGGGTCAGCGGACTATTAACAACACCTGAGAAGATATCATTTCCTGAATATTTTAAATTAATAATTGCACAACCGGTTAAAACAAGAAATGCCCCTATAATCCATGAAGGTGTTTTGATTTTCTCATCTAAAAACATCTTCTTTCCATAGTAACCTACCATGATAAATCCAAAAGCAATTACTCCTCGACATAAAACAATCAGTAACTGATTTTCACGTATTAAAACCGGAATTAAAAAGCTTAAAATAATCATTAGTAAACTACATATATGATTAAAATATCTGGTTACAAACCAAAAGACCATACAGCCCATAAACATGGCAATTAGAAACCAATCTGCTCCAATATTACAACAAACCGTTATTAAATTATATAACCCGTCTTTAATCGACTGTTTATACATAATTAATCTGCAAATAATTCCTATGGTTTCGAAAAATAAATAGGGAATAATTAAAGAAAAACTTCTGGATTTGAGATAATTCCAAAAAGACTTTTCTCTCCACTTTTCCTCATTGAAAAGCATACCGTGAATAATGAAAAAAGCCGGCATATGAAAAGCTGTAATCCATGACTCCCCGGCAGATAATAAAATCTTTGAGTAGGTAGGGTTAAGCACAATCATAATGTGCCCGACAATCACGAGAAAAATCAAATATGCTTTTGCTACATCAATGTAATCCAATCTTTGTTTACTCATTATTTTTACTCTCATTTTTCGGTACTAAATCTACTACGACAACTTCCGGTGGATTATTAACTCTTGGAAGATAAGAGTATTCATTTCCTAATCCAGCAGACAAAACACAAGTGGCATATTTTCCATGATATACGCCTTTTACAAAGGGCGGATTAAATCCAATGTATGGTGCATACACTCCACCAATTCCAGGAAGTACCCATTGACCTCCGTGATAATGTCCTGAAAAAACCAAATTAACAGGATGCTGCGTATAATCCCAGTCCACCCACTGAGTTGGAATGTGATTGATTAGAATTTTGTATCGATCTGTATTTTCAAAATTGTCAAAAAAAGTGTACTCTTCTTTTGTTTCTTCTTCCGTTCTTTTAAACATCCACGGGATACGATAATATCCCATATAACCACCAATTCGCAGCTGATTTCCTTTTACTTCTATATCTACAAATTCATTATCTAATAGAACAGCTCCTGCAGCTGTAATACTGTGTCTCAAATCCGTTCCTGTCCGTTCCATCCACATATACTCATGATTTCCATGACCATAATAGACCGGAGCAATTTCTTTTAAAGACGATATTAAATTCAATGCCACTGAAATATCGTCATCATCTCGATTAATCATATCACCAGACATAAGGATGATGTCAGGTGATTGTTTTTTTACTAGTTCAATTAGTTCGGTATTATTGTCGCCAAACTCACTGCAATGGAGGTCGGAAAGTTGAAGGATCCGAATGGGTGCTTCAATTATGGCATTAACTTTATATAACTCCACTTCTAAATCTTTATTCGTAATATGCGCAAGAAAATAAATTCCACATCCAACTACTAACGTGAAAAAAACTATGAACATTATTTTTATTATTTCCAATAATTTTTTTGCTATTTTTCCCACAACTATATAACCTTTTAAATAACACTATATATTACTTCACTTCTAAAACATCCGCAATTCTTTTACTTGCAAAGCCATCTCCATAAGGATTACTTGCTTTACTCATCTTTTCATATTCAGAACTATCTTCTAGCAAAAGTTTAAAATATTGATAGATAGTTTCCTCTTCCGTACCAACCAACTTCAATGTTCCCGCTGCAATCCCTTCCGGTCTTTCTGTTGTGTCTCTCATAACTAAAACAGGTTTTCCTAAAGAAGGGGCTTCTTCCTGTATTCCACCTGAATCGGTCAAAATAAGATAACTTTTGTTCATAAAATTATGAAAATCTAGAACATCCAGTGGTTCTATCAAATGTATTTGTTCACAATCTCCTAATACCTCATCTGCTATTTTCCGCACTTCTGGATTCATATGTATTGGGTAAATCGCTTTAACATCCGAATGTTCTTCCAACACTCTTCTAATTGCTCGAAACATATTTCTCATTGGTTCACCTAGATTTTCTCGTCTGTGTGCAGTAATCAATATTAGTCTGCTACCTGCAGCCCATTCAAGTTCAGAATGAGAATAATCATTGGATACTGTTGTTTTCAGTGCATCAATAGCTGTATTACCTGTCACATATATAGATTCTTTATCTTTTCCTTCTTTCAGTAAATTATTCTTTGCTAGTTCTGTCGGAGCAAAATTAAACTTGCTTATTATTCCCACAGCCTGCCGATTAAATTCTTCAGGAAATGGTGAATAAATATTATACGTACGTAGTCCAGCTTCCACATGTCCAACAGGAATTTGCAAATAAAAACACGCTAATGAAGTAATAAATGTTGTTGATGTATCACCATGAACTAATACAACATCGGGTTTGACATTTTCCAAAACTTCTTTAATGCCACCAAGAATGTTTGTTGTAATATCAAATAATGACTGTCCCTCCTTCATAACGGACAAATCATAATTAGGAACGACATTAAAAACCTGCAGAACTTGATCTAGCATTTGTCTATGCTGTCCTGTTACACAAACAATTGTTTCGATTTTTTTTCTTTTTTTTAGTTCGTTTACTAAAGGACACATCTTTATAGCTTCTGGACGTGTTCCAAATACTAGCATTATTTTTTTCATCTTATCCTCAATATAGTTCTAACTTTTTTAATAACAACACCTTTGTTGAATACCTAATTCCAAACTATTATTTAACCTTTCTTTCATTTATCTCTAGTATTTCTTCTAAGTCTCTTATTATCTCTTCATTTTTCTTTTCGAAATCTTCTACAACAATATTATCTTTTAATTGATCTATTATTTTTTTCTTACCAATTATCTCTCCTAATAATTGTGCAAGGTCATTTTCAGCAACCAAAAATCCATTTTTCCCTTGTTCAATTATTTCTCTTGCTCCCTCATTGTCGATTGAAACAACAGGTTGTCCTATTATTAAAGCTTCTAAAATAGCCATAGGGTACGCTTCTACTCTACTGGGTTGAACATAAATATCAGCCTTTTTCATATACGGATATGGATTACTACGATTCCCAATAAAAGAAAGATTGTTTTGCAAATTATCATTCTTCACATTCTCTTCTAATTTTTCTCTTTCAGGTCCATCTCCAACTATCCACCAGTGGAAATGAAAATAGCCTTCCTCTACTAATTTTTTACATGCTCCTACAGCAATGTCCATTCCCTTTTCATATGAAATCCTACCTACCGAAACGATATTGGTGATATCGTTTTCAAATTTTTCATCAATTTTATTTTCAGCTTTTTTTCTAATACCAGCAATATCCGCTATATTATTAATAATAATAACTTTATTAGCAAATCTTGGCTCACTTTTTTTAATCAAATTCGCTTGACTCTTTGATACAGCAATAATTTTATCGCATTTTTTATATGCAATTTTGTCATGATATACATGCCGCATTGCGCCATGATGATAAAACATAATATATTTATCTGCCTTAATAGAACGAATTGCTATTTCAGCTACTTCATCATTATAAATCAAAACTGCATCATACTTACAATTTTCCATCTCTCGCTTTATATATTTTATAAATAAATAGTTTTCAATATATTTAATTACCGGAATAGTCCACATCATTTTGCGGTGTAAAAAAGATGGATTTATCGGTTCTTCTAACATATGAAATAATTTTTTATGTGTGTACATTTTTTTAAATGAATATTTTTTTTCTCTATCAGCAATTATTATTTTACAATTACTATTAATCTCGTCTACACATCCCAAATATGCTTGACACACTAATAATGTCACATCCATTTTTTCATAATCTAAATTATTTAACAAATTAGTAAGTGCTGTAGTAATACCACCATACCATAGAGATTTTGTGACAAACAGAATTTTTTTCTTTTCCATTTCTTCTTCCTCATATTATTTTCTTTCAAGCATATTTTTTCTTTTATACTTTAGAAAAATATTTTTTGTATAAGTAATATGCTTTAGATTAAAAATTATCATTTTTCCAATCCTTCTAAATATCGATGGCTCATATTCCAAAATAGAATCAAAATAATCAAATAATTCATTCTTTTCTATCCCAGTTTTTTCAAATTTTTTTAAATACATCCACTTCAATCTTTTCTCAGCATTATATATATCGCTTTTCCTAGTTTCAGTTAAACTAACATCATGAATTCTATAATCATAAAGGCATAAATGTAATGGTTTTATTTGATGCTTCAGTGATATTCTTAACCAATATTCATAATCTTCAACTAAAAAGAAATCTGAGGAATATCCTCCTATTTCATCTACAATTTTGTTTCTATACAAAAAACATGCGCCTACAATATTAGCAAATTTTAAACGTTCAGCTTCTAAAACAGATGTACTCCTAATTTTATGACCCACTTGATCAATAACCTCATAATCACAATACACCATGTCAATTTCATCATTATTATTTAAAAAATTTACCATTTCCTCGATTGCATTTTTATGATACAAGTTATCATCTGAAGTCCATGTATAATAATCTCCACTTGCAATTTCAAAACCAATATTCAAAGAATTTGGTAATTTCATATTTTGTTTATTCTTAACATATTTAATTCTATTGTCTTGTGCAGCATATTTTCTTATTATTTCTTCAGAAGAATCTGTGGAACAATCATTCACAATTATTAATTCATAGTTTTCATATGTTTGAAGCAAAATACTTTCAATTGCAATACTAAGATATTTTTCTCCGTTGTACACGGGCAATACTATTGATACTTTCTTTTTTTGTTTTTCAATCATATCTTCTCTCCCTACTAATACAATTCTCCTGCATTTCTGACAACACTTCACTATTGTCTATTCAATTTTATGTATTGAATTAATTCTACTGCATCATCAGTATCAAATTTTCTACCAAACAATTTGTCCGATTCCAATATGCTTTTCAAATCCTTTTTAGTTAACTGATTCTTCCAATTATCCCAAGTTGTTAATCTCATCGCTGAACGATATTCATTTTTTAAATCATATACATTCTGATAATAATTTGAGTTATATACCAAAGTATGAAAAATAATTTCATCCCCACAAAATGTATGCTTATACTGTTTACTTATTTTAGGATATTGTTCAACCAAATATCTTGCCAAATCATGCGTTATACTCCAATTAGCATATCCTTTTTTATATCGTTCCTCACTCATTTTTAATCTATTAACTCTTAATCGTCTTTGGATATCTAATAATTTTTGTCCAACTAATTTTTTGTGCTTTGAGAAGCGTTTTTCGCTTCTTGCATATTTAGTTTCAAAATGATAGTACTTTATTCTATCTAAATAATCTTTTGAATCACTTAAATCATATCCGATAAACTCTTTACCTTTATTTTTTTCAAAAAAAGAATGAATATAGTCTTGTGATTTTAAAGGAAATTCAACGCCCACAAGAAGATGGTAATAATCATGATATCCTGATTCTAAGGCTCTTTTTAACAACTCCACAACACACTCAACTTGCGAAAAATGTCCCCAATATACTTTGATTCTTGGAACAATAACAATTTTTGCTTTTTTTATTTGCGACGTTAGCTCATCAATATTTTTAATAATTGTTTTTTTGTCAATATGCAAATATATACTGTTTCTTTCATCATCCAAATCGTGAAGTATTTCCTTTAACACATCAAATCTGTGATGTGCCATTATTAAATATGCAAATTTCATAATAATGCCTTCCCTATGTAGTTTTTTGAAATGGTTCTTTGTTCTTCCAACGCTTCGTTTATTCCATAATTGATATTTGAATTATAATCTTTCATTTCATAATTAAACTCTGTTAAAATACGTTCTTTAATATTCAATAATTCAACTAACTCCTTCAATCTAACATCTAGATTCTCGTAGTTTTGATTCTTATCTAATAGCCAGAAATTTTTTTTAAATAAATAAGCAAAAATCACTCCATGAAAAGATTCCACATAACACTTATCCGCATAATACATCAAATTCAAAAACGCTAATGGTCCTTCTTTCCTGCATAATTTGTAATTCCATTTTTTCAATTTTTTGTTTGTCCACTTTCTTGCATCAATTACATAAACTGGAGAATTCTCTTCTCTTGAGCGCTTTGATACTATTTCAAGAAGCGAATCATAGCAGTATGCCCACGAATAAAAAAATATGTACCTTCCTTTAACAATAGGCTCTCCCAACAATTTTTTCCAATTTTCTACATTAATAACTAACGTTGGGTCTAACACCTTCTCAACTTTTCGACTTAAAATATCCTCAAGGCATTTTTTCCCCTTTTCCTCGCGAACAGATAAATAATCATAATCCTCCAACCACTTTATTATGCTATTCGATTCAGAGCTTTCACGAATATCATGCCCACCTAAACTTGGAGCATATGCAATTTTTTTTTGTGTTGTCCAATACGAAAAAAAGGCAGGACTAAAATCAGCCATTTTTACATTCCATACTTGATCACTACCGGATACAATTACATCATATTTATCTTTAATCTTTGACAAATCTTCTGCATAATATTCTTCATTTCCCAAGTTCAGAAAGTGTTTTCTGAATCTTTTATACGCAACTATTTCATTAAACATAAATTTATATCTAAAAATACTTTTAATTGTATTTCTTGGATGCTTAATACAAATATCATTTTTCTTTATCGGATCATACATCCTATGTGATTCTTCCGATGTGAAGTTAATAACTTCAACCTCTCCATATTCTTCTAGGATTTTTTTTAATGCGTAGCATTGTAACATCGACCCACAATTATTTGATGCTGATAATGTAATTATACCTATTTTCATTTTATCCTCTTTCTCTTATTAACTAATTCTCTCAACAGACGGTAATTTAATCCTTCCCCAATATTGCGGCATCCAATTTGTTCTGTTTTTTTCGTCTTCTACTATTTCAAAGTAGATTAGTTCTGTAGTTTCATCTAATCCTTTATGAGTTCCCATTTCATTCAAAATAAACACAGTTAATCTTAATGTATATGTTCCTTCTGCTAAATTTGAAATATCATATAATAACTCAACATCCTGTGTTTCACCTTTTTTTAAATTAATTAGTCTCTGAGACTCTGACATACCAACATTTTCTCCAGATGGTGTTCTTATCTCTAATCTAATACGAAGACCATCTATTTTTTCTTTTCCTTCTATATTTATACAAAATTTCATTTTTTCAGAGGAAAGAAAACGTGCAATTTTTTTATCAATAAATTCAAAACTATGGATATATACCATTGTCCCTCGATCAATTGTTGATCTTCGCTGTCCTTCAAAGTTATAATATCTTTTCAATTCTCCCATAGAGCTATCCAAATACATGGCTATTGCTTCTTGAACACCTCCGTTAAAAATCACCTTTCCTCTATCTAGAACAATACATTTATCACATAATTTTTTTATAGTTTCCATATTATGACTTACATAAAGAACTGTTCGTCCTTCCTTTTTTGCAACATCTCTCATCTTATCAAGACATTTTTTCTGAAAGGCCATATCACCTACTGCCAATACTTCATCCATAATCATTATTTCACTATCAAGATGTGCTGCTACTGAGAATGCCAACTTTACATACATTCCGCTAGAATATCTTTTTACTGGAGTATCTATAAATTCTCGAACTTCTGAAAATTCAATAATGTCTTCCATCTTTGCATCTATCTCAGCCTTTGTCATTCCGAGAATTGCACCATTCATATATACATTTTCACGTCCAGTCATTTCTGGACTAAATCCTGTTCCAACTTCAAGCATTGATGCAATACGACCATAAATATCAATTTCTCCTTCCGTAGGAGCTGTTACTCTTGAAAGAATTTTTAACAAGGTACTCTTTCCGGCACCATTTCCTCCAATGATACCAACTGCTTCTCCTTTGTAAATCGTCAAGTCAATTCCATTTAACGCCATAAATGTTTCACCATTACTACGCTGATCAACACCAATTTTTGTATTTGGATCTTCCTTTCCGCGTATACGTGCCCACCAGCTCTGCAAATCAGCCTGAAGTGTTCCTCCACCGATCTGACCTAATCGATATCTTTTTTTTACATTAGACATTTGAATCATAACATTCTTATCTTTGTTTTGGTTTTCCATTTCCAAATTTACTCCTATACTGTATCCATAAATGTTCTTTCAACTTTGTTAAAGATAATAATTCCTAACACTGCAATTACAATTGTCACAATTCCCGATATTCCTAGATAAAGTGGTTCTATTGTCCCCTGTCCTAGAATAGCATATCGAAATACTTCTACAGGAGCACTTACCGGATTAACCAACATCAGTTTTCTAAGTGTTCCTTCACCTAATTGAGACAGAGGATATACTATTGGCGTTCCATACATCCATAATTGAACACCAAATCCAACTAAAATAGCCAAATCTCTATATTTCGTGGTCAAACTGGAAATAATAATTCCAACCCCGAGACCTAATAATCCTAAATGAATTAAAATAACTGGAATAAGTAACCACGCCCACCAATTCGGTTGTACTTCGCCTTTAATCATATAAAAAATTAAAAATGCAATGACCATGGTCATCTGAACACCAAATTGAATAATCGCAGATAAAACATTCGATAACGGTGTTGTTAACCTTGGAAAATATACTTTCCCAAATACATTCGCATTAGCTGTAAAAGCACTAGCATTTTGCGTAACACTCGTAGAAAAGAAAATCCAAATGGCATTACTACATAGATAAAAAAGAATCTTTGGAACTCCTTCTGTTCCTATTCCCGCAACTCCACCAAAAACAATTGTATAAATAATACTGGTTATAAATGGATTCAAAAAAATCCAAGCAGATCCTAAAATGGTCTGCTTATACTTCACTACAAATGAGCGTTTAGTAAATAACCAAATCAAATCTCTATATCGTAGCACTTCTCTCAATTTCAAATCAAACAGTTTATGTTTAGATGAAATATGTATATGAAATGCTGATGATTTTTCAGCCACATTTTCCTGATTCATTTTCTCATTATTCCTTTCATCTTGTTTTTTTGTTGCAAAAAACCATTGAAAATTATAACACACTAGAACTTCAAATTCTATATTGGTGAATAGTACTTTAAACTACAATATCCTTTCAATTTCAAATATTTGCTCACCGTTTTTTTCTTCAAAATTTATCACTTGTACATTTTCTTTTAGTCTTTTGAGTATTTCATAGTTATCTAACAAATATGCTATCTGACGTTCGATATATGTCCCATTCAATTCACACAGAAAGCCGGTTATACCGCTGTCAATTATTTCTCTTGCCCCATTGTTATTCGTAGACACAATCACTTTTCCTAGCACCTGTGCTTCCAATAAAGTCATCGGATATCCTTCAAAACGACTCGGCTGGACATACAAATCAGCTTTCTTTATATATGGATATGGATTCTCTTTCATCCCTACTAGTTTTACATACTGCTGCATATTTGTTTCCTCCACAGTTCTTCTTACTTCATCCATTGCAGGACCATCTCCAATAATCCACCATTGAATGTTTTGATGCCCATCTTCTATGAGTTTGGAACATACCTTTACTGCGATATCCATTCCTTTTTCGTGTGAGACCCTTCCCACAGAGACAACGTTAAACTTATCACTGTCATACTTCTCTTCGATTGGTTCCTCTGCTTTTCTTCGAATTCCTTCCACATCAGTTAAATTGTGAATTGTAATAATTTTGTCTTTTGCCTGTGGAACAAACTCCTTTAGTGCTTCTGCCTGATTGGAAGATACGGCAATAATCTTTTCACATTTCCTATATCCAATTCGATCATGATAAACATGCCTCATAACACCATGATGATAGTACATCAAGTACTTATTCGCTTTGATTGCTCTAATAGCAGTTTCAGCTACCACATCACTATAAATAACAGCAGTGTCAAAAAACTCCTTTTTCATCATTTTTCGAATATATCGAATATACAGTCTATTTTCTGTCCATTTAATTAACGGCACAGACCACATCATTATACGATGTAATTTTGATGGATTTTCTGTTTTTTCTGTCAAATGATATAATTTTTTATATTTATATTCTTTTTCGAAAGAATACTTTTTTTCTCTATCAACTATAATAACTCTGCACTTAGGATGTATTTGTTCTAACATATCAAGTTCAGCCCGAAGGACCAGTAATGTTACATCAAACCGTTCATAATCAAAATGATTTAGTAGATTTACTAAGGCTGTTTCGATTCCACCAATCCAAAGTGCCTTCGTTACGAAAATAATTTTCTTCTTCATTTTATTTTTAAAGTCCTTTTGATTTTATTCTTCACTCTCTGTAAGAACTGTTTACGCTTCTCTTTTCGGATTAGACTGTCATATTTTCTTTTACACTGCTCAATATTTCTATCTTGATTAGAGTTATCTCCTTCTAAGATATCAAGTAATTCGCATTGTCGTTTATATTCTAATTCTCTTGTGAATCGTGTTCCCCAGTGAAGAAGAATGGTATTAATATTCTTCTCTCTAATTCGAGCTAGTCCTTTCGTAATATCAATGTCCATTCCATCAACTGCTTCCCAGTAGCAAAAAATCATATTGCTTCGAAAAGTTTCTGGATGACAATGATTGATTGCCATAGACAATGCGATTAATGGCTCGTCGCCAGGGGTAGCAAACTTTCCTTTAAATTTAAATTTCGAATAATCTAAAACAAGATTTCTAGCATCCTCAAACACTTTTTTCGTTTGTTCTGTCTTTCTCATATAATAAATCCCACCATGAAGTCCTACCACATATGATACTTTTGACTTTAAATCTCCTAGATTTTCATATTCAAACCATCCCGTTTTATCATCTAACGGAAGTACTCGTCCAAAACATGAAAAATCATCAGCCTGTTCAAAGCAAGAAAAAATCTGGTTTAAATCTCCATATGCCAGACAATCCGCATCAATAAAAACAGTCTCATCATAAGGCAAATATTCCGCAAGACTTAATTTATCTAAGTAGGAATTTGTTGCGCCCTTTTCAAAGATTAAAACATCATCAAAATCTTTTGTATATTCATTTTCTCTATCACACAAAATCGCAAACGGTAATGGTTCTTTGCAAAAAAACTTATAAGAACGAAAAAGATTATATGCCAAACAATAATATTCTTCTTTTCCGGTTGCAATTGTAATAAAGCCCTTTTTCATGTGCCTATAAACCTTTCTATCATCCTTTAGATTGCGTCATATATTTTTATTATTTCATTAATCCACCGGTCAATTCCATATTTGTCAACAATTTCCTGCGAATTTGACTTACATCTTCCACATTCCAATGCTTTCAATATAGCCTTCGAACACTCATCAACACTTTCTGTCGGGTAGAAAAAACTATTCGTATATTCGCTTGCCCACTTTGTTCCTGCAATATCACTTACGATAACTGGTGTATTTTGAGAGATTGCTTCCAACAATCCATAGGAAAATGCTTCCCTTCTACTTGCCGAAATATATGCATCTATAGCCCTGTGTACAGCAAACATATCCTCTTGACTTTCAAAATATTTAATCCATTTTTCTTGATAGTCAATTCCTGTCTCAGATTCTATAAATTGTTTTGTCAATTCGCCCGGTTCAGAGCCAATACCTATAATACCTAGACATATGGTAGCATTTGTTTCTCTACATTTTTTTATCGCCTGTAGTGCGATATCTAATCCTTTTCTCTTCAAGTCCCATCCTAAAAGCAATACAACTTTTTCATCTGGCTTAATTGCTAATTGTTTTCTACACTCTTCTCTAGAAATTGATTTTTCTACATTTCTCTCGAGGGTCAATCCATTTGGTACATACCATTTCTTTTTCAAAAACCAGTATGAACTGTTCTTTCTTTTCATTACTGAAACTACACTTATCCCTTTTATTCGATATAGAACAGAACGCAACACCGAGCTAAAATATTGCCTTACAATATTGGGTTCTACTGAAAAATCCATATGGTCATGTAAAACCACCTTAACTCTGCCTAATTCTTTTCTATTGAATACAATAGAATGATGGAACAAGCCAAAATGACAGTGAATCAGGTCAATTTCGTATTTCTGTATTAACGATTGTAATACCTGAAGTTCACTTTTCGATTCATTATATTCGATATCTAAACAAACCACTTGAAACCCTTCATTTTCAATCCATAAGACCCAATTTTTCCATTTTGGGAAAACAAAAATCACCATATTCCCGCGTTCACGAATCATTCTCGATAAGGCTACTAGCGACGCAATAAAATTTCCACTTTGTGGTGCACTATAATCCGCTGCAATTAATATGTTCATATTTTCTCCAATGCATTATTTTAACAATCTTTCTCAAAAATACCTTTTGAGGGCAACAGTTTTTCAAACGATGTACATATACGATCTGCTAGTTTTTCAAAATCAATATCCCCTTCCGGATCATTCAGACAAATATACTGATGTTTCTGATTTTCTATCACATCACATAATTCATCAACAGATTCCTCCGTCACAGAATTTACCAGATTATCTATTACTTTCGGTGAGAACTGTCCACTGGCAATCTGCCACCAGAGCACTACCCACTGATTTACATTGTCGCTTGTTCTAAATCTGTCTCGACAGGTATCACCCAGCTTTTCTGGTTCTGCCTCCCATACTTCCTGAAATGCACTTTTTAAATAGGCAGCCGGAGCATGGATGTTTTTAAATCCGGTAAAATAATCTGGATGTAACTTTTCTAAAAACCAAGTCCGTATATTGTCCTTGAATCGATAACTTTTGTCTCGATATTTTTTCCCATACTTTTTCACAGCCTCTCGTTTTGGAAAGTGTGCATTAACGATTCCTAAATCATTGACTGCTGCATGCTGCCAAGTTCCAATATTCCCAATCAAAGAAATCGGCACCTCTCCTCCATAAGTACATGGCAATCCTTCTCGAAAGAAATCTTCCTTCTGAAACGGTCGAAGCATAAACATATCATCATTAAAGTATACGAAATGTTCTGCCAAATCCGGAATTCTATGAATATTCATTTCTATGGCATGAGAACTAAACGTTGGAAGGTACTCCTTCGGAATGAAATCCTCATGTTTTACAATATTGAGTTTCGGTGCATCCACATTTAAAAACTCTGGAATATGTCCCCAGGTCACAAAGTGAATTTTTCGCACCCATGGTGCAAACTTTTCTACAGACCGAAACCAATATTGAAGAATTCCCCAGTCACGAAAACGATTATCTGAAGTATTCTCATTCTCTATAATTCCTTGATATTTTCTTTTTTCTTTTAACCATTCCGGGTCATTTCCATCTACCCAGAGAATGACAAAATCCATATCCATGCTAATCTCCTGTTAACTATATTTCTTTTGATACCATTTCGTATTTTTCACCTTAACCGCTACTTTATGTCTTAATGCGCTATAATTTCTTCTAAAGATTAATTGATTAATCTTTTGACCACATAGCATCTCGTAGTAAATATTTCCATCCGTTTCTACCTGATGAGCATCAACCCATTCTTTAAACTCTACACAAATCTGCATAATTTCTTTTCTGCTCGACACAGAAATCTTTTCTCTTGCAAGAATAAGATATAATTTCAATATTATATTCTTCTTTTCTTTTTCAATGTCATAGATATCTGAGTACTTCTTTTGTAGCAGATTAAATGACGATTCAATTTTGTTCACTAAATTATCAATATGTTCTACTCGTTTTAATCTTCTTCCTGCATTTCCTTCATCTTCAGTCTGACGATAATGATAGATTGGCGTTGATTCAAAATAGATATGATTACAATGTGCCATACATCTAACGGAAAATTCCAAGTCCTCATATAAGAACATTTCTTCCCGAAGTTTCATATTGTTATCTAATAAAATTTTTCTTTTAATTACCTTATTCCATAGGGGGCTTAAAGAATTTCCATCAAACAATAACTCTATTTTTTGAATCCAATCCTCACTTTTTTTTATGCCACTAACCGGAGTATTCATAATATCCCTTCTGTAGCATTCTCCCTTATGATAGTAATCAAATGTCATTCCATAGATTGCTATATCAATTAATGGTTCCTGTGAAATCTTTGTTAGAAGCTTATTCATCTCTTCTGAATCAATCTGATCATCTGCATCAATAAAAATGACATATTCACCTTTTGCGAGCTCAATGCCTTTATTTCTCGTATACGAAACCCCATGGTTTTCCTGAGAAAAAAGATGTATTATTTCACTTTTTTCACACAGTTTTTTGCAAACTTTTTCTGTATTATCTGTGGAGCCATCATTTAGTAATACTATTTCGATGTCCTGACGTTCCATCTTCATCAGACTTTCGATACATAACTCAATATACTCTTCACAATTATATAATGGGATAATAAAACTAAAATTCAGCATCTTCCATTTGATTTGTTTGTTGCTCATTCGGTACCTCCCATTGGAAACGATAGTTTAAATAATTATCAGCTTTATCCTCAATCTTTAACCCGAGACACGTCGCATCATACCACCAAATCATAATACCGGTTAATATAATAACAAAAAACTTTAGACTATCTTTATCAAATATAAATGGCGGTAAATTTTTTTCATCACTCATTGGAACTTCTCGAATAGGGCTATAAAAAATCATCGGAATATATAAAATCGAAAACTGAAGATAGTAATCTGAAAAGCGGGTAAATACATTATTGTATCCCGAAAACATTTGTATAGAAGCCGCTACAACCATCAAAGTAAATAATGTTTCAAATTGTTTTTCTCTAAATCCTTTTATAAGTATACCTACTAAAGCAATTAATAAAATAACAACAAATCTTCCGCCTAAGGAAATAATTTTATTCGTGTTTACAACACCCTCTTCATAGTAAATATCCGTCCCCCATTCAGCAATCGGCTGCTTAAAAATAAATACGGCAATCATTATGATAATGTACACTATAACCGTATTTTCTGTTATTTTTTTGTTTGCAATGTAATAGGTCGGCAAAAAAACAAGCGCAGGTGCGTGAATGAACCCTGCAAGTAAAACTAAAATAATAAAGCTTTTCCTTCTCTTTTCAAAAACTGCTATCATTGCATACATTAACACAGCCATTGCCAATCCTTGTTTGATTGTTGAAAAATCATATACAAGAAAAAAAGACATACAATTCCAAATAAGATAACTAAACCATGGTTTTGGGGAATATATATATATTAATATAGCAACGGCAACTTGAGTAAAAATAGCAAGAAAAATTAGAAATATGTGAAAATCGCCATCCGTGATTACCGAGAAAAACTTACAGATCCATTGAAAGCCAGCATTTCTTCCCCCATGAAATACTGCCTCATCAAACCAACCTAACGAACTACTTTTGTAGAGTTCATAATGATACGCATATTTTCTCAAATCTCCAGTCAAATACATATAACGCCAACCACATACAAACGTATGAACTACAGTCATTAACAATATATAGTACTTTCTATCTTTTCCTTCCTGAGGCAATATCATCCCTAGCACGATGACTATTGCAACAATATACCAATATATATTTACTCCCATTACATCTTCCCACATTCATTAATATTTAATCATGTATTATAGTAAATCATAAAATGAATTTATTATCTTATAGCTATTGTTTGGTTCTTCTTTTGTTTTCTTTTCCAGATACTCTTTTAACTCATTATCATTTATTATTTTTTCAATCCCCTCAGCGATTCCCTTTGCATCAATTTTCGTAATCACTCCTGTTTCCCCATCTTTGATTTGGTCAAATACAGAAGGATACTCTGTAACAACAATTGCTTTTCCTAATATTTTTGCCTCATCTAAAACAATAGATTTTCCCTCATATCTAGAGGGCTGGACGATTAAATCTGCTTTTTTCATATATGGGTATGGATTTTGTCTTATCCCCTCCAAAACGATATTATTTTCTAGTTTGTTATCCGCGATAAAGTTTTCTAATTCCCCTCGCATCACACCTTCTCCAAATATGTGCCAACAAAATGAAATATTTTTATCCACAAGAATCTTAGCCGCACGTACTGCAATATCAAACCCTTTTTGGTGATCCAACCTACCAACAGATACAAAATTCCAGGAAGCATTTTCCTTCCAGCAATCATTTACACTTTCTCTTGATTTTTTTTCAACGTCCTCTTCTAAGACAATATTCTCTATGATATGCATCTTGTTTTTCACCTCTGGGAGGTAATTAAGAAATGCATCTCTACATATATCAGAAATAGTTGCCAACCCATCAAATTTCTTATAATACTCCAGTTCTTCTTCAAGTAATTCTCTTCCTGAAAAATCTATATGAATCCATCCAATTTTTTTCTTTGCTTCAATCTTATCAATCACAAAAAAGTCAGTATTTCCTTCAAGATACCCGATTGCAACATCATAATTCTTTTCAAGTTTTTTGATATGTTTGCTCAATGATTTCCACTCAAATATTTTTTTGTGAGATAATTTATGGCGTATTGAAATCCATGTTCTAACAAATCCCTTTAAAAAATGCCCTTTAAGGAACAAATTTTTTGCGTAATATCTCCACTCAAGAAGCATGGCTTGACTCACTTCATCTGCACCTACAATATTAACCCATTTAGGAACTTCTGATTGTAGCACTCCTCCTGTTTCAAATAAGAATAAATCTACTTCAACCTTTTGAGAATCTAGTGCCTTGAGAAGAGTCACAAGGCTTTTTTCCGCACCACCCATTCTTAACGTTGGGATTACAAATATCAGTTTTTTCTTCACTATTTTCTCCTTTTTACCACTTTAGCTGGATTCCCTGCAACAATAGTATATGGCTCAACATCTTTCGTTACTACAGAACTTGCTCCAATAACACAGCCATCTCCAATTGTCACTCCCGGTAAAATTGTTACTCTTGAACCAATCCATACATCATTTCCAATGTGTACAGGTTCTATTTCTGAAGATTTTTGTCTCCACATTGGAATATCCGTTCTTTCCATTCCATGATTATGTGTATATATATAACACTCAGGTCCCATCATTACATCTCTTCCAATTGTAACATCACTGGCTACAACAGCATTTACCCCAATACCTGAATTATCACCAAGCGAAACATTACTACTAAACATGGCACCTTTTTCAATATTTACATTTTTTCCACATTCTCGTAATATTAATTTTCCACAAAAGCCTCTAATTTTTTTGCTTCCCAAACTAAATCTGCTAAATGAAAGCGGCATATGTTTCCCTATTAAGTTGTATATAATCCTTCCAACAATTACTTTCATAATCATCTAACCTCTTTGCTCTTTTTTTCTGAATAGTCAGCTTTATATAATTCACATATCTTTTTCGAAAAACTTTTCGAATCAAAACCCTTGGACTCTACCACACGAATTATCTCCTCCTTTGATGCTTTTAAACTATCCACAGATTGTTCTATCGCATCAGTCCATTCTTCCACACTATCTGATAATCTGAGCCACATCACTTTACCAATTTCAAAATCCACTTCTCGAGAATAAGTATCTGCCGATACGCAAGGCAATCCTGTTGCTTGCGCTTCTATCATTACCAGTGGCATTCCCTCATACTTTGACGGTAATACAAAAGCACTGCTTTTTCTCATAAGAACATCTACATCATTTCTTACTCCTAAAAAGGAAATATATTCCTCCAATTCATATTTCTTAATATTGTCAGAAATTTCCTGTTTCATTTTCTCATCATCTCCATCGCCAACACAGAGAATTCTGATTTTTCGATTTCTCTTTTTCAGTTCTTTCGCGATATCTACAAGAAATGTTTGATTTTTTACTCTACTTACTCGAGCAACATTAATTACATTCTTCCATCCATCTTTTTCTACAAATTCACCGATTTCCTCTTTCCCGTAATTATCAAGATATTTCTTTGTATCAACCGAATTAAAAACAAGGTGATAGGAGTTTTTCCGAATAATTTTGTCACCATATAAGAATTTTCCTGCCCATGTTGAACACGCCACCTGTACTGTGGAATATCTTCTAATCAACATCCGCATTGCACTCTGATACATTCTTCTAGTCAAACTATATTTTCCAGATTCGTCGTCTCCTTCTCGCCAATTATGCGCATGAGAAAACCTGCACGGAACACCTGCTAACTTTGCAACGAAAAGTGTTATCCCGCAATGAAACAATTCATGTGCATGGACAATATCGTACTTCCCGTCTTTCATGATTCGATACAATTCTCTACAATATTTTATTGGATGTTCTCTACATTCATTGGATAATACAATAAACTTTCCACCCAATGCTTCAATTTCTTTTCGATGAAAAGCGTCTGCCATATTTGATGTGAAGTCTATTTGAAATTGTTCTTTATCAGCATTTCTCATCAAATGCATCAACTGGCTCTCTATTCCGCCAACATGCATTGTTCCTGCCACCATTAATACTTTCATATTTCAATCCTTTTTTTACATATATTTACTCTTCCATAGCCGATACATTAAGTAACCCGGCAAAATACAAACAAGTTTCAATCCTCGATAATTTTCCGTATATTTTATTATTTTATTGACAGACAGATTAGCAAAAAATCCATAGCATACAAATAATAACCCATTCTTTACTCTTTGTTTCAAGAAATTCCTTTTATCCATAGCTAATTCAGAGTTCATCATTCCTCCATAAGGATTCTTAATTCGCATCTCTCGTCCAGTTCTCGTCAATCCATCTTCTAAATACTCACATATATATATTACTCTATTAACGTATATGCATTTCTGTTCAAGGCCAACTCTATACCATAAAACAGTCTCAGCCATAAATCGTTCTCCTGAAAAAATTGGAAATGGAAATTTCAAAAAAGTTTGCGAACGAATTACTTCACAACAATCACTCCCACTAACACATACTCTTTTATATCTTAGTACGTCAACAGGTGTATCCTCATCTTTTGCATATGCGACCGGATCATTTTCTGTAATTCCTTTTAGGTAAACGACCATCCCAATTCGATTATCATTTTCATACTTCTTCCATCCTTCAAGTACAGTTTCTACTGCATTATCAGTCAAATAGTCATCACTATCCAGAATCAGAACATAGTCGCCATGGATATACTTGTGAGATTCATTCAATGCTGTATGTTTTCCACCATTTTCTTTTTTGATATATTGAATCGAGAAATCGACCATTTCCTTCTTAAATTTTTTCACTATTTCAGTTGTGGCATCTTCGCTTCCATCATCCACAATAATCCATTCAAATTTTTTACTCGTCTGACTCACTAAAGATTCAAAACACCTTTTTAGCAAATGACCTCTGTTGTATGTTGGTGTGATTATCGACAGTAATCTTCCTTTTTTTGCGTTCATTATTCCTCCATGTAAAACTCCATCAACCATTTTGCCGTTTGATGAATATCATATCCATGTTTTTTCACATACTCAGCTCCACTTTTTCGTACATAAATCAGTTTATCTAAAACCATATCACTCCATTGCTCAATAGAAGCATCTAAATCACATACAAAAACTTGATTTTCCGTTATAATGCATTCAGTAGAAACATGATTAGAAATGATACAATTAACTCCCGATGATTGAGCCTCGACCGTAGCAAGCGATAACCCTTCATACAACGAAGGGAATAAAAACAAATCCATTGCTTGATAAAAAGGGGATGTATCCTCTTGATTTCCTGCAAAAATCACATAATCTCTTAATTCCATCTTTTGTGCCTTTTTCTCTATTTCCGAACGAAGTTCCCCATCTCCAACAAGTAATAGTACAGTATTAGAATCTTCCTTATGTACTTTTCCAAAAATGTCTAGAATAAATTTATGATTTTTCGGAGGAACAAAACGTCCAATATGACCTATTACCTTTTTGTTTTCTATCCCGTATTTCTTTCTGATGATTTTTCTAGTTACTTCATTATAACTAAACTCACTTGTATCTATAGCATTATTTAAAACAAAAAATTTTTTTGAGGAGTTCACTATTTTCTTCCCATATCTAGATTTCCCAGCATTTATTGAACACGCAAAGTAATAATCTGCACTTTTCCTAACTGGAAAAGAGTAAATTTGATACAAAATATTTTTAATGCCTAAAATACCTGTTGTATGACTATGTGATATTGTATACACACCATATTTCTTAGCTATTCTCAAATATATGGAAGCACTTCGTCCCACATGACCGTGAACAATTTTATATTCCTGATGATGTTCTTTCATAAAAGTATTCCACCATCTTGCATATGCAAATCGATTCTTACCATTGTACTGTGGACACCGATAAATTCTTCCTCCCAGTGCCAATATTTCTTCATCAAATGCAGCTGGTTCAGAACTGTTTTCCACAAAATCAAACTGTATTTTTTCTCGATCAATATTTCGATAGAGATTCATAATCATCACTTCTGCGCCGCCTCGATTCATAATACCGATAACATGCAAAATTCTTATTGGTTTCTGATTCATTCTATATCCTTCTAAATCATTTTATTTCAATAATCCAAACACTTCTTCCTTAGCATTCTCAATACAAAAAGGAATCACTGCTTCTTTATTTCTTTTCGCCATCTTCTCACACAACTCCGGTTGCGACTTTAATTCCACTATCCGCTCTGCAAACTGCTTCCAGTCATCGGGGTTACATAGGTATCCCGACACCCCATCTTCCATCACATCAACCAGTCCTCGAATATTTGATGTAATTAAAGGTAATCCACAATACATCGCTTCCAAGGATGCCACCGGTAATCCTTCTCTTTTTGACGGCATCACATATACATTCGACTGATTGCAGATATCTACCACATCTGTACGATAACCCAAAAAATGAACTCTATCAGAAATATCCAACGCTTCTGACAGACCCTTTAAATCATCCAGCTTATCTCCTTTTCCACAGAGAATGTAATGTATTTCTTTGTCCTCTATTTCTCCCATCGCCTTAAGAATTGTTTTTTGATTTTTATTCTCATTTAATTCTCCTACGGAAAGAATTAAAAAGGTATCTTTCGAAAGTCCTAATTCCTTACGAATGCTGCTTTGATGTTCCTGCGGTGTAAGGCGTTCCGTGTTGATACCGATTCCGTGAATATATTTCACATCTGGAAGTCCCATTTTTTTAGCCCTTGCGAAATCTTCTCGATTCACCGTTACCACCCGTTCACAAAAATGACCAGCAAACTTTTCAATGGGATAAAACATCATCCAGTTAACCTTTGGTGCACCTTCATAAAAGTGAAATCCATGAACCATATAGATAACCTTGGTTCCATTTTTTCGCGCCTTTCTTGCTGCCAATCGGGTCACTACCCCCATAACCGGTTCATTAGTCCAGATCACATCATAGTTTCCACGATTAATAACCTTTTTCATATCACCATATCCTTTAAAGTTGGTCGGTGATGCCGGGCTTCGAACCAATCGAACAATATGGATATCCTTTACCACGCCTTTCAGTTTCTCACGAATTTCATCCATTCGTCCACCCACATCTGAGCAGGCGATTTCCACTTCGAATCCGTTCTCTGAAAGATAAATTACATGAGGAATCAGAAACTGAACCATCATTAAATCTGTTGATGTAATTAATAATCTTTTACTCATTCATTTCTTTCTCAATTCTTTCCACAATTTTTCCAGCAGACATTCCGTACTCTTCTCTTAAGTACTTCTGGTTTCCTACGCGAACTGCATACTCATCATTCAGTCCGATGCGAAGCAGATGGGCTTTCTTTTCTTTCATCTCTGCCATTACTTCTGCCACGGCACTGCCAAATCCACCAACGATGTTATGTTCCTCGCAGGTTACAATTAAATCAAACTCTTTGCTGCACTGTTCAATTACAGCCTTATCAATCGGCTTAATTGTTGGGAATGTATACGCAGCCGGATTCCATCCATCCTGCTTTAACTGTCCTAAAGCATCTTCTACTTCTTCGAAAATAGCTCCGGTAGAAAAGATTGCAATCTTTTCTCCATCCTGTACTTTAATCGCTTTTCCGATTTCAAAGTTTTCTATCTTCTCGTGAATTCTTTTTTCGCCACCACGACCTAATCTCAGATAAGCCGTTCCCGGATAATTCACTAACGCTTTCGTACATTCTTCCGCTTCCACTAAATCTCCGGGCGCCATCACTACGACATCTGGCAATGCACGAAGCACTGCCAAATCTTCTGTGGCATGGTGACTCATTCCCAAAGATCCGTATACGAATCCACCACCGACACAAACGATTTTCACGTTGGCATTGTGATAGGCACAGTCATTTCGAATCTGTTCCAGACAACGAAGTGTCGGGAAGTTCCCAATGGAATAGGTAAATACTGTCTTTCCTTCCAACGCCATTCCTGCCGCTACCGTCGTCATATTCTGTTCTGCGATTCCTGCATTGGTAAACTGGTTCGGAACTTGCTCCCAATATGGTTTTAAAACACCGAATCCTAAATCTCCGGTAATTAATTCTATCTTTTCATTTTCTTTTGCTAATTCCACTAGCGTTCTAACAAATGTATCTCTCATGAATCCTTCTCCCCTATAGCTGATGTTCTCTTTCACCCGTTCCGGACTTTGCTTCTACACGTCGCATTTTTTCCGGATAGTCTGTTTCCCATGTGTATGAGAAGGTATGATCATTTCCGATGTCATCCTGTTCTGTCGGAAGAACCGGATTTTCAATTCCATCCGGTGTGTAAACATCTTCCACACCCTCAGGCTTATTCTGATGTAATTCATTCACTGCCATATCGTATTCCCATCCTTTATGCGGAAAACGATAATGCCATAAAATGTCATTCTGCATAAAGGATACACCGCATCCCTTAATGGTATTTGCGATAATTACTGTCGGCTTATGAGATTCATCTTTCGCATATGCTTCCACCTTCTGAAATGCTTCTCTTAATTCCTGATGGTCATTTCCATTAATCTCGATCACATTCCACCCAAAGGCTTTCCACTTCGAACCGAAATCTTCTATCTCCAAAGTATTTTCCTGAAAGTCCATACTCTGCATATGGTTGTGATCCACGATTGTCACCAGATTATTCAAACGGAAATGGTTTGCAAACAATGCCGCTTCCCAAACAGAACCTTCATCGCATTCACCGTCTCCTAACACCACATATACCTTATGCTTCTTTCCATCTTTCTTTGCTGCATATGCCATTCCTGCCGCTGCAGAAAGACCATGTCCTAAAGAACCGGTAGAAAAATCCACTCCCGGAAGATGATGAGATACATGTCCTGATAAACGACTACCATTCTGATAATGTGTTTTCAATTCTTCCACCTCGAAAAATCCATTCTCAGCTAATGCCGCATACACTGATGCCCCGGCATGACCTTTACTCAAAATAAAACGATCCCGTTCGTCCCATTCCGGATTATTACTATCCACCTTTAAAACTTCTGTATAGAGCATTCCCATAATGTCTGCTACCGATAAAATAGCCCCAATATGAGAACCTCCTGATAAATGCGTCATTTCAATTCCATGACGTCTGATTTTCCATGCTAACTGTTCACTAGTCATCTTATTACCTCATCCTCTATTCTTCAAATGGTGTTCCCCACCTATCTTTTGTCTTACGAATCACTTTTGCGGGAATCCCTGCTACGACACTGTTATCTGGTATATCATGGGTGACAACAGCATTTGCACCGATTACAACATGATTGCCAATCTTGATGCTTCCCAACACTTTACACCCAGCACCAAAAGCAACGTTATTACCAATGCTAGGACACTCTCCACCAGAAAATTGATTTCCAACCACAACAAAATTTCTGAGAATCAGATTTTCACCCGCACTTTTTGGGAAAAAAACAACTCCACTATTATGCGCAATAGTCAGTCCCTTTCCAATTGGAACACGATAATTAAAATCAAATCCGTACTTATTCCCATAGTGGTTCTTCATTTTTCTTGCAAACACTCCCAACATTCTATAATTGTTAAGATAAAAGAATCTGCTAATTCTTAACCACTTCAAGTATTTATATGCACAAGTTCTTTTTCTGTTCTCATTCGCTTTTAAATCTGCTTTTAAAAACTCCCTCAGTTTTTTCCAAGACGTAACATCTTCCATTACTTAGACACCTCATCCAGCACTTTTAAATCTTCCTTACTCAGTTTCCAATCCATTCCTTCTACATTCCCTAATATCTGACTCGGTCTCTTTGCCCCGCAAAGTACAACCGACTGCGGAATATAGTCTAAGATAAAGCGAATCGCTACTGCTGCCACTGGCTTTCCATATTTTTCAGCGATTCCTTTCATCACTTCAACAATCTCAAGATTTTTTAATAACTTCTCTCCATGGAAGTTCACATAGATATCTCTGGAACGACGATCATCTGTCCCGAAATCCACGTTTTCCTTTGTATATTTTCCTGTCAGGATTCCCTGTCCTAAACTTCCCCAGGTAAGTGGTGTCACCTGTAACTTTTCTGACACCTCAAACATATCCTTTTCATTCTTTCGACACGCTAAACTGTACTCATCCTGAAAACTCACAAACTTCCCAACATATGGTTCTAATTCTGCCAAATCGTCCTGATGGATGTTTGACAAACCGAAATAACGAATATACCCTTTTTCCTTCAGTTCTTCCAACGTTTCCAGAACCACACTAATCGGTGTTACCCCATCGCGATAATGAACCTGATATAAGTCAATATAATCCGTTCCCAGTCTTTTTAAGCTTCCTTCCAAAGCCTCTCGAATCCACTCTGGACTGTTATCATAAACGGTCTTTCCGTTTCCGGTTCGCACACCAAACTTTGTAGCAATTACCACTTCTTTTCGGTGTTCACCTAACGCCTTCGCTAATGTCTTTTCCGACTGTCCCAGACCGTAGGTGTCCGCAGTATCAAAAAAATTAATTCCATTTTCCATTGCAGTATGCACTGCCTCTATTAATTCATTTTCTTGAACGTTACCCCAGCCGTAGCCCCCCATAGGGCAACCACCCATACAAAGTCTGGAAACATTCAAGTCTGAATTTTTTAACGTTATGTATTCCATGTCCTAACTCCCATCCTACCGATGTTCCTTCTTTACCAAGAACCCAAATGCTTTTCCAAAGACCGCTCCCAGCGTTTTAAACAAGATATACACATCCGTCTTGAAGGATACGGTATGTGCATATTTCACACGGAGCTGATTCTTTTTCTTTAGCACATATTTTTCATACATCTCATCTGCATTCTCTCCGCCAACGATTTCATCCAGATTGATAAATTCCACAGAACTGTAATCGGTAATTCCAGGGCGCACCTGAAAAATATCCTTTTCCTCACCCTCATACTGATTGACGTACTGTAGCAGTTCTGGCCTCGGACCAATCACACTCATTTTTCCTAAAAGCACCTGACCAATCTGCGGAATTTCATCCAATTTTGTTTTTCGTAAGATGTTTCCCACCTTCGTGATTCGCGGATCCCCTAAGGCAGTCGTTCCACCACCTACTTGATCTGCATTCTTAATCATACTTCGGAACTTACATATGCGAAATGGTTTCCCCTTGTACCCCCCACGTTCTGCGCGGTAAAACACCGGGAAACCATCCTCTATAATAATAAATACACTAATAATCAGATAAAATGGCCAAAGGAAGCAGAGTGCGATGAGTGTAATGGTAAAATCCAATACACGTTTTACGAAGCGGTTATAGATTCCATTGTACGCGATTCTTTTCTGTCTCATCTCTTCTTTAACTCCTTCGGGTGATATGTTGGAACCATTCGCTGAATGATTACACGGATATCCTGAGATTCATCTTCCGCGGCTTCCGCTAATTCCTCCAGATTCTTATGGAACTGTTCTTCATCGAATTCAATTGGTCGTCCGATGTGAATCAGTTTATTTTCTGTTTCTTTTAATCCTTCTTCATCCATCAGAAGTTCTTCATAAAGTTTTTCACCGGGTCTCAGTCCTGTGAACACGATTTCGATGTCCTCTCCTACTTTCATTCCGGAAAGTCGAATCAGGTTCTTTGCTAAATCATAAATCTTAACCGGCTCGCCCATATCCAGGACAAAGATTTCTCCGCCCTTCGCATAAACTCCGGTCTGAAGAACTAAGGATACAGCCTCCGGAATGGTCATGAAGTAACGAATGATATCCGGATGGGTTACCGTTACCGGTCCACCACTGGCAATCTGTTTTCGGAACAACGGAATAACACTTCCATTACTGCCTAAAACATTTCCGAAACGAACGGCAACATATTCTGTCTTTGACTTCGCATTATACGCCTGAACAATCATTTCACAGATTCGTTTGGAAGCCCCCATGACATTGGTCGGATTCACAGCCTTATCCGTGCTAATTAGCACGAAACGCTTCACTCCCCAACGGTTCGCTGACCAAACGGTATTTAAGGTTCCCATGACGTTGTTCTTTACTGCTTCTTCCGGGCTGTGTTCCATCAGCGGCACATGCTTATGAGCTGCCGCGTGATACACGATTTCCGGCCTATATTTTTCCATGATGTCATCAATTCGCTTAGAATCACGAACGGATGCAATTAACACTTCTAAATCCAACCGCGGGTATTTAAATAATAACTCTTGCTGGATATCATAGGCATTGTTTTCATAGATATCTACAATGATCAGTTTCTTCGGTTCTCGCTTTGCAATCTGTCGACAAAGTTCACTCCCGATGGAACCACCACCACCGGTTACAAGAATAGTTTTTCCTGAAATATATTCCTGCACGGAAGCATCATTGATGACAATAGCATCACGTCCCAGTAGGTCGTCAATATTTACATCTCTCAGATTCTTAACCTGCACATCGTCATTTACCAACTGGTACATTCCCGGCATGGTCTTTAACTCACAGTCGGTTTCCTTACAAATATCCAAGATACCTCGAATGACTTTATTAGACTGTGACGGCATAGCAATCACAATCTGATCAATCTTATATTTTTCCACATTGCGAAGAATGGTTTCACGGTCGCCTACCACGCGAACACCGTAAATAAAGCACCCTTTCTTCTGTTTATCATCATCAATGATACAACGAACCTTGCAGTTCAAATATTCACTGCTGTTGATTTCACGGATGAGAATGGTACCCATCGCACCACCACCAACAATCATTACATTTTTTTTCTTTCTTGCAGCATAACGTCCGCGACTATGATTTCGAAGAATTCGATAAAGGAAACGCACGGAAATAACGCCAAAAGAAGAATAAATAAACGCTAACGGGAAAAAGGATTTCGGAAGATAAGCCCCCATTAGACCTATAATTCCATACTCTGCAATTTGTACCACGGCACAGGCACAAAAGATATTCATCGCCTCCCGCTGACTAGCGTACCGCCATAAACTGTGATAGAGACGAAATACCCAGAAAATCGTAAACGCCGCTAAAATATAAAAGAAAATAGACCAGGAAAACGCTTCTTTAAACTCCTTGTTAATGTCATCCCAAACGAATTCGAAGCGTGTCAGCAACGCAAACAAGCCTGCAGCAACCACTACAAGCATATCTGCAAGAATCAACACGATTCTCCTGCTCCATATTTTCGTTTCCCATATTCCCTTAATTTTGCTCATATGTATGTCTTCCCTATATATGTTTTCTCACGTTCAATAAGCGTTTTTATCTTTCGCATTATTTGCATCATAATTCCATCAAAATGTGATATCAGTCTTGGTGAAATTATACCAAAAATATGACTTTTCGTAAATGTATAATTAGTCCATATTTGTCAAAAATATATAAATATGCATTGCTTTAAATGTTGAATTTGTTATAATACTTTTAGCAATAAATGATTGAGGTAAAAGAATGGCAAGTAAGAATTATTTCCTTAACGGCATTGCAGAATTATTGATATTGTCGATATTGAAGAAAAATGATACCTATATTTATGACATGAAAAAAATCATTAGTGATGTTTCTAATGATGCTCTTCCTATGTCACAAAATACAATCTATTCTGCTGCTTATAAACTGGAAAATGAAGGAAAGATTTCCGAATATTCTAAATTGGTAGGTCGCAAGCGAACTCGTGTCTACTATCATTTAGAACCAGACGGTTCAGAGTACTTGGAAAAACTTTCTGCCGAGTACCAATCTGTTGTAAATAACGTTGGAATGATTCTTAATTATTTAGAAACTGAAACGGAGGATTCAGATAATGAATAAACTCAGTAAAAAGTACATTCAAAATGCAAAAACCCTTTTTCCAATCATGAGCAAATCAGAACGAGACTATTTATATAAACTAAAGCTCAATGTAGTGGATTACCTTTCCGAATCACCGGACAGTTCAATGGAGGATTTAATTCAGGAGTTTGGTACTCCCGAAGAAATCGTTGCTTCTTACTTTGCCAGCGTAGATACCAACGTAATTATAAAAAAAATTCGTTTATCTCGATATCTTAAAATCATGTTGCTAACTATCATTCTGTGTCTTTTATTATTTACATCCTTGTTTCTTAAGTTTTCATACGATAAACACCAGGTCTTTATGGATGAAAGCGCAATTATTGAAGACACAGTAATTGAATAATTATTTGGAGGAGAAAATGAAAAATTTAAAAAAAGCTTTTATTGCAGTAATTTTATGTTTAACACTGATTATGTCATCTTCCAGCTTTGTCATGGCAAATGAAGAAGCTATAGATCCGGACGAAATTGCAAGCTCTACGACTACTATTGCCACTGAGACAACATATGCAAGATTAAGATTGCGAGCTGGGAAAGAGCAGACAATCACAAAGACCAAGACAACATCTTATAAAAATGCCGACGGAAAAGTATTATGGAAAATATCCCTTACAGCAACATTTACATATGATGGTTCCACATCAAAATGTACCAAATGTTCTCATACTGCTTCCGCTCCCGCATCTACATGGTCGATTAAAAGCTCTAGTTCATCTAAATCTCACAACAAAGCTACTGCAACTGTCATTGCAGTACATTCGGATGTTTGGGGAATCAAGATTCCATACAAAAAAACAATCACATTGACTTGTTCCGCAGACGGAAAAATCTCATAACGATTTAAATATAAACTTGAAAGGTAATAATTATCCACGTTAAAAGAACGCCATAATCGGCGTTCTTTTTTTACTACTTTATATTTATTTCTCTAATGTCATGTTCATCATAGCTTTCATAATTCTCGTCAAAAGCTGTTTCATTTACCAGTAGACCTTTTTCATTCCGATCAATTGCGTAGAAAACTTTTCCCTCTTCGCCATAATGATCTTCGTTCAACTCTCCGGTTTCCAAATTATAACTGTAATACTTTGGAGGCTGTTTTAAATCAACCCTTGGTTCCCGTTCTTTTTTCGTTGCCTCGTCCATTTCCATAGAAGTAATATAAACGATACCATCATTTAGCGTTTCCATATTCATAAAAGAAGAGAATATTTCTTTTCGTTCTTTGGTCTTCATATTATAGGAATACACAGTATAATCACCTGCCAAAGGTTCCAAATAGACTACCGTATCTTTATCAAATCCAAGAATCACATAGGACCCGTCCATACATTCAAGTCCCTTATATTCTTCAAACTGACATTCAAATCCGATATCAAACGGTTTTAACTTCTTTGTTTTTAAATCATAAACATATTTCTTTTTCCGAAGTCCAATCCTCTTTACGTTTTCCTGATGTGAAAATTTTTCTGACTGAGCCCACTCTATGTATTTTGCAACATTATCGAAACCGGCCTCAGCATAGGTTTTTTCTCTGCAAAAATAAGAAATAATTAACTTTCCATCATAGAAATGAATATCTTCGCAATTGGCATCTGCATAGGTCCCAAGATTCGTCAATTGTTTTACCGATCCCTTTGATAAATCAATCTCATATACCTCAGCCGCACCGCCAACCTGTTCTTCCTGTCCCTCTTCAACTTCCTCGTAGACCTCTTCTCTGGAAGAAACATAAACCTTATCCTGACATCTAACACCCTTTGACTCTGTGTTCAAAGTAAAATTCAAATCCGCTTTTTTCTTTTTATCTGTTCCATCCTGCTTTGAGCTCCATAAGGAATATCCTTCATCCCCCTCAACAAAATAGAACGTTCTATCATTATAAACAAATGGATAATACGTTGCTCCGTCTATTATTGCATCACACTGTATTATTCCATTTTGATACTCTTCAATGTTATGAGAACAGTTTTTCCGTCCACAAGCGTACAAATAACCATTCCTGTCGTAATCGTAATAATATAATGCAGTACACTCTCCGCCTTCGCGAGCTACTAATAAATCATCTGTCACAGATTTAAAAGGATTTAGTTCCGTTACCTCATCCTTCGTTTTTTTTACTGGTTCATTTTTATCACATGCACAACAATTCAAAACCATAAATGTGCATACGACCATCAATAGTAATTTCTTTCTCATTTTTTATCCCTCAGTCCCAATTTGTAACCAATCAACACAAGAAATCCACCTGCAACAAAGATGCAGGTGGACAAACTTTTAAACTAGATAGACAATGACAATTTTTTTGTGAATTCTTTCTGTTCCACACCGAAATATAATTCTTCATGTACACTAGATGCTTTCTTCAAGTTTGACTTTCCAGATCCAACTTCTGATTTTTTAACAGTAACTGATGTCTGGCTACTATACAGAGTATTGACTTTTGTTTTCTTCTTTCCATCTGTATTTGTTGCTGTTACTTTCACGTATCCAGCAAATCCTGTTGCAGGATGAGCAGCTGTTGAAATTGTTGTTGTTCCTGTAGCCTTTGTTGTTGTTAATGTTAATTTTCCAATTCCGCTTTTTGCTGTTGCTGCTGATGCGCTAGTTGCTAAACCTAATGACATAGTAGCCATTAATCCCATTGCTACGATTCTCTTTTTCATATTTCTCATTTTTCAATTTCCTTTCATTTCTCTTAAGTTTTTCACAAAGCTTTGCAAAACTCATTGTAATCCTATTGCGACATTTTGTCAACAAATATTTTGGTCATCAAAACATTTAATTATAAAAGTAATGCTGTAAAAAAGAACCTGGCCAAGACCAGGTTCTTCTGACACTATTTTAAACCGTAATATTCAATTGTAACATCAGCTTCTGTTCCGTCACCTTCGTAATCCTTTAGTGCAAGAACATAAGGAACACCCTTATCTAAAGATGCGGTGAATTCAAAATTCAGATTATTCTCGTCATCGCCCTCCGCAATGTCTTCTCCCATATCCGCTGCTAAATATAGAATTCCTCTCGGATCACCATCGCTATTAGAAGAACTAAAGGAATAATAACCCGTTTTTTCCGGAACGAAGAAATAGTAATCATAATTTTCATTTAATTTCAGACTATGGGTCCCTTCTGTCAGTACCGGTAAATCAATCTTTGTAATTGTTACTGTCGCCGTCATATCACCGATTACAGTCACTTTAGCCGAACCATAATACATTTTTCCTTCCGATAGAACCGCTTCAGATTTAATTTCATGCGTACCCTTCGTCAAGAATACGGATAATCCTTTTCCGCAAGTTTCTCCATTTTCTTCCCAATATGCTTCACCCAATGCTGAAATAGCCGGATCACTGGATTTTAACCGGACCTGATATAATGGAAGTTTGAAATTAAGCACCGTATCACCGGAAATCACTTTATCCAGTTGGAATGTGTAACCTTCATTCATAGATGCTTCAAAATTAAAGGTTCCAGCAGCAACATACATATGGTATTCGCCTTTTTCATCTGTCTTAACTGAGGTGGACTCAAAACCATCAATATACTTCTGCGCTTTTACTTCCACTTTTGCATTTGCAACCGGTTTCCCAGCTGCAGTAGTAACTTTTCCGCTTACTTTTTTCGCTAACTTTGTTTCAACCACAACATTTCCAATGGTTTTAATTCCGGAATTATTCGCATCTGTGATAATAAGTTTTCCAGTATAAGTCGCATTCTTAGATTCTGTCAAATAATGCCAGCAATTATTTGTATCATCATAAGTAACATCAAAGATTGTTGCATTATCCATTACATCAATGTAATAACTACCGCTTCCACCGGAAATGTAACCATATGATTCACCTTCATAATTCATGCTATTGGACTGGGATGAGTAAACATAATGAACATTCTTAGGGAAGTATGCGCAAATTTCATTTTCCGATCCAACAATAAATACCAAATTAATAGTCTGGCGACTTCCTTTTTCTCCTTCAATCACAAGTTTTGATTTATAAATTCCTGCTTTACTGATTTTACCGCTCAAAGTAACATTTTTTGAAGTTTTGGTATACTTAATTCCGCTAGGGAGATTCGTAAAGCTTACTACTTTTCCATATGAGGACTCAAGATAGTTAAAAAATTGAATGGTTCGATTAACTTCTTCATTCACGGTTTCCTTAAAGAGGTTTTCATATACCCAATTCTTCACTGACGGGCTACATTCAAATTCCTTAACAAGATTTGTTTTGTTCACGCCCTTAAGCGTAATTCTTACGATTTCATTATCATCAAGTTCATCTTCAAGCACTATGACATAATTCTGTTCATCAATCTTTGACAGACTTCTCACTTTTTTTATGTTAAGATATTTTCCCGTCGAAATTTTTTTTGTTTCCACCGTGAAATTCGCCACGTCCAGTCGAACCGCTTTCGAAAACCTTAAAGCAAGCCGTCTATAATCTAACTGTCTAACCTCCATCGTTGTATCCTTTACCACGGTAGCCGGGGTAACCTTTACAGTTACAACAGTTTTCTTTTTCTTGTTCGCCTTGGATTTTAAAGTCAACTTTGTTGTTCCGGCTTTCACACCGGTCAAAATAATCTTTCCGGATTTCACCGTTACCTTTACAACACCTTTTACGGAAGGAATGACTTTAAATTTCTTTGATGCCTTGCCTTTCGTCTTTACTGAAACCTTAACGGTCTTTTTTTCTCCGACCTTCATAGAAACTGTCTTTGTTGCAGTAATCTTTGTTACTTTTCCTTTCTTTTTTGCCGCACTGACATCCGTCATCTGAAAGGATAGTGCTGTAAGCATCACTGCCATAAAAACAGCAATTGATTTTTTCATACTTCTTTCTCCTTTTTTCCAACACTCCTACGCAATATCATTCTCATTATGAATGCCGTTTTTCGCATCCATCAGATTCTGCAATGTGGTTTCAGCAATCGCTGTTAACGCCTCCATCGTATAGAATCCCTGATGAGAAGTAATGATTACATTCGGAAATGCTAACAATCTGGCAGTTACGGAATGCTCCATAATGTCATCCGAATGATCTTCGTATACATTTCCGGTTTCTTCTTCGTATACGTCCAGTCCCACTCCCAGAAACTTATTCATACGAATTCCTTCTATCAATTCCTGTGTATTAACCAGAGCGCCTCGAGATGTATTTACGAAAATCACATTGTCTTTCATTTTCTTAATTGTCTCAATGTTAATCATATGGTATGTGGAATCCATTAACGGACAGTGAAGAGAAATCAAATCACTCTTCGCCAATAATTCATCCAGGGAAACATATTCCACGAAGTCCTTTAAATCCGGATTCTGATATATATCATAGGCAATCACCTTCATACCAAAGCCGCGGCAAATTCTGCACATTGCTGCACCAATCTTACCGGTACCCACAATACCTGCCACCTTTCCGTAGAAATTCATACCACGGAGTCCTTTTAAAGTGTAATCATTTTCACGCACCTTATTATACGCCTTGTATAATCTTCTGTTTGCTGCCAACGCCAATGCCATGGCATGTTCTGCAACAGATTCCGGCGAATATCCCGGAACGCGCTTTACTGTAATTCCCAGTTCCTTTGCCTTTCCCGTATCAACGTTATTAAATCCTGCACATCGCATCAGTACAGTTTTTACACCGCACTGATTCAAAATCTCCAATGTTTCCGCACCAACATCTGCGCTAACAAATGCACAAATCGCATCAAATCCTTTTGCAAGAACTGCCGACCTTGGTTCTAATTCATGGTCTAGAAATTCTATTTCAATTTCCGGGAATTTCTCCAACACGGAATTAAAATACTGTTTGTCATAGTCCTTTGCTGCATAAAATAATAGTTTCATCATCAAATTCTCCTTTTCGTCATTATTTTTTTACCATCTCTGGTTTTGTTATGGTATATGGTGCTACCACAATCCAGTAATAAAATATCACTCCGACTGTGTAGCTTTCCGTCGAAATAGTTTCATCCGTTCCAATACGAACACGACACTGGAACAAGCTGCCAGGGAAACAATAAATGTAATCACCGATTTCACAACCACAGTAGTGGTCAACGGGACTACATACCAATTCGGTCCCGGCTTATTATAGGTATGAAGAATGTCTGCGGTAATTCCACCGAACAAGCAATGTAGCAGAAGAATCATATATGTGTGTGCTCCAATCCAGGACAATACCTTGTTACATCCCTTGATTTTGTCAATCACTCTAGCAAAGACCATAAGGACAAATCCACCAAGGAACATTTCCAAAATAAAAATTGTCACCGTCAGATATGTAAAGATTCCGTTAAAATCCTTATCCACACGGAAAATGCTCAAGTAGAGCCAATCCGATCCAAACTTTTCAAAAATCTGGTAATGAAGAAATCCTCCAATCACAGCTATAACCACCGCAGGAATCATAGGAATCTTACACAGGGTTTCAATTCCCCGATATTTTCCAAGAATAGCACCAAGCATCATGATTCCAGCATAAAGTGGAGCCAGATGAATGCTCCAGGACTGTGGTGGTATCTTCACATAAAATACTGCTCCGATAATCATAAGAACAACTGCTGATACTCCCATCATCCATGTGCGCTTTCTTACAAAATACATGACCAAATAAAATACAATCGTTGCCCATGCCAGAGTCCACATAAACCAAACCGGTGAAAGATTGTTAAAGAGCTGTCCCGTTTCACCAAAAGACGGAGCAATTTTAGCTACCAACTCTGGTCTCAGATAAGTCGTTACTACATCATTTACCCAACTCCGCATCGTATAGCCGTGAACTAACATAAAGTACGGTCCAAAGAGTATCAAAAGTACTCCCGTAATAAGACATGTCTTTAAGACAATTTGCTTCATTCTGCACCAAAACATTCCGAATACATCTTCATTAGAGAAGCAATAAAAATATCCGCTCAGAAGCATAAAGACCGGAAGTCCGAAGTAGATGAACTCTCTGATGATTTCGTCCAATACACTTCCCTGGTTTCGATAAATCAAATGATAGAACATAACAGAAAGAATCAGTATTCCTTTCATGATGTCAATTACACTATTTCTTTTTTTCATTCACTATCCTCTTCTTTCCCCAGATAAATAAACATCAGCATGGTAATATCATCAAACTGTGTCGCTTCTCCTACAAAATCATCAATATCCTTTTTCAACATCTTCAGAAGTTGTTTCAATTCGAGGTCCTTATGATTATTCAGTACTTGTAACATACGGTCTGTTCCATACAGTTCATTTTTCGTATTCGTTGCTTCCGGAACACCATCCGTATAAACGAAGATTCGATCTCCCGGATACAGTTCAAAGGTGTGCTCTTTAAATTTCATTCCTTCCATAGCCGCCACAGCCAAGGAATGACAATACTCCACTAATTCGAACGTTCCATTCTTCCTGCACAGTACCGGGTGCTCATGACCTGCATTGGCTGCAATTCCCTGACCCGTTTCAATGTCAATGATTGCAAGCCATACAGTTACAAAGAATCCCACTTCATTGCCTTCGCAAATCTGATTATTTACATTTTCAAGAATCGAAGAAGGTGACTCTCCAAGCAATGCCCTGTTCTTAATCAAAATCTTTGCAATTGTCATAAACAGTGCTGCCGGAACACCCTTTCCGGACACGTCCGCCATAACCAGAGCCACATGTTTTTCATCCACCATGAAGAAGTCATAGAAGTCTCCTCCTACTTCCTTCGCCGGCCGCATACTGGCATAGATATCAAACTCCGCAATATTCGGAAACGGTGGAAAGATATTCGGAAGCATATGGTTCTGAATTTCTGTTGCAACATTTAACTCCGCACTGATTCGTTCCTGCTCAGCCGTAATATTTTTTATTTCTTCCAGATGATCATCAATTTCCAAAACCATCTCGGATATATTTTTCGATAATACCTCGATTTCATTTTTTGAATGTATTTTCTTTAATTGATTTCTGATTTTCTCACTGTCCTTAGATTCTGCATATTTATTAACACTGGAATTTACTCGTTTCAATGGTCTCAATACAAAAATATCAATGAGAATCAGACAAAATGAAGAAAGCAAAATCTGAAGCATGATAAATCCGATTACACCTTGAATCGTTCGCTGTTTTACATCCTGCTTGATTTCGGAAATATTGAATGTCATTCCGGTAATGAAGTTATAATCCCCGACTTTAAACAGGTAGCGATATCGATCCATAAAGCCTTCTGTATAAACCAGATAATCTTCTCCGCCTTTTAGTTCTCGAAAAGCATTAGACTGATCCTGATTTAATTCCACCTTCGTTCCAAAGACATATGCATCTCCCGCTTTTGAGCTTCGTTTCATTTTCCCATCAGAAGCACTGACAAAAAAGAAACATTCCTTATATTCATCATTCGTCGCCAGAAAATAGAGATAACTCACATGATAAGCCATCTTTAAATTATTTAAGCGTGACAACCACTTATTAAATACGATTTCCGCATAAATTTTCTGTTCTTCTTCCGAAAGACGATCCAGTTCCTCCGCTGTGGCCTCATAGATACTTAACCCTTTATTTCTAGATGTTAAGTCACGAGTTTTTTCCTCCGTCTTTTCGGAACAATCATATTCTAAATCCAATGTTTCATCCTGCAGATGTTTTGACAGGTAAGCGATTACCCACTCATGCGATTTCACTTCACGAATGGATGAATCCACATCCGTAGCAATTCCGGAAGATAGATTTTTCTTTTCCTCCACCACATTTTTATCTGCATTATCCGTCAATATAAAATATGATAAAAAACCTGTCAGTAAAATTCCAACAAGGAAGAATACAGACACTTGTAATGCAAGACTTCTAAAAGCTTTTCCGTTTCGAATCATAGGCATCCCCTTCTCAAATAGCTAAATCCCATACTCTTTACTATTGAGTCTATTTTATCATTTTCATGGTAATCATGCACTACTTTTTTTACTGTTTCCCCCTCAACATTCCATCAGATTTCCCGCATTCAACTTTCAATCAAATCTGCTAAGGCAATTACAAGTTTTGCAATATTACGAAGGCCTTCATATTCAATTTCATCCATCCCAAAGACCTTCATTACCTTTGCAATGTTAACGATGCTTGTAGCCTTGTCTTCCAGATTTTCCTGATCAACACCAAAATTTTATGTGCTTTTACTTTTTTTATTTATCTAAAAGTTTCAATCCCACAATTCCACATATAATTAGAACTATGCATATTACTTGTAATAAGGATATTTTTTCTTTAAATACCATCATCCCTAAAACAGACGTCCCAACAATACCAAATCCTGTCCACATGGCGTATGCCGTTCCAATAGGCAATTTTTTAATATTTCTTTTACCCCAACATCAGTCAACTGCTGCTTAAATCTTCTCATTTGTCTAAACATAATCTTCTCCTCGCAAAGCTAAGTATTATTTTCGTATAAACTTCTCATCCGATGATGGCATATCTTCAGAAATATATGTTCCACTTTCATCCCCAATAAATTCCTTGGTTATTTTCATCGTCTTTTCAATTATTTCAATATTCTTCAAAGCATCTTCCGTTTCTAACGAATGATTACAACCATCAAAAACATGAATTGGTACCTTTGCCCTTTCAGACAACGCCAAAATTTCTTCTACATCACTAAAACTGTCTTTCGTCCCGATAAAAGCAATTGCTTCTTTGGGTATTTCTACCCGTCGAACCGGATTGGGTTTATATTTCCCATCCCTTAGCTCTTGGTATTCATAGTTTCTTTTGTTACATTTATCACTATATTTATAATAATATTATTGTTTTATCTATTATTTAATTTGACACTTTCAAATATATGATATTCAATTAGTTTATCCTGTTTATTTATATTTACATATGTATCATTATAAATCTTCAATGACTTTTCATCATATTCACACTTTTGTGCAATAATTATATTTTCATTTGTTCCAATTACTGCATATGTCTCACTGTTAATGTTAATTACGCCATACTTTTTCTGTGATTTTGCAGCATCATACCCTTGTTTATATGTAAAAAATATTCCCATTAATAATGCTCCTGTAAAAATAATTATACCCATTATCATATATTCTCTGTCTCCCCATGCATTTTTGTTTGCGCTTTTCCTTTTGGTATTGCTTTTTTTTATTTTATTTTTTTTATTCTTCTCAATAAAATCACTTTGCATTGGATATGCAAGACAGTAACCTATTGCATACGTTAATACACCTTGAATTGGTAGTAAAAAAAATGATGCTATAAAACTTGCAAAACTTAATTCTTTTAGTATAACTACACATATAAAAAGCAATACGATATAATTTGAAAACACACCCCAATATAAGATGTTAATTTTTCTACTCAATATTCTTCTAACGGCAAGAATACAATAGCTGCAATAAAATAATGCTATTATTCCCATAATAATGCAATCATAAATATTAATCATATTATTAAAAATCATATTTTCTTTAGTTATGCCATAATATCCGTAGTAACCGCTTGCTTTCAAAAACGATATAATATTTAGTATTCCACGAAGTATAAATCCAGTGACTGGAATAAATAATGCAATCTGTGGTGTGTAATTACATATTATTTGCTTTAAATTCCATTCCTTTGTGCTAATTGTTTCTTCTTTCATTGTAAGTTCTCCTTGTATCTTCTTAATTACACCATATTAAGCATAGTATATCTATATTGCTTTATGTGCACTCTCCTTAGTTAGCTAATAACTAATTCCTTCTGCCCATTCGCCCCTACTTATCTCTTCGACATAAATTCGTCGCTGAATCACTTTTCTAAACTCTTCAACATTCATTTCTTCTTTCTTCCTTTCTTTATTGGCTACTTTGAATCTGGAAAATAAGAAAAAATTAATGACATCATGTCAGCAGTTTTTGATGACATCATGTCATAAAAAGCCAAGCCACATAGCTTGACTTAATCTCATTCTTATTTGATGAACTGGATTTTGTTTAAACAGTCCATTTCAATCTTATAGGCGATATTTCAATGACAAAGTGTTCTTCGTCTATATCTGTCTCAGGATGTGAATTAGCAATGTCTATATGAACGCCATTAACATCTGCGCTTTTAAAAACAGTGGCATTTCCCATAACTATATATTGAACAGCAATATATTCAATAATGCCTTCATATGGTTCAAGGGGCATTGTTTCAAATGGTTTCTCAACATCGACTCCCATTCCTACCAGATAATCTGACAATTCCGGATATGTTTCCTTGACCGCTTTATAATAGTTTCTACAATAATCACAGGAACAGAGGTGGTCACCATTCAGTGTTCTGTAATAATTTTCTGTTTTAATAATATCCATAATTATATCTCCACGAACTTGCTAATTCCTCAAAGCTGTTACTTAACCCATTAAGAGCATATCCCACATGTGATAATACTCATCTTCACCTAACTACTCATCATCATATCACACTTTCCATCCATACACTACAAACCGCAATTCAAAACAAATTTTTTTAATATGTGAAATATTATACCGACAAGCTTCGTTTACAATGATATAAAACAAAAAAATTTTATTTCTAAAGATGGAGGTATTATTATGAAAAAATCAATTTTAGTATTGGCTGCTGCTATCACATTATCAAGCACATGCGGTAGCACGTTTGTTCCATTTACGCAGCCTGCTACTGTTTATGCATCTACAAATAATATAGCTCAGGAAAACCACCTTGCTACAGTTTTTGAAGATGAAATAATAAACAATAACATTTCTTATCAGTTCAACAACGGTGTGCTTACAGTTAGCGGATCAGGTGTGGCTGATTCATCTTATCTCAAAACTGTAAAAGCAGATGACATTAAAGAAATAGTTATCACCCCTGGAATTACTGCAATTGCAGATTATGCTTTCAAAGGTCTCAAAAATGTTAAGAAGATTTCTATTCCAAACACTGTAACAAAGCTTGGATTTTACTGTCTTAGTGAACTTAAGATGGACAGTATCGTTATTCCAAACAGTGTAAAAGAAATCGGAAAATGTTGCATGGCAAACGGAACTATCAATACAGTTACTATGCCGGGTGATTTTACTTTTGTTGCAGATGAATCATATAATCTTTTAGACGAATGGTACCACGACATATACTACAATCACAGAATTGAAGTGCTCGGTGTTGAAGATATTACCCCAAAAGCATCAGTCGTCAAACTTAATTCCGGGTTCAATCCTGACAAAATGCAATTTTTCAACAAGGCAAAGAAAGTTCAGACATGGAAGGGTGACAAAAAATACAAAACTTACGGAAACAACATCTATACAAAAAATGGTAAAAAGCTTGTATTTGTTCCAGCATCTACAAAAAAATTGAGCATTAGGAAAGGTTGTACGACTGTTTCAGTAAACTCATTTACTTACGGTTCTACATATGAAGATCCTTATTTTCTTTACTGCAAAAATTTGAAGTCAATTACAGTTCCTAAATCGGTAAAAAAAGTCGAAGTAGACAATGAAATTAATGATGATCTTGGCACATTATCAAATATTAAATGGAAATTCGAGGCTAAAAAAATTCCTACTAACGTGGCAGACGCTCTCAAGTTTGTTGTCAAATCTTCTTTAAAGACAAAGAGATATGCTGTCACCACTAAAAACGGAATGAAAATTTCAAAAGATAAATACTTTGTAAAATACACAGGAAAGAAGAAAACTGTCAAGATTCCTAAGGGTGTAAAAGGCATTTCTCCTTACGCTTTCAAGAACACATCCGTAAAGAAAGTTATTCTTCCAACAAGCTGTAAGGAAGTAAATAACTACGCATTCTACGGTGCGAAGAAACTCACTTCCGTAAAGATGCACAGCAAAATTAAAAAAATCGGTAATTATGCATTTTATGGCAGTGGACTCAAAAAAGTAACTCTTCCAAAGAATGTCAAGGAAATCGGCGTTAATGCATTTGCAAAATCTCCTCTTACAAGCGTGAAATTCAACAAGAAGCTTACAACTATTGGTTCGTATGCATTTTGCGACACAAAGCTCAAGAAAGTTGTACTTCCAAACTCAGTTAAGAGATGCGGATATTACTGTTTCGCTGACACACCAATTACCGACTTTACATTCTCAAATAAAATGACTGTTATTCCTGATGGAATGTTCCATGGAGATCGCTTAAGAAACACAGTAGCTACTTTTAAAAACCTGACTATTCCTAGCAACATTAAGGAAATTGGTGATTCAGCTTTCGTTTACTGCAACATAGATACAATTGTAATTCCTGATTCAGTTACAAAGTGTGGTGATTCTTGTTTCAGCTCAACTTCACTTTCAAAGGCTACACTCTCAAAGAACATGACAGCAATACCTGCTGAAATGTTTGCATACTGCAGTTTCTTAAAAAGCATTACAATCCCTAATAATATTAAAAAAATCGGAAGCATGGCATTTGCACAATGTGCACTTACAGACGTTGTAATTCCTGATTCAGTTGTAAAATGTGGGTGGTCGTGTTTTAATGCCAACAGAAATCTTAATAAGATTACAATTTCAAAATCAATGACATCTATTCCTAAAGATTTTTGTTCAGATACTGCAATTAAAAATGTAATAATACCTGGAAATGTCAAGGAAGTTGAAGCAAATGCATTTACAGGAAAATCCCTTAGTAGCGTTATCCTAGAGGAAGGTGTTGAATATATTAAAGCAGAAAGTTTCTACACAGATGTGGCAAACGATCTTAATAAGATTACTCCAGCGCCTGTTATGGTTACAGTTCCAAAGAGTCTTAAAGGAATCAAAAGTGATTTCCTTGCAGGTAATATGAATCCGAATGATGACAAGTATTACTCATACACTTTTACATTCTCACCAAACAAGGATTTTAGTAACGCAAAATCATACACATTAAATACAAAGAACACAGTATTAGATGTTGCTTCATTAGACAAGAGTTCACCTCTTTACTGTAAATTCCTTTACGACATAACTACATCAGGTGTGTTCTACAGTTACAATACTATTTATACCTTTAACAAGTAGTAGTTGTAACCCAGAAGTGCTTTTTCATATATGATTGGGAGCACCTCTTGCTAAAGATAAAGCGCGAAGAGTCTAAGTTTTGGGACACATCTATCAAATACAAAGCACGTAGAGTCTAAGTTTTGGGCTACCTCATAAACCTTGGGCTCTACGTGCTTTTTTATGATTTTATTGTATAAATTTTAATTTGCGCGTTTCTACAAGCGGTGCGCAGGTGAGCCGAATTGCCTGTGGGGAGCTTGCTCACCAAAAGGCATATTTCGGCGAAGATGCATAGCGCGAC